>CAXTRM010000016.1:7535-16043 GCA_964246625.1 uncultured Acidobacteriaceae bacterium
GATCGGCAAGGAACTCTTCCGGATGCGCGAGACAAGCCTCACTCGCGATACGGTCAAGCTCTGGAGCCCCCGCCCACATCGAAGGGAAGGCGATTGCTTCGGTGTAGTCGAGGTGAGCCCGAGATCCCGCCAAGGCCGGATGCTCCACCTCGCCGTACAGGCTACTGATGGGAGTGGCTTGATATGTTTTCTCCTGCGCAGTCATCGGCCTGGAGTGGCCAGCGACCGCACGCAGCCGGTTGGAATCAAGACTGATGGTCAACGCTCCGAAGCTGTTCAGGAGCAGACGAACCAATCGCTTGGCCCGCTCTCGCTCAAAGCCCATCCCGAGCAGGTGAACGTGCGCCGGCCGGACTTCTTGAAGGAACGCGAGGACGTTCCCATGCGACATAGCGGCCTTCTTCATGGGGAGTGCCGGAGACATTGGCACGCCGGCGACGTCCAAAGCGAGCTGGAAGAAGATCTCCGGTGTGAGCGCACCTGCCTGCACAGGGATAAGCAGCCTCGCCCCCGTTCCAGCCAGCCTTTCAAGCTGTTGCCGGTACCGTGCCAGCAGGACGAGCGTGTGCTCCTGATCTGCAACGCGGTCGGGCACCACGACGCTGAGATTGGAACCGTGCCGCTCCGCAAGCAGTTGATAAAGGGAAAGCCGCTTGCTCCAACCCTGATGGGAGATGGGGCGGACAACCACCAGACCTGCAGCTGTCAGGGCTACTTCCGAGAACGCCCCGCTGTCGGCGAAGATTGGGAGCTCGGACCGTTGCAGCTCCGCTATCGCTTCTCCTCGCACGTGACCGGCAGAAAAGCCTACCGGGATGCGCGCAAGAGAAAAGCCCCGGATCTCGCGCGCTTCATTCACACCAGAGGCAAACACGAGAACACGGGGCGGGAGCTGCGCACGGCCCACGTCGAAAAGAGTGGGCTGCATAGGAAACCTATGTACGGGTTAAGGGGAGCGATGTTTTGTGAGGAGATTTACTTCCGACAACGGCGTTTCTCAAACTCAATCCTGAGGTCAGATGCCGGTCGTCCCTATAGGCCGAACTTCTTGATCGCCTCCGGAGTCACCGGCGTAAACAGGTTGACCAGATTGCCGTCAGGGTCGCGGAAGAGCATGGAGCGATTGCTCAAGGCATCGTCGTAGGTGATTGTAGAAAGGCAGGTGATGGTCCTTCAGCTGCGCGAAGTCTGCGTCCACGTCGCTCACAAGAAACTCGATGATGACGCTTCGGTTGTGCTCGGGTTGCAGCTCCTTCTCAGCACCAAAGGCATTCAGGGTGCTTGTGCCGCCGATTGCAAGGGTGCCCTTTGGCGTAACCAGTTCTGCGAAGTCGGGTGTGTAACGAGTCGCGGAGGCCGCGCTTACGACTTCGTAGAAGCTCGTCAATCGCTCTACATCGTGGGTGATGATACGGATCGAAACTAGATTCATGTGTGGTCCCTCTGGCTTGAGTCTCTAAGCGCTCAGGATGACGGTAAGACAATCGTCCTGACAGCGTTGTGTCAGCATGGTTCTACGTGCGTCGCGCTGACCGACTTTTTCGCCTGATTCAGATCCTGCGGCGCTCCCGCCGTCCTTTCACGGTGGAAGCCCTGGCGCGAGAGTTAGGCGTCTCGGCGCGTTCGGTTTATCGCGATATCGCTGATCTCATCCGACAAGGTGTTCCGATTCGCGGCGAGGCTGGTATCGGTACGTCCTTGACCGACGATATGACATGCCACCTCTAATGCTGACCCCTGAAGAGCTTGAGGCGGCGGTCCTTGGCGCGCAGTGGGTCTCTGAACGCGGTGATCCCGCTTTGGCGAATGCGGCACGCGACCTTCTCTCGAAGATCACGATGGCGGTCCCTCACGATCTCCGCACCTTCGTCACCGAAACCACGTTAGGAGCACCCGAAAACCATGCACCTGTCAAGGATGGGCTTGACCTGGCAAGGACTCGTTCCTGGATTCGTGCCGGACGGAAACTGCGGATTCGCTATCAGAACGAAAGCGCACAGATGACCGAACGGGTGGTGTGGCCGGTAATGCTCGGCTATGTAGAATCCTTCGCCTGCTTGCAGCTTGGTGTGAGCTAAGGAACGAATTCCGGCACTTCCGAACAGACCGCATCGTGAAAGCCGAATTCCTTGCGACAGCGCATGGCTCCAGCCTGCCGGTCTTAAAGGCAAGGTGGGAACAGCACATGGAGACGACGCGCGAAATCAGACGATCAAAAGTGCATCAGGAGCGTCGGTCCTCATAAGTCGCATTGTGGGAAGTAAGCACGACGGGTTGCCTCAGGCAGTCTGATCTACCGAAGGACGCTGTAAGCCCTATGCTCCGGCCAGAGCTTCCCTTTGTTCTGTGCGCGCCACGGGAATTCGCGTCCACATGCCCGTTTGGGGCAGACGAGCTTAGAAGTATCTGTTGGAGCGAGATGGAAGCTGCGCGTGTCTATCGGGGTCGCGCAGTGCGGGCAGGTCAAAGCAGTGGAGAGCCGGTTACCCCGGCTGGACTTCATTATGGTTTCTCATCTCCTGGGCGAACATGCCGCTCGATCTCTTCCCATACGACGCGAACGAATTCAACAGAGTCTCGATCTGCTCCCGTACCGTCGTCACGTTAACACCCATGTACTTCAACGTCCTGAGTCGGAAAGCAGCTATGCGATGAGCATTCTCGAACCACCATTCCCGGGGTGGATCCTTGTCTCCGGGCGAACTCATCTGAGCGCACATACGGTCTCCTAGTGCAAGTCGTGAGACTTGAGGCTGAGTTGTGTGTCGATGGTCAGTTCCGTGATCCGTTGCATGCGCACGTGAACAACTTTGTCGATGTTCTGGAGCATGCCCTCAATCAGAAGAATCTTGCCGTAGGTGACAAGGTTGCGGTTCTGCTCATAGAGCTCGGGGTCGATGATGGCGTTCGCGATGCCGGTCTCGTCTTCCAACGAGAGAAAGATGAACCGTGCGCCGCGCCGGGCCGCTGACGAGCTATGACACAGCCGGCGCTTCGTACCTGCGTGCCGTGTCGCGTGTTGCGCAGGTAGCTTGCGGGAAACACCCGCATGCGGCGGAGTTCGCCTCAGCAGTGCGCCATCGGATGACGGCCCACCGTGACGCCCGTCCCGGCATAGTCGGCGACCCTTCGTTCGGTCGGATTCATCGCTTCGAGTGGTGACGGGCATTCTTCTTCCTGATCCGCTCTTACGAAAAGCGCTCCCGACTGTCGTACAGCCCGCTCAACCTGCCACAGGGCATCGCGCCCGATGCAGGCCGGAGCCGAGCGCATTCATGGCGCCGATCTCGGCTAGGATCGTCAGTTCGGCTTGCGAGAGCGCGGGTACGCGACGCGCAAGCTCCTCGATGCTGTGGAACGGTTCCGCCGCGCGTGCCTGTTCTAGCTGGGTAGCGGTTGCACTGCGCAAGCCATGCACATAGCGCAGTCCGAGCCGGAGCGCGTAGCCTCCGTTCTCTTCCTTCTCAAGCGTGCAGTTCCAGTCCGAGCAGGTCACGTCCACGGGGCGAATACGGAGACCGTAACGCTGCGCGTCTTTGACCAGTACAGCGGCGCTGTAAAAGCCCATAGGCTGGTTCTTCAGGATGGCGGCGGTGAACACCGGCAGGTAGTCGACTTCAGCCACGCCGAAGCGTAAGCGATAAGCGCGAAGCTGGCGCTATGGCTCTCAGGAAAGCCGTACAGCGCGAATGAACTGATCGCGAGGATGATCTCTTTCTGCGCTTCCTTCCCGACGCCATTAGCGTCCATGCCGGAACGGAGTTTGGCTTCGAGGGCGCGCATTTTTCCTGGGAACGGCGGCTGCCGAGTGCACGCCCCTTAATTCTTCGGCCTCGCCTCCGGTGAAGTTCGCGATGACCATGGCGATGCGCAGCAATTGCTCTTGGAACAACGGTACGCCCAACCTCCGGCGCAGCACTGGCTCCAGCAACGGGTGGGTAGCTTACCTCCTGCCTTCCCATGCGCCGCTCCATGTAGGGGTTCATCATCTTGTAAGTGAACTGAGCCGCACCGGGCCAGCGATCATCACCTGAAGAACACTCAACCGCCATTTGCCTTGAAAGATGATGCGGAGCATATCAGCAGGGTCGGCGTTCAGGGGCACTCCGGGTAGGTGTTTACGCTTCATGTTCCCTCCGCACTCGGACGACCGCGTTGCGCCATGGCCAGTCAGTGTGTAGAAAACCGCAGACACAGGAGAAAGCACAGAAAGTTCCCGGAGAGGACTCACTTTAGGGACCACCTCATGTCCTTCAGACCACCGGAAGTTCAGACTGTGGTGATCAGACGCATTCTTCACGAGCCAGACTTTCATGTTTGTGGCCCAAGTACCGTAGGCGATGAACTTGGCATGAGTTCCACGCCATCTGGCTTCAGAAACGGGCAGATTGAGGCAGCAATGAGGTACATGCCTGCAAAGATCCACATCACGCCGCCCACACCGATGCGCGGCAGAAAGATGCCGGCGATGGCGGGCCCTAGCCAGATGCTGACACCCGATCCAAGATTGAACACTGAGAGCGCCGCGCCGCGAGACTGCGGTGCAAGCGTAGCCATAATCGCGCCGAGCGGCACAAAGCCAGCGAGGGTCGCTCCGTAGGCCATGCTTGCAAGCGTTACATACCTATAGTTGGCCCCGAACACATGCGGTACGTAATAGAGGCCCAATGCAGCGGCCGCGCAACCGCACGCACCGATGACCGTGACTATGGTCCGCCAACCGATCTTGTCACCGACCCATCCCCACAGCAAGTTGAAGAAGATGTTCGTCGCGAACATGATCGTGAGAATCTGCAGCCACTGAGGCAGTGTGAAGCCGACGGTGCGCACGTAAAAGATTGGCAGAAAGAGGAGAAAGCCAAATTCTGAAGTGGTAGTGACAATCGCTACGATGCCGCCCAGCCCCACCTTCGGTACCCGCCAGATGACCGAGATGCCTGAGAACAGGATGCGAAGCGGATGGTCTTGCCCCGTGTGCAGAGGCATCGCCCCGCGCTCTTCGCGCACACCTAGCAAAGTCAGCAGCCCTCCAATGACCACGAAGACCACGGAATACCACAGCGTACGGTAAGCTCCGTAGCGCGCTATGGAAAAGCTTGCAAAGAGCGATCCGAGAGTGGGCAGTCCACCGCTCCGGGCAAACCAGAACCAGCCGACGGACGTGGCCAGATAACGTTCCGGCGTGACCGCGGTGACCCACACCAGAAATCCGAACGCAAAGAGTGGGTATCCCAGGCCGCGAATCGAATAACTCACTAGGATGATGGCAAAGCTGCGGCCAGCGATACCCAACGTAAGGAACGGAATTTCGAACGAAAGCCAGATAAGCAAACCTGCCCACATGACCTTCTTCGGGCCGACCAGGTCCGAAAGAACACCACTCAACCAGGAGGCAAGCGCTGCACTGGCGCCGTACAACGTGAAGGCAAGCGCGATCCTGCTCTCGCTGAAGTGGAGGTCGAGGAGGAAGGGCGACAAGAAGCCGGACTCCACGCCGTCGCCGACCATGAAGAGTAGCAGGCCCAAAAAGCCGATGGCGAGTTGCGGGTGCATGCCGAGCTTTTCGGAAAGGCGTTGCGTCTGCGTCATGAGGCGGTTTCCTTTTGGGCGGCTTCCGTGTACAGCCGAATCGTTTGCCTGGCACCGGCGCTCACTAGGGCTCCGTACGCATCCTGCACCGCCCGCACGAAGTCGTCGCTCTGAAAGAGTGGGTTGCCAAAAAGTGATGTCATTGACAGAAAGGGCCGTGGATCGCTTCCGCTTGCCCGCGCTACACGCTTCAGTTCGTCCGCACGTGCATCCACCACTTCGATCGCGGTGCCTTGTTCATTCACGCCCGATTGCAGGTACCGCATCCATGCGGCGATTACCAGCGTTAGTAGGCGCGTCGTACGGCGCTCCGCCGCGAGTTCGACGACCGACGGCAGCACCCACTTCGGCATCTTGGCCGAACCTTCGGAACAAAGCCGGGCTACGCGGTCTTTGATCGTTGGGTTTCCGAAGCGGACCTGCAGCGTCCGCTTGTACTCCGGGATTTGCACGCCCGGTATTCGCGGCACCACCAATGTCACTTCTTCCATGAACGCTGACACGAACGCTGCGAAATTAGGATCGTTCACCACATCGTGCACGAAGACGTAGCCGGCGAGCGCACCAAGGTAAGCGATCGCCATGTGGCTGGCGTTCAACAGGCGGATCTTCATCAATTCATACGGCAAGACATCCGTGACCATCTGCGCCCCAACCTCTTCCCAGGGCGGTCTCTGATTGCAGAAGGTGTCCTCGATGACCCATTGCCGGAACGGCTCCGTGACAACCGGCCATGCATCGCGTACTCCGAAACGCTGCAGCAGATCGGCGCGATCGTCGTCTGTCGTTGCCGGCGTGATACGGTCCACCATGCTGTTTGGGAAGGCGACATGCTCGCCGATCCAGCGCGCGAGCGCCTCATCCTGCATCTGCGCAAGCCCAAGAACGACACGGCGCGCAATGTGTCCGTTCCCCTGCAGGTTGTCGCACGACAACACCGTGAACGGCGCAATCTTCCTATCGCGCCGCAGCTTGAGCGCAGCAGTGAGAAAGCCGAGCGAAGTGATGGGCAATTCCGGCGAAGCGGCATCTTGCTGAATCAGGGCATGCGCTGAATCGAACTCGCCACTGCCCTCGTGCAAGAAGTAGCCGCCTTCGGTAATGGTGAGCGAGACGATGGACACCTCCTCGCCAGCAAGCCGTTCCACTGCGGCACGCGGGTCCGGCGGCGCGAGTTGAAAGCCGGTGATGGAACCGACGACGCGAGCGGACTGCCGCTCCGCACTGCGCTCCACAACGGTGTACAAGTAATCCTGGCCGCTCAGGGCATCCCGCATGGCCTTGTCCTGCGGCAGAACGCCCATGCCATACTCGCCCCAGTCCGTCACGATGCCTTTTTGAAGAAGATCATCTAGGTAAACAGCCTGATGCGCGCGGTGAAAGGCCCCGACGCCCAAGTGAACGATTCTTGGACGCAGCACCTCGCGACGGTACGATGGCACGCCGATATGGCTACCGAGTTGCGCTAAGCTTCTTTCCGATAGGTGCCTCTCGCTTGCACCTGCCTGTGGAGCGCCGCTGCCTGCAACGGTAGAACGTGATTCGTTTGTCACACTCCACTCCTTAAATTGCCGCCCGGTGGGGTCGCGTCTTGCGTGAGTTGCGGAAAGATGGTGACACGCAACTTTGCTGCAGCGTATGGGATTAGTTCGAGCATCTCTTCCGGATTGCTGCTGACCTGAGACCCCCTGGGAACGGGTGCGGCCACGCCATCTTCCGAGCGCCATGTGTCGAGTTGCCGGCCCTTCACTCGTATGCGAACCGGCGTGCCTTCCTCCGCAAATGGGTGTGAACCGATGGCGTCCTCCGTAACGGAAAGCTCTGCGGCCGATGATTCGTCGACTCGCAGTGCATAGTTCCAGGGCCGCAGAGGGAACACCTGCCAATCCGCGGTGGGACCGCGATCCCGCAGCTTCACCCAGCTCTGGCCCGGGCTGTAGGAGAACAGCAGCGGACCGCGCGTGATTGCGACCGCATCATTGTTCCACCGCGACACCTTGGGAACCATTGGGAAGTGGAGATCGAGCACGTCTCCGGCCTTCCAGTGGCGAAGGATCGGTACAAACGTCCCGGGCTGAACCGGCACAGATTGTGCCTCGCCGTTGAGGCGGATCGACGCACCGGTGGCCCATGCAGGGATTCGAAGCCGGATGGGAAAGCGGCCCGCATGCTCCGGATCGACGGTAATGCGAACGTCCTGCCGAAAGGGGTACTCCGTTTCTATGGAAAGACGAACGGCGCCCGTCGCAACGGCTGATTCGACGTGGCAGGGAGCATAGACGCAGGCCGCGAGGCCGCCGTCTGCTGAGCGCATCCATAGGCTCAATGCAAGCTTCGGCCAGCCCTGGTGGAAGTTCGCGGTGCAGCAGCCGAAATTCGGCTCAAGCCCGTACAGGTTCGATTCGGGGCCGTTCGTCGTCCAGGGCTTGCTGTTTAGGCTGGCCTGGACTTGGTTCACCTGCTGGTCGTACTGATGAGCCCACATCGCATCGTCAAACGTGCCGGGCAGAGCGTTGAAGGTGACGGTCTCAATACGATCCGCGATGAGGGGATCGCCGAACGTGGCGAGCGCGACTTCCAGCGAGTAGAGCGTCTCGACAACCGTGCAGAGCTCCGTGCCATGGGTGGCTTCCAGACCTGCGAAGTGCTCGTCGCAGGTGAACATGCCGTTCGGCATGCCGTGATAGCGGTCCAGCGTGGATAGCTGCCGGCGGAAATTCTCGAGTTCCTCGCGCCTGTTTCCGGAAACCAGATACCGCATTGCTGCAATTTTGAGCGCCTGGCCATTGTTGACGCCATGCGTCTCCATGCGCTCCTGCTTGTCGCCGCGCACGGCGGCCTCCTCGATCACGGCGCGCGACGTTACGCCAGTGTGTTTGAAGTTACGGAAGGCGGCGATCCAGTCATACCCCTGTTGTT
>CAXTRM010000016.1:16053-17172 GCA_964246625.1 uncultured Acidobacteriaceae bacterium
CGGTACTTGCCCCAATCGATCAACGGGCGCGACGGAAGCGACGCAAGCTGGTGCTGGAAGTAGCGCGTCAGCACCGGAACGACGCGCGGGTCTTCCGTAGCGTCGTGGTACTGCATCAAGACTTTAACCATGACCATGCGCGGCCACCAGTCGTCATTTCCAGCCGGACCTATCATGCCGTTCGGTGCCTGATGGTCGAGTGTCCAGTCGATGAACCTCATGACTTTGGCCCTAAGCGGAGCATCGTCGAGGAGGAAGGCCAATGCCAGCAGGCCGTCAACAAAATACGGGCCGCGCTCCCAGTTCTCACCGGAGCCGCCCAACCAGCCGCTGTTTGCACCAACATCGGGCCAGAACTCGTCCAGGTGTCCGGAAAGACCGTTTGCCTGGATCCTGAGCTGTTGCTGCAGCCAGCCAGCCGGGCGCACGTGGCCGAGCGGCAGCATGCGGAACTCCGGTTCCGCCAGCTTCGTCGCAGTTATGCGCGCCGAAGCAAGCACTGGCACCTCCGGAGCCGTTGCCGAGCAGAGCGCACCCATTCCGGAGTACAGAAATTGCCTGCGGGTAAGATCGCACATCATAGCCTTCCTGAAGAGTTGCAACGCCGGATCGCCATGCCGGGTTTGTCCGAGTTAAGCGCAACGGAGTTCTTCGGCGGTGCGAAAGTAAGGCACACCTACCCGACAGGCGCGCAACCCACCGCCCTGAGTGGATGTGCCCTCCGGCGAGCTCCTCTGGAAAGCCTGCGCTAGAACTCGAAGCGTGCGCCCAGTTGAATCGTCCGCGGTTGATAGTTGTTCGTTGAGCGTCCGAAGGCCGACGAGGCCAGGTCGCTGGTGACCCCTGTAAGGTTGGTCCGGTTGATCACATTGTAGAAATCGCCCCGGAGCTTCAGCCGGAAGGAATGGTCGCCTCGAACGTAAGCGAACTGCTTAATAACACTCGCGTCGATGTTCAGCAGTGCTGGATTTCGATAGTGATTTCTGGTCTCAGTGCCCTGCACGAAGACGCCCACCGGCGGCGCGGTGAACTCCGACGCCGCAAACAACCCGCTGACATATTCTTGCTTGGTGCGGTGGCGCGCGTAGTTGACCACGGGAGCATTCGGGAACGCATAGT
>CAXTRM010000016.1:17182-17880 GCA_964246625.1 uncultured Acidobacteriaceae bacterium
ATTCACCACTCGGTACGCGTTGCTGTTGAAGACGCTGAAGGGCTGACCGCTCTGGCCGACTGCAATGGAACTCAGTTCAAATCCGTCGAGCAAGACCTGCTGAAGACCCGTGTGATGGAAGGGCGACTTGACAGAGCCTGCAACAGTAATGCGGTTTCTAGTATCGAAGGACGAGTTCGCATAATAACGGCCGATGTTCGTTGGATCCGGATAGTCGTCCTGACCATAGGTAAGATTCGTCCGGATGTTGCCGCCGACGCCAATGTCTCGCGAGTGTGACCAGGTGTACGAAGCCTCATAGGACAGCCAGTCGGCTCGGCTCTGCCTGACGGTGGCGATCAATGCGTCATAGTGGCCGTAGCCGCCGTTATAGATCAGGTCGATGTCGCCAAAGCTGGTGTTCGGCAGCGTCTTCACGTTCGTGGCGATATTCAACGAGCCGGGAGCGCGATTCAGGTTTGGACCTACCAGCTGATCGGACAGATAGGAGCCGCTGTAGTTCAGGCCGAAGACGGCAGACTTACTCACCTGTTGCTCGACTCCCACAACGTAGATGAGGGTCTTTGGCAGCTTAAGGTCCGGATCGATCGCGTTAGCCAAAAGGTTCGCGCCCGGGATACCTCCACGCGCATCGACGCCTGTCGCCGTGAAGGCCGGGAGCCGGAAGCCGAATGGGTTTGCGCTTGTGGTGTTAAGGT
>CAXTRM010000016.1:17896-27959 GCA_964246625.1 uncultured Acidobacteriaceae bacterium
CCGCCGCGTATCGAGGTGGTTTGGGTCGGCGAAAAGGCGAAGCTTCCCCGGGGAGACCAGTTGTGTGCGCGCCTGCCGTTGTAAGGTCCTCCCGCCTTGATCACTGCATGTGCGCCGGCAATCCGGGTCAGGGTATCGTTCCCGGGACCGAGCACGACGTTGGCGGTTTGGGTGTACGTGGGAAAGCCGTACGGGTTCACGTTTCCGAAATCGTCATACCGGAGACCGAAGCTGAGCAGCAGGTGGGGTGTGATCTTGTAGTCGTCGTTCACGAAAAGGCCGTAGATCACGTCCTGGCCGCCGAACCGGTTCAGTTTCTGTGCCCCGGTCAGGGGATCGAACGTCACATTCGTCTGAGTCAGGGGATTGTCCGTGAGTAGCTCCGCCACGGTCTGGAACTGGTAAACCGGCCGCGCACGCCTCAGGCCGAAGTTTGCCTTGTCGTTCTCGTATCGCACGACGCCGCCAATGCGAAAGTTGTGCTTGCCTCGCACGTAGTTCGCGACGTCCCGGAAAGAATAGTCTGCCTGCTGGAAAATGCCCGGCCCGTTCACGACGCCCAGAGAAGAGTTGATCTGGCTGATGTTGATTGTCGGGACGGTGTAGTTGCCGCCTTGGGCTTGGTTGCCCTTGATTCCGTAAGAGGCGAAGCTCGCCTGATTGACAAAGCTTTGTCCGAAAACGTGAGTGTAGTTCGCAGATAGAAAGAAGTTGGTCAGTGTCGTGTGCACGTCAAAACCGGGACGGTTCAGGATGACTGCGGCGTCATTGCTCGTGTTGTAGTAGTTGACATACGCCTTGTCCTTGCCGCTGCGTGTCGAGTAATCGAATCGGAAGTTGTATTGCTGCCCGTTGTCGGGCGTTGCGCGCGGATTCTGCCCCGTGACTATGAACGGGACCGAGCATCCGACGTTGCCGGTGTTGGTTGTCACTCCGTTGGTACAGCCCAGGAATTGGCCTGCCGTCTGCACCGTGGTCATGTTTACCAGCAGAGCCGGATATTGCGAAAGCAGGGCGACTCCCACTCCGTTCGGGTTGATCGTCTTCCCGTATGCGACAAAGGCAGCGGTCTCCGCGGTCTGCGTGCCCGTGCCGGCAGGTACCAGGCGACGTTTGATCTCAGTGGAGCCGAAAAAGAAAAGCCGGTCCTTAAGGATCGGGCCGCCCGCGGCAACGGAGACGTCGTGTCGGCGGAATGGGTTGTAGACCTTCTGGAAGTATCCAAAGCGCCTAAGGTTGTTGTCGGTATACAAGTAGTTAACCGACCCGTGAAACGCGTTTGCTCCCGATAGGGTGGTCAACTCTACCTGAATGGAACTGCCCTGCCCGTGCTCGACGGAGAAGTTGTTGGTTTGCAGCGCTGCTTCCTGCACCGAATCCGGGTTAGGCGCAACGTTTGCCGTGCCGCCTGTAATCGCGCTGCTAATCGAGAAACCGTCGAGCAGGTATTCGTTGCCGCCCGAGAAGTGCCCATTCGCGCTCGCCTGAACCCGGTTTTCGTTCACAAAGTTGTCGCTCGAACCGGCGTCCACAAACCCGGTTACACCGGGAGCGATGGTAACGATGGAGTAGATGTTCCGGTTTTGCAGAGGCAGTTCGTCAACCTGGGCCTTCTCAACCGTGACCTGCAGGCGCGTTTCGTCCGGGTTTAGCAATGGGCCGACAGCGGAGTTGACGTTCACCTGTTCCGACACGGCCCCCGTCGAAAGCTGCAGATCGATAGCTGCGGTCTGCTCCGTGGTGACACGGGTGTCGACGTTCTTCGTCCCTAAACCTGAAGCTTGCTCTGTAAGGTTGTCTCGCCCGGGAGCCAGAGTGCTGAAACGGTAGTTGCCTGAACCAGTGGAGGTCACACTCTGCTTCGCGCCAGTGTCAAGGTTTTCGATCTGAATGGTGGCGCCCGGAACGGCGGCATTGGTTGGATCGGTGACGACACCTTGTACATTTGCAGTGAACTGCGCCATAGCCGGAAGAGCAGAGAACGCGCTGAAACAGAGCGCTGGGAGAAGCCACGACTTTCCCAATCGGACGACAGAATCTAATTGGCAGGCGGGGTTTTTCAGGGCTCTCCGGCTCACCATGCACAACAGGTCCAAACTTTTTACTGAGTTCATCCCAGCCTTCTTCTACTTGTTTTGGAAGCAAGCCAGAAGTACCAAGCAGTGAAACCGCTTGCAAAGCATTTCACCGGTGCTCAACTGTTAAAGAAGGTAAGTCTTTCATTCTTCGACTCCTAATGGATTGGTTGTGTCACGATACAGCCACGCATCAGAGCCGGTCGGACTCCAAGAAGAGTGACTCGTGAATAAGGGGGATCGCCGAGATTGCGTCGGTGAAAGCTTTTGGTTGACGCTCAGGCTATCCAGGGTGGAAGCCGCACTCGGACGCCCCTTGTCGCGAGTCTAGTCCGTCACGCGCCAAGCGAGAGTCTGACTCTGAACGGCGCTGGCCCCCATGTTGTGGGTTTCAAGCACGAGTTCAAAGTGCGGAAGACTACCGTCCTTCCGTCGCACGCGGGCCAGAAAGGGCCCTATTTGGCTCTCGTCGAAGATGAAGTCTGTCGAGGCCTCGGTCCCGGACATGGTGGTGCCTTCCAGAATCAGGGCACTGCTGTTCCCCTCAAGCCCTGGCATGAATGAGACCACTCCAAAAACACGCCGCTGGCCATCATTGCGCAGTGATTCCCATTGTGACGGCTCGCCGGACTTGGGGTGCCTATTGATCACGCGAAATACCCCGTGATCATCATCTTCCAGGGCGAAGTTCATATTGTGTTCGTACAGCCCGACCCACGGGTTTGCCATAGCCGAGCCGAGCAGGATGACAGACTTCGACTTTAGCGTGTTGGGACGCACATCTCTCGCGAAATGGACGGAGATGTCCGAACCGGAGGTGCGCGCTTCATCTTTCAGTGCCATCAGCGCGCCGACGTCAACCATAGAGGTGTACCGCCGATTCGCCAGATCGCGAACAAGGGCCCCGCGGTCGTTCCGGTCATCAGAGCCGTCGCGCATGCCGGAGCGATAACCGCCATCGAGGTACTCCTTGAGTTCAAGCTTCTGACCGGTGAGGGAATGGAAAAGGACCAGTCCGGAGTCTGGTGTAATGACGGGTGTGACCTGATTTTTGGGCAGCACCATGCCCCAGAATGGACTTTTCTGGACCGTTTCGCCCGCTGTATCTGCCCGGGAACTGCGGTACCGAAAAGACACGAGAGAAACAGCCACTGCAACAACTGGAATCAGAGCCCAGGGCAACAAACCCTTCCAGTGCAAGAAAAGCTGCACCGGCGTTCGGTGTGCAGCCACAGCCTTCGCCTCGCTGCCAGCCGGAGATCTCTGTTCCCGCGTCTCTTCGTCGCTCACGGGTCTGAGTAACTCCGTGCGGTCGAAGACAGGAACATAGCCACCGCGCGGGATGCTGACCCGTAAAGGCTCAGCGGCGCCTTCGTCCTGGAAGTACAGCTCCAATCGCTGGCGAAGGCGACTCGCTTGACTACGGACGATACCGTCCACGGCCGAGTCGTAATCGGCTTTCCGCTCGAAGACCGCCTGCCCGATGCGCTGCTCATTGAGCTCGTTGGCCCGTCCTTCGAAATACATTTCACAGACATAGGTCAGCAATGCACCCAGTCGCTCACTTCTTCCAAAGGTTTGTGAATGGACGACTCGCACGAGAAGATCCCGACGTTCATCAAGCAGTGCTACAGCGCCGTCTTGCCTTTGAAATGCGCCACGCGTCTTCTTGCCGGCTATCATCTCGCAATCCTAGCGCGCCCTATTTACAACAAGGTGAACACGCGGGGCAGCTCAGAGGGTATCCAAGCAAGCCGAAGTGCCACAGCAGAAGACTATATACGATCGCAGGAACTCTCCCCAACCGACGCAGGCTGCAGTCGGTTTCAATGCTCAGCGGCTGTCGGTTGAGAAGGCCGCAAAAGCGTAGCAGCTTTGAATTCTCGGGCGGGTGTTGTCGGCAAAGCTGCTCGATTGCACCCCTTGCCTCCACAGAGTCCGTATCGCGACTTCCGCATTATCGTCTCGGAAGTCTGCTCGTGGGATGTGCGTTCAATAAACGCACCGCGCGTCCTTTGCCATGCTCATCTACGGTTGGCTGTCCAAGATACGTGAGCCCCCGCTCGATCCTGTCGATCAAAGCGAGGGCTCGCGCAAGTTTCCGCAAGTCTCATTTCGAGAAATCTGCGGCGGTCAAGCGATTCAACCAGATATGCATTACGCCGGTCCATCCGACGCGGACAAAATCAGCTTTTCCGTTGCCGCCGACATCGACAAACTGAACATCTTCGGGGGGAACATTCTTGTCCGCTGCGATCGACCCGATGTTGTGGAGATGTATGCCTCCGAGCGGATCGCTGTTCTGGTTCAACCAGGCATTTGCACCACCGCCGGCGGTGATCAGGATCAGGTCCGCTTTTCCGTCCCCGTTGATATCTGCCCACCGGAACTGTCGCGGAGAGGTCGCCGAATGTGGCACGCCAGGGGCCGATATCCAGTGGAGTGGGCTCGGGCCGGGCTGGGCATCAGAAGCATCTCCCGAATGACTCATGTCTGGACCCTTCTCGTTGAACCATACGCGCACGCCTCCAAGTGTGTCTGTTAAGAGATAGTCCGGTCGTCCATCGCCGTCCACGTCTGCAAAAGTGATCGTCGTGTCCGAAGGGATAGTCCCTGTATCGGGAACATCGAAGGAGCCTGGATTGAGCCGTTTGGCGCACATCTTTTGGCCCGCAGGTTGGGAGTCATCCCAGACCCATGCATCAAGATGACCCTGAAGGTCTACCTGGATACAGTCTGGTTCTCCGTCGCCGTCTATATCCGCAAAACGGAGCATATTGCCGACGAGCCCACTTGCCCTAGCCGCCCTGGTGACACCCGCCCCCCACGGAGTCCAACCAGTAGCAGTGCGACCGCCATTCCAGTAGAAGCTCCAACTCTGGTCGGGCTTCACCACGAAAAATTCGGGGAGCTTGTCTTTATTCACATCTGCAAAGCGATATTTGTTGCCGCTCCCAAAACCATTCGGAAATGACACTCCGTGATCCTCCCATCGTGCGTCTTCGGATGTCTGCGAGTCAGCAGCGGCGCAGCCATTGGCGAGCGGCTGCTCGGCGTCGGGAGTTTGTAACCAACCATTTCCAATCGCTACACTGATTCCATTCAAGAAGGCTGCCGCGATTTTGGCGTAGCCCCCGTCATTTGGAGGAATGTAGTCAGGACCAATATCGGCAGTCGTAAGACCTGCGTCAACGAATACTACATGTTTTCCACTTGAGGTCAGCTGGAGAATTTGATCTCTGGCGGCGTTGTTGAAAGCGGTAGTGTTGGCGTTCAGACTTGGGTTACTTGAGTCAGCGTTAGGCGGGATCGCAAGGACAAGCACGATCGCCTTCGGTGAGTCTGACAAAACGTTTTGGGCTAGTGTGCTTAAGCGGTTCGGTGCGGTACTCAGCGAGTAGCTCTGCTGTATGTCATTTGTTCCCGCAATGATGGTCACTACGTTGGGTTTGAACGCGGGTACCGCACACTTCTCCTGCGGTGCAATCTGATCTATTCTGAAGCCCGGGTAGCCCTCATTGTCACTGTCGGCCATCGGTCCGGGATGTTGTCGACCGACAAAATCCGGTGTCCCACCGGTCGCAGACGCAAGTCCTTGGAACAAATCTTCACGGTAGCCGTTGCGGTCGGAACTTCCCGTTCCAAAAGTGATCGAGGCACCTAAGGGCATCAGTCTTATGGGTGCATTTGCCATTCCCGGGCTACCACTTGCCACAAGGATGCTGACCTTATTAGATGATACTGTCGCGTTAGTTGAGGGATCTCCATAGATGGCGGTGAACTGATGAGTTCCGCTACTGATCGAGTTTACGGTGAAAACTGCGTAGCCGTTGTCGAGACCCGCCGTCCCGACGTTTGCGGAGCCGTCCAACAAGATCAGTTGACCGGCAGCGTTGCTCGGGTAAACATAAGCAATAAGCTGAACGTTGTCACCCTGATGCGCGTTGGAAGATTGCGCTGTGAGGGTGAGAGGCTGCATTGGAGTTGAATTGAGAACCGGCGGCGTACTGCTGTCGGCAACGTACTTGTTAGTGTTTCGCAATCCGCGGCCCGTCAGGTATTGAGCGAACGCGTCGGGCCGATCCGTTGTGATCATTCGAGCGGAGTTGCTATCGATGAGGAAAGGCATTTCTCCGCGGTGATCGTCGTGATCGTAGGGGTGGCCGAATGGACCCTGCTTATTTTTATTGTTGTAGAGGTATTCCTGCGGCTCATAACAGCAGACGCCGTTGTTCGATCTGAAATACTGGCCCTGCGTCGGGTCACCACCTACATAATACTCAGGAACTGAATGGAACTGAGAAATAGTCCCGCTGCTGGTATTAATCACTGTCGTGCGGACGCCTTCGAGAATACCTCCATCAGGAGTGTTGCCAGGCTCTTTCATTGACACCTCGATAGCAACGATGTCAATGGGGGCAGGATGACCGGGGCTGCTTGAGAACTCCTTAAAGTTTTGAAGCCAAAGACTCATTGCTGATTCGCTTCCAAAGCCCTGAGTCGAGGGTTCAGGTATGTCACCCTCCTCCACATCTGCACCCCCGGCTTGAGGAGGTGCGATGCCAGCAGTATGAAAGACGGGATTGAACTTCACCTGTGAGTAAGTTGATCCGAAGGTGTCGAGGTAAGCATTCGTGTTCGAAAAGGCTATCGCAGGAACTTTGAATATTGTCCAGTCGACGGCGGACCTGCCGCGATCGTCTTTGTTCTGCTGCACAATCTGCCAAGCAGCCTTCGATGTAGCGGCGTCCTTAATATCGAGTTCGAGGACCATCTGAATATGGTTAGAGCGAATGTAGTCGTACACGTTCTGTAAAGTAGGAGGATACTCCCCAGTGAGATACCGTTTGGGTGCTGTACAGCCATGGTACGTGGTATTGTCGGTGACACTCACGCTGTCTCTTAGATATGTCGCCCCAGTGACGGACCTTGTATCCGTCAAGGCCGTGTCCGCGACGAGAGGATTCTTACCGTCGTTGTTGAAATCTCCAGGAGGAATGAAAGGGTTGTAGGGCTGCGTACCCCTGCCGATGCCTCCCAGACCGCACCACTCTCTACCCCACGTGCTATCGTGGCTTAGGATTGGAACGCCGTCTTGAGTCACCTTGACATCGATCTCGATAGCTTCCCACCCCGCTTGGGCGGCTGCACCTATAGACATCAGGCTATTCTCGGGCACACCAACAGCCTGAGTGGTGCCAGCAAGAGCATGGGTTCCGCGGTGCGCTGCTAGGATGACCAGATCAGAGCCAGGTTGACGAATAGCGGTCATGATCTTCGCGTTGTCGTAGTTCTTTGGGTTGAAGTTTGCCAGTTGCCCGACAACTTGGGCTTCACTGTCCAGTGAACTCGCTAAAGAAATAGCTATGAGGATCATCCCGAGCTGAAGTAGATCAGGAATGGAAGTGCGGAAGTAACGTCGAGTGAACATGTGGCTCCTATTAGGTAAGCAGTGGGAAGATCCTGCTGAGCGAGTAGAGGAACGCAACACGCGTGGAAGCGGGATGCGCAGCGATGATCAAGGAACTTAGCCCCTGTTAGCCACGGAAACAAGAGAATTCACGGATTCATCCCGGTTGCGGTTGGATTACCGAGGTTGACACAGATGCGCATCACGATTCGAGTCGGGATAAGCCTGAGTACATCTAGTACGGATTCCTTGATCCGCGCGCTAATTAGGGTGTGGAGTCCACATCTGCGTTCGGAACAAATGAAGTAGGCCCGGAGATCACGCGACGAACACAAGCTTTACCCGGACATCGAGTTGTTTGCAGAACTGTTGGTGCTCTTCATCGATCCCGCCCGGGTTTGTCATGGAATCTGATATGCCTCGCGAGGCCCCAGAGATAAACCAGACTTTGCTCGACATGTGTTCTCCTCTTCTGGCACGCACCGGAAAAACCAGGCCACGACCGAAGCGGGCTGATGTTCAGCGCAAGGTTTCGGACGTATTTGGGCTGAGGAGGCTTTGAAGCGCGGCGACAAGGTAGCCGCAACGGCGCGCAATCTGGATTGCCTCGCAGCGCTGAAGTAATCTCACGGAGAGAGCGTCTTGACGCTGGAGCTCGATGTTACCCGGCCCGAGCAGGCGAAGTCGGCTGTTGCGGAGACAACGGCATACTTCGGTCGTTTTGATGTCGTTGTCAATAATGCCGGATACCCCTTCATTGGCGCCGTCGAGGAGGCGAGCGCCGAAGATGTCCG
Source organism: uncultured Acidobacteriaceae bacterium (assembly GCA_964246625.1). Taxonomy (GTDB): domain Bacteria; phylum Acidobacteriota; class Terriglobia; order Terriglobales; family Acidobacteriaceae; genus Granulicella. The sequence continues at coordinate 26,176 of CAXTRM010000016.1, forward strand.
CGCGATGTACAACACCAACATCTTCGGGACGCTTTCAGTCGTTCAGGCTGCACTCCCTTTTTGCGTGCACAAGGCAGCGGGCACATTCTTGGAATCTCAAGTACCCTCGGTCACGTCACGATGCCGCTGGGCGGCTATTACTGCTCTTCGAAGTGGGCCTTTGAGGCCATTCACGAGAGTCTGGCGATGTAAGTAAAGCCATTCGGCATCAAGGTCACGATCGTGGAACCGGGTGCCTACGCGACCTAATTCGGTGGTCCAGCATCGGGCAAGTTCGCCCAGGGTATGGACATCTACGCAGACTTCAAGACACAGGTGTTCGAAGGCATGAAGACCATGGAACGCGGTGATCCCAGAGCAACAGTGGACGCAATGTTCAAGCTAGTGGACACAGGGGATCCGCCCCTCTGCTTGTTCCTTGACAGCCACAACCTGCCTCAAGTGCGCGCTGCTTATGCTGATCGGTTGGCAACTTGGGAGGCGTGGGAAGCCGTGGCGAGGTCAGCCCAGGGTAACTGACTCACCTCGCAACAGCGCACGTTCCCACACCCCATAGCCCCTAGCAACAAGGTTCCATGAGGAGAGCACAACTTTGTTGCAGGGGCGCGCTTGTGATGAGTTGAGCGCCGGAAGCAGCCCACGGGGAAGTGCAGAAGGGAACGTCTTTTGCCGCGCAGCCGGCGAGCGGGGCCGGCATGAAAGCGGGATGAGAGTCCGGAAGAACCGAAGCGGTCTCTCCCGGCCCTCGGAACGAGCGAAAAGAACAAGCGGCCCCGGACGGACCGGGGCCTGATTCGTGCATGAGGCTATGCGGCCTTCTTCATGGCTGAGTCTTTCTTGGTTGTCGGCTTCGCAGCTGGAGCATTCGTCCTCTTCACTGCGGTTGCCTTCGGCTTGGCTGCCTTGGGCTTCCTGGGAGCGAAGACTTGCTCGGCTTCGGTGAGGAAGTCGGGCTGATTCTCGTGCGGGATGCCGATGTGGTCAGAGAGGACTATGCGCAGGGCGAGGCCGGTCAGATTCTCGTCTGCGGTGCCTCCAGCGCTGTCAACACAACCCCGTCGGACTGCTGTGTGTTCTCGTGGCCGTTAGCGAAGTGAGCAGCGACATCTTCAAAGAAGCTGCAGTCAAGCAGCACAAGCAAGCGCAGGACTTGAGGCTGCGAGCGACACGGGAGTGTCGTTATTCCGATGGCAAGCTGTAGCGGATAACCTCGACAGAGGAAGGATTCTCCGTCAAGGTCACCTCGATCACCTGATTGATGAGAGTCTCAATGCTCTCCACTTCGTTGAGAGCCTCACCAAAGAGTTCCCGCTGCGCTATTAGGTCGAAAACCCCGGCTGCGGATTCGCTATCAGGACGAAAGCGGACAGACGACCGAACGGGTGGTGTGGCCGGTAATGCTCGGCTATGTAGAATCCTTCGCCTGCTTGCAGCTTGGTGTGAGCTAAGGAACGAATTCCGGCACTTCCGAACAGACCGCATCGTGAAAGCCGAATTCCTTGCGACAGCGCATGGTTCCAGCCTGCCAATCGTAAAGGCAAGGTGGGAACAGCACCTGGAGACGACGCGTGAATTCAGCCGATCACAAATGCATCAGGAGCGTCGGTCCTCATAAGTCGCATTGTGGGAAGTAATGCAGTGTCGCACAGCAGCCCAGCAGAGCGTCCTTCTTAGGAGAAGAGCGTCTTCTGCCGGGCCTCCCGCTGTTCCTCAAACCACTCCAGACCGTAGCGAGCTTTCACCTCGACAACCGCCGGACCGGCAACGAGATACTCCTCCCGGGT
>CAXTRM010000017.1:0-6853 GCA_964246625.1 uncultured Acidobacteriaceae bacterium
GGTCCAAACAAGGCGCGTAAGCTCATCGACCAAGGCATACGTCAAACAACAGGAAGAGAGTAGGCGACCGGCATGGACCTACTTCTGCGCGTGTTGATCGGTGGGGGGGTCGTAAGTTTTTTCGCCATCTTGGGCGACATCATCAAACCCAAGAGCCTCGCAGGCATCACAGCCGCTGCGCCCGCACTCGCCCTCGCAACCCTCGTGTTGACTCTGCACCAGAAGGGCGTAGCCTACACCGTGTCGGAAGGTCGCTCCATGTTTGCTGGAGCGGTAGCGTACCTATGCTTCGCCTTGGCGGTGAGCTACGTCCAGATGCGTGGCAAACACAAGGCCCTTCTCACAGCCTCTGCCGTGCTCCCCCTATGGTGCGTTGTTGCCGGCCTCCTCTGGGCCGTATGGTTGCGGAGATAGCTCATGGTTCGTATCGGGTGCGACTTCCGCAAACTTGGGAAGATAAAGCCGTCAGAGTACCTCACCCGCTTTCTCTTCGGCTGTGCCCTCACCCTGCTTTTCTCACTTACCGCAAAATGGGCCGGACCAGCGATCGGCGGACTGTTTCTCGCCTTTCCCGGGATCTACCCGCCTGGCAGCAGCTTTGTTGAAAAGAAAGAGGAGGAACGAAAAAAGGAAGCTGGTCTTACAGGAACCGTGCGGGCTCGCTCTCTCGCAAGCGCACACGCCGTGGGCGCCTCGGCCGGATGTTTCGGCTTGTTGGCCTTTGCTGCCACAATCTGGCTCGCTTTGCCCCGCTTGGGTTTAGGCATCACTCTCACATTGGCCACCGCAGCCTGGGCCGTGATCTCAGCCTTTGCATGGTGGCTCCGGGAGAAGATGTGACGGCGCTGCACTACAAGGGACGATAGTAGACCAGCTCGGGGTTGGAACAGGGAATACAGAGGATGTTTCCTTCTTGCTCGACGAAGCGGTCGAAGTTGATCCCTTCCTTGCAGCGGGCACAACATACTCGACGGCCCTTGTACCCTGGAAACTCGTGGGCTGGCATGGAGACCGCAACCCATTGCTCGGTGAAAAGCTCTGTGTCATCGAGCTCACGGTAGCTCTGCATCTGCTGCTCATTCCGAGGTAGGTTGGGGTAGAGCTCGCGGGCCCGATCCTTTGACGATTCACGAGCTACCAGTCGGACACCTCGATACAGATCCCCTTCGAGCTTCTGGTCAAGATCCACAAAAGTCGCTGCCATTTTTCCCCAGTCCCGGAGTTTCAGGGCACGCTTGCCGAGGCGGGCCCCTGTGACGACCCCGATAGCATCGGTTGCACAACGATCGATCTCCACGAAGACAACGGGACGCTTACGGTCGGAGTTGGGCTCGCCATTCGCCAGCAAACGTTTGCGCGGCTGGTGAATGCCCAATCTACTTAGCGCCAGCATGGCCATCCGCACACCCAGGATCTGCCCGGCGCAAAGGTGACCGTGAGCCTGCTCGGCTTCCGCAAGCAGCTCCTGAAACTCTGTCGTGGCAAGATTACTAGCTGCACTGACACTTGCGGCGGTAGACATGCCATGATGGTACGCTGAGGCATCCAAGCGCGCATGGCCGATAGCGAATTCAGCGGCACCCAGTGGTGGCAGTCCGGTGTGATTTATCAGATATATCCCCGGTCTTTCCAGGACTCGGACGGAGATGGTATTGGCGACCTCCAGGGGATCACCGCCCGCCTGGATTACGTGCAGGCGCTGGGTGTTGACGCAATTTGGATTTCGCCCATCTATCCGTCTCCCATGGCGGACTTCGGTTACGATGTCGCCGATTACACGGGGATCGATCCTCTCTTCGGCACCATGGAAGACTTCGACGCTTTGCTCGCGGCAGCCCATGCAAAAGGCTTGCGCGTCATCCTGGATTTTGTCCCGAACCATACCTCCGATCAGCACCCCTGGTTTCTGGACTCTCAACGCTCCACGGTAAGTGCAAAGCGCGACTGGTATCTTTGGCGACCTCCGGCCGAACCGACTGGACCCGATGACAACCGCCCGAGCAGCCAACGGTACCCGAATAACTGGCTTTCCCACTTTGGCGGCCCCAGTTGGACGTGGGACGAGGCGACACAGCAGTTCTACCTGCATTCCTTCCTGAAGCAGCAGCCCGATCTGAATTGGCGTAACCCCGAAGTGCGTTCGGCCATGTATGAGGCCATGCGTTTCTGGCTTGACAAGGGCGTGGATGGCTTCCGCATGGACGTCCTCTGGCTACTCATCAAGGATGACCAGTTTCGTGATAATCCCGTGAACCTTGAGTACGTTCCCGGCATGCACGACCATGCCAAAACGCTGCCTTTGTATAACGCGGATCAACCCGGGACACACCGCATTGTGGCCGCCATGCGTGCGTTGCTGGACAGCTATGGACCGACCCTGCCGGGAACCGAAGCGGCCTCGGGCGTTGTGGATCCATTTACGCAGGTACCCGTTGCAGGATCCAACCGCGTGCTGATCGGTGAGATTTACCTCCCCCTGCCGGAGTTGGTCCGGTATTACTTTGGCCGGGAGCCCCAGACTGGGGGAACGGAGGGTACCTCGCCGGAGATCCCCGAACTTCGAGGCGCGAATCTTCCGTTCAATTTTCACCTGATCCAGACCGAGTGGAACGCATCGCACATCGCGAACATTATTCAATCGTACGAGTTGTTGCTACCGGCTGGCGCGTGGCCGAACTATGTTCTGGGCAACCATGATCAGCCCCGGCTGGCGTCGCGGTTGGGGGTGCGCCAGGCACGCGCCGCGGCAATGCTCTTGTTGACCCTCCGAGGCACGCCAACCCTGTACTACGGGGATGAGCTGGGCATGGAAGATGTGCCGGTCGCCCCGGAGCAGGTGCAGGACCCGGCAGAAAAGAATGAGCCGGGAAAGGGCAGAGGACGTGACCCGGAGCGCGCGCCCATGCTTTGGCTTGACACACCCAATGCGGGGTTTACCACGCCGGAAGCCACACCATGGCTGCCATTGCAGGCGAGTTGGGCGACTGCGAACGCAAAGACACAAAGCGCCGACCTGCAGTCCCTTTTGAGCCTGTACCGAAGCCTGCTGATCCTTCGGAGGGCTGAACCCGCTCTCCACTCGGGCGCGGTTTCTGATGTGCGATCTGAGGGTTCTGTACTGCGTTTCTGTCGTGGTCTCGAAGGTCGCGTCTTTCAGATCCTGCTGAACCTGGGAGACGTGCCGGCGACTATCCAGACTCCGAAGGGCACGGTGAGTCTCACGACTGTTCTCGACGGCAACGAGGGGCAGGTCGAGGGTGAGATCATCATTGAGGCCGGTGAGGGTCTCTTGATTCTGCTCCAGCCGGAAGCGTAAACCAGAGTAGGGAACCAGTCGTTTGCTATCTTCGTAACCACAGGCACAGCGCGTCTTCGCGCGCCGCGATGGAAAGACGCGGTCTTTAGCCCGGGCAGCTTCCTTATGACCTATCGCATCGCGCGTAGCGGACAAACCTTCGGACCCTATACCGAAGGAGAGATCCGCCAGTACCTGGTTTCTGGCAATATCGGTTTGACTGACATGGTTCAAAGGGAAGGGACCGTGGTCTGGGTTCCCGTGCTGGAGATGTTTCCGCTCGCTACCGCAGCCGCTGCACCCATATCCGTCCCGGGTGTCAAGCCGGTAGCTCTGTTCCCGGATCCTCCCGACTTTCCCTGGTGGGCGGCTCTTCTGCTGGGCGTTGTCACCGGTGGGGTTTTTTTCGTGGTGTGGGACATTGTGGAAGCCAGCTGGCTCAAGCGCATCGAGCGTAACTCCACGGCTCTATTGTTTTACATAGGCGTGGCCATTCTGTATCTGTTCAAGCTGCCAAGCGTTTGGTCGACGGTAAACTTCAACGTCTTTGGAGGACCGTCTCTGCATCCGCACGGTGGAAGTCTGGAGAGCATCGGTTTTGTGCTCGCCATCGTCGCGCGATTTGTCTTCCGCCGTGAGCTTTTGACTCACTTCCAACAGCACGAACGAGTCGAGTTGCAGTTAAATGGTTTGCTGACCCTGATCTTCGGAGGCTTGTACTTTCAGTACAAATTCAACGAGATCAATGCAACGAAACGGCTGGCCAACACAGGGGTGAATGTCGTGTGAAGCTCAAGAGGTTAGGGCAAAGAGGCAAAGAAACCCCGGCCGAAGCCGGGGTTCTTCTTTGCAGGAAAGATAGCTAGCTTTGGGCGCCAACGGGTTCCGGCTTCGTCTCGGTAGTGGTGGCTGGCTTCGGGGTGTCGCCCGTGCCTGGTTTACGGATGTCGATTCCGCCTTTGAAAAAGGCTCCGTCCTCGATTGAGATGCGCGCGGCGATTACGTCCCCTGTGAGTGAGCCTTCTGAGCGGATATCTACGCGGTCGGAGGCCTGGCAGTTGCCGCGAACCTTGCCGAGCACCACGATCTCACGGGCAGAGATATTCGCTGCGACCTGGCCATTGCGACCTACTGTCACGCGATTTCCGGGCAGCGTGATCGCGCCCTCGACCTTGCCATCGATATAGAGCGACTCTGACCCTGTGAGTTCACCCTTGATGACCAGGCTCTTGCCGATGGTGGCTTGTTCGCCGGTCGCAGTGGCTCCGGGTACGCCCGCCGTTGTGGGCCGTGGGGCCTCAAAGTTTGACGTGCTGGTGGTGCCGGCTGCGCCTGGGCGTGCGGGTTCTGGGGTTGAGGGCGTCTGACTGCCAGCCTGATTCGGTTTCCACATGTTCCGTTTGCTCCCTTCCTCGTCGGAGGATCTTCCGCCGAACCCCGGCCGCCACGCAACGGCGTGATCTCAGCCCGACTGTCCGTGCTCTGTTCACGATACTCCATCACTCCGGGAATGTGGGGTGCTGCGAGTCAGCAGAGACACGGGAGAGGAACAAAATCAGGACTTCAGGGAACGTCCTTCACTCCTCTTCGCTCTCCCCCTCTTCGATAAGGGAACTCGTTCCCGCTACGTCGAAGGTGATTGGCGAGCCGCCAGTGAGGGCCAAGGTGGCACGCATGGGCGTTCTTTGCCACTGCACGGCCGCGCACACAGGATGCAGGGCGTGATCCAGCGGCCAGTTTGCAAGAACATGCTGCGCTACGGCCTTGTGAGCCCCGAGCTCTGCCACGATAGCCACAACTCCGCCCTTTAGTGACGGGATCAGGCCGCAGTACGCCGCGTAATCGCGAAACCAGGTGACCTCAGAGATTTGGGCGTCGAAATTTGGCAGGTGCACAGGAGAAACACGGCCTGTAGAGCGGTCGACCTGTAACCAGGGACCGGGCTGCCATGTCCAATGGGCCTGCTCCCCAGGCAGGCCATCATTGATACGAAAGGCTCGACGAATTACAAAGGTCCGATCGGTAACCTCATGCAGCTCGCCCACGGTCCACTCACGAGGTTTGTCATCGACGAGCAGTGGCCGGATACGGAGAGTCGTGGCGTCCTCGCTTTTGTCGTCCGCCTTGGCCTCCGGTGGGGTGTACGGCACCTTTCGGACCGCGCCCAGGGTGACGATATGGAGCTTGGCGGCACGTCCGGTCTGGGGAAGAGCCATGGAGCAGAACAGTAGCAGTGGCACAGCAGCCGAGCGAAGAACCTGCATGCGAGCGAGGGTAACAGCCCTGGCCCAGTCTCACCCTACCGCTTTTGTGGGGTCAGAGGCTTAGAAACGGATTGCTCGTTGCTGTCCGCCCCTCCGTCTCTGCTCCCTTTGCCCCCCGGATTCCCGACAACGGGTCAGGTGGTCCGGCGTGAGGCAAGTGGATTCGCCGCAGAGCCCACTCGTGGTGGAACGGGCGTCTACACCCATGCCTTCGCTAGGGAAAGCATGGGCACGTGGACCAGCCTAGGATAAGGATGAAGGGCGCCGGCCTGTTGCGAGAACGGCTGGGAGTCGCCATGGAGCATCGAACTGCCGTGACAAGATACCGCGTTGGCTTACTGCTCCAATCCTTTCTCTACGTCGCAAGCGGTATCAACCATTTTGTGCACACCACGTCTTACAATCACCTCATGCCGCAACACTACCGCGACCCCACGCTCTGGGTACGGTTGAGTGGAGTGGCCGAGATCGCAGGTGGTGCCGGGCTGCTGAGCCCTAGAAGCCAGAGGCTGGCAGCGCTTGGCCTTGCCATCATGCTTTTTGCTTTTCTAGATGTACACCAAGATATGGTGCGGCATCCGGAGCGCTTTCCAGGTATCCCCAGATGGGTGCTGTGGGCAAGGATTCCGTTGCAATTTGCACTAATTACCTGGGCTGGCTGGTACATCAGGACAAGATCCGATCCAGCGTAGGAATTTCCGGTGGAACGCGGAAAGGGGAGATCTCCTGCTTCGCTGCCTTCATCGAGAACCCTTCTCAAGGGCGCCCAAGTGAGATAGACTTACAAATGGTGCGTGCCCCTTCCGCAGCCTCCCTGTGCCCGGTTGCCCTGTTGGATGCGCGGAGACGTCAGAAGCCCACGAACAGGTAGTAGGTGTGAAGTAGGTCCAGAGGTCAACTCTGGGACCTAAAGGAGAGCGTTTGTCGAAGGAAGATGCGATTGAAGTAATGGCAACGGTTGTGGAAACCTTGCCGAACGCGCTGTTCAAGGTCGAGCTCGAGAACAAGCATCAGGTTCTTGCGCATGTGTCTGGACGTATGCGCAAGAACTTCATCCGTATTCTCCCCGGGGACCGCGTTGCCATTGAACTAAGCCCCTACGACCTGAGTCGTGGACGCATCGTGTATCGCTATAAGTAGTCGTTGCTGGGTACCTTGAGGGCTTTTGCCGGGTAAGGTAATAGGAGCAGCGGACCACCTCTGGAGGGTCAAAGAATGAAGGTTCGTGCATCAGTAAAGCCGATCTGTGACAAGTGCAAGGTCATTCATCGGAAAGGCGTTGTCCGGGTCATCT
>CAXTRM010000017.1:6863-27363 GCA_964246625.1 uncultured Acidobacteriaceae bacterium
GGCAAGCGCCAAGCACAAGCAGCGTCAGGGATAACAGCTCGGACGTTCCATGCGGCCCCACCGGGCGAGTTCGCCGAAGTTAAGGCGTGCGATGAACCTGGAGGAGGCAGCGTCCCAGAGTGCCGGGAGCTGTCAGCCGCTTTACCGGAAACGCGTTTCCCCGACGAAGGCTCGTGGAAGCTCAACGAAAGGCAACTATATGGCCCGTATTGCTGGTGTCGATCTGCCGGGAAACAAGCAGACTCGCATTGCCCTTACGTATATCTACGGCATCGGGAACCCCCGCGCCCTTTCCATTCTCTCCAAGGCTGGCATCGATCCCTACGTCAAGCTCGCCACGCTGGATGAGGATCAGCTCAACAAGATTCGCGGCGTCATCGAGCAGGAAGGCGGTATCGAGGGTGACCTCCGCAAAGAGATCTCCCTGAACATCAAGCGCCTGATTGAGATCCAAAGCTTCCGTGGTTTGCGCCACCGCCGCAACCTGCCGGTTCGCGGTCAGCGAACCCACACCAATGCCCGCACGCGCAAGGGTCCCCGCAAGGGAACGGTTGCCGGCAAGAAGAAAGCGACCAAGTAAGCCATGGCGAAGACTGCACAGAAAAGCGCCGGCTCCAAGGCCGGCAAGGGCAAGAAGTTCAAGAAGCGGGAACGCAAAAATGTTCCATTTGGTCTGGTATTCATCCAGGCCAGCTTTAACAACACTATCGTCACCATCACCGATCAGCAGGGCAACACGCTTAGTTGGAAGAGCTCTGGTTCGCTTGGCTTTCGTGGATCGCGTAAGGGAACTCCCTTCGCGGCGCAGCAGGCTGCGGTGAATGCGGCTAATGCGGCACGGGATCACGGCCTGCGTTCGGTGGATGTCCGGGTTGCCGGTCCTGGTTCCGGACGCGAGAGCGCCATCCGTGCTCTCGCCGCTGCAGGAATCGAGGTTCGGTCTATCCGCGATGTAACGCCCATGCCGCACAATGGATGCCGCCCGCCCAAACGCCGCCGCGTGTAAGTTGGGACTCCTTGAGGCAGGAGCTTTGCCCCAAGAGGTATTGTTCAAAGCTGTGGAAGGAACCAGGATCTTCCTCTCCCGGGACTTACTTACCCGCAGAGGGGAGGACCGCAGCGTTGGAGATGCCTGGTAGTTCATTAACGGTTATTTAGAGAGTTCCGGTGGCGCTTCCATTGGAAAGCTAGAGAACAAATTGCAACAGGATTGGGACAGAAGGGCGTTTCGCCTGTAAACCAATCGTCACTCGATGAAGGAGTAGGACTATGGCTCGTTATACCGGACCCGTTTGTCGCATGTGTCGCCGCGACGGGGTCAAGCTCTTCCTTAAGGGACCCAAGTGTTTCACGGACAAGTGCCCCGTAGAGAAACGCAACTTCGCTCCTGGCCAGCATGGCCAGTCCAAGAAGCAGAAAAAGCTGGTCGGTTACGGCTTGCAACTGCGTGAAAAGCAGAAGGCCAAGCGCATCTATTTCACGCTGGAAACACAATTTCGTGCCTACTACGAAAATGCCGCCAACAGAACCGGTGTTACCGGCGACCTTTTGTTACAGCAGCTGGAGACCCGTCTGGACAACGTGGCATATCGCCTGGGCTTCGCCATCTCGCGTCGCCAGGCACGTCAGGTCGTGCGGCATGGTCACATCTCGGTAAATGGCCGTAAAGTGAACATCCCCAGCTATCAATGCAAAGTCGGGGACGTGGTTGCCATTCGCGAGCGGTCGAACAAGTTGACGCTTCTCGAAACGGCGAAGGACTTTATCTCCGGCCAAAGCCGTGTACGTTGGATCGATGCCAATCCTGACGGGTTAACGGGCAAGGTCATCGCTCTGCCGCAGCGTGAGGACATCCAGTTGCCCGTCAATGAGCAGCAGATCGTCGAGCTTTACTCGAAGTAAGGTAAAGGGCCGCGACTCACAACTGCCTTCGCTTCCAAAGCTCCTTGGAAGCAAATCAGAATGTGAGCGCGGCTCCTGTAACGAACACCTAACCGCTGTACCGCTGGCAGCACAGAATGCTTCGTGCGGCAGTGAAGAAAGGATGTACCCATGCTTTGGAGAGGTTTCCAGAGGCCGAAGCGCCTTGCCGTTGAGCAGGATTCTCTTACAAACACCTACGGCAAATTCTCCGCGCAGCCGTTTGAGCGCGGATTCGGTACTACGATCGGCAATGCTCTTCGTCGGACCCTGCTGAGTTCGATCGAAGGTGCTGCCGTAACTGCCGTCAAGATCGAAGGCGTGCTCCATGAGTTTCAGTCCATCACTGGTGTTGTAGAAGATGCGACCGACATCATCCTGAACCTGAAGCAGATTCCCTTCAAGCTGCACGGCGATGGACCAAAGGCACTATATCTTCACGTGGATCAGCCAGGCCCCGTCACCTCGGGAATGATCGAGGCCGATGCCGACGTCGAGATCCTGGACCCTGACGTGTACATCTGCACGGTCTCAGAAGGCGGTCGGATTGACATGGAGATGCGGCTGAAGCGTGGTCGCGGCTATGTATCCGCCGATAAGAATTTCGATGGCGATCTCGGCCTTGGCTTCATCCCGGTCGACTCGGTGCACTCGCCTGTTCGCAAGGTGAACTTCCTTGTGGATGCGGCACGTCTGGGTCAGATTACCGACTACGACAAGCTGACGCTTGAGATCTGGACCAACGGAACGGTGCAGCCCGCCGACGCCCTTGGCCTTTCAGCTAAGCTGCTCAAAGATCACATGACGATCTTTATCAACTTCGAAGAAGAGTTGGAAAGCGGAGCGCACGGGGATCATGACGGACCGGCTATCCGCAATGAGAATCTAAATCGTTCCGTTGAAGAGCTCGAGCTGTCTGTTCGAAGCTACAACTGCCTGAAAAATGCCAACATCGCGACAATCGGAGAGTTGATTCAGAAGACCGAAGCCGAGATGTTGAAAACGAAGAACTTCGGCCGGAAGAGCCTGAACGAGATCAAGGAGATCTTGGCTCAGATGGGTCTCTCGCTCGGCATGAAGATAGACGAGCAAGGCAATCCCGTCCCCGGGCCGACCTCAGTGCTACCTGCTCAGGCTCTCGCCCAGAGCTACGCCGCGTTCGATGAAGACGAGGATGAAGACGAGGACGAGGATGCCGACCTGGATCTTGCCCCGGAGCAAGAAACCTTTTAACATGATAGGCCGCACCGAGTTGCTGCGGTGCGGCCCCAACGGTAGTCACTGCACACCGGCCAACAGGCGTACCTGGGCCGAAGGAGATCATGCATGCGTCATCGTAACGGCGGGTTCAAATTAGGACGAAATACCAGTCACAGAAGGGCGCTGCTTCGTAACCTGGTCACCAGTGCCGTTCTGAATGATCGGATCCATACGACAATCACAAAGGCCAAAGCATCGCGGCCCTTGTTGGAAAAGATGATCACTCTTGGGAAAAATGGCAGTGTGCATGCGCGTCGCCAGGCCCTTGCCTACCTTATGACTCCTGAGTCTGTGGACCGTCTCTTCTCAACGGTGGCACCTCGCTATGCTGAGCGGAATGGCGGCTACACGCGTATCGTACGTACCGGGAAACGCCAAGGCGACGCCTCGGAGATGGCCTTCCTTGAGCTCCTGGGCGCAGAACAGGCTCTGAACGAGAAGGCGCAAAAGCGAGCCGAAATCCGGCAACGTCGTCGTGAAGAGCTGCAGCGGCAGTTGGAAGAGCAGGGCGGTTCCTCCGAGGACGGAGAACAGGGTCAGAACGAGACACAACGGTAGGGAGAGTAGGGGAGCAAGCGACCACTATGTCGTTCTCCCCAACCCTCTCTGACGAGGAGCTTTCGGGATCTCACTTACCTGGTCTGAGGCGTCCAGCCCATCCAGATAGCACACGACTTGGTCCCGGCCATTGCACTTGGCAGCATAGAGTGCTTCGTCAGCGCGGCCGAGAAGATGCTGTGTGTCACGGGTCGCCGGCGTTAGGGTGCTGACACCAATACTGACCGTAACAGGGGCGAGCGGCCACTCTCTTTTTCGGATGTCTTCCAGCAGCCCGTTGGCTAAATAGCCAGCTTCTGATCCCGGGGTGCTTGCAAGAAGAACAACAAACTCCTCCCCACCATACCTGGCTACAAGATCATGCGATCGAAGACTCGAGCGTAAACAGTTTGCCAGTTCACGAAGAACGTGATCTCCATGGGAATGCCCATAACGATCATTGTGGTGCTTGAATCGATCAACATCGAGCATTAGTACAGAAAGACGCATTCCATTCTGGCGTGCGCGCCTGAACGCTGTTCGGAGATGGTCGTCAAAGGTGCGACGGTTTGCTAGGCCTGTGAGCGCATCCAAAGATGCCAGTTCCTGCAGCCGTTTGTTTGCCGTTTCAAGCTCGGCCTGCGAACGTTCTAACTCTTTTTGCCGAAGCAGTTCTTCGGTCACCTCGAGCGAGAATCCCCCGAGCACGGTCTTACCATCGGTGTTGCGGTAGGGAAACTTATACGATCGCCAGATCGACCGTATGCCGCCCGGATCACAGGTCTCCTCATGCAGGATCTGTAAGTTTCGAGAACGGAGGACCTCAATGTCATGGCTCCGGTAGATCTGCGCAATCGGCTCTGGCCAAAGCTCGGCGTCCGTCTTATTCAGGAGGGCCGTGCGGGACACCTTAAAATGCTCTGCCAAAGGCTTGTTGTAGTACAGCATGCGTCCATCCTCATCTTTCACAAAGGCGAGAAACGGACCCGAGTCCATAAACGTTTGGAACTGATGCTCAAGAGCTTCTGCTCGTGCTCTAGCCGCGTGCGCTTCGCTAAGCGCTGCTGCCAAAGCGCGATGCTGCAGGCGAAGCTCCAGACGGGCTTGGACCTGGCTGGCAAGAATGCGTAGAGCCACCTTCTGCTCGCCTGTCAGCGAGCGCGGAACATGATCAAGGACGCAAAGCGTACCCAGGGCATGGTTGCTGCTCGTCGCGAGGGGCATTCCGGCGTAGAAGCGCAGGTTCGTCTCACCTGTCACAAGGGGATTTTGCGCAAATCGCACATCCCGAGTCGCATCTTCAACGAGCATCAGGTCGGACTGCTCAATGGTGTACGAACAAAACGCGAGCTCTCGCGACGTTTCAGTCGCATCCAGCCCCACGGTGGCCTTAAACCATTGGCGGTGCTCGTCGACAAAGGAGAGCACGCAGATAGGCACGTCGCACAGTGTGGCTGCGAGCTGTACGAGGTCGTCGAACTCCGGCTCCGGAGGCGTGTCGAGGATATCCAGGGCGCGCAGTGCCTCCAGCCGGGCTTGCTCGCGCCTCTGATCATCACCTCGCTGCTGCACTTGATCGAGGGGCTCATCCTCGTGTGCACTCTCTGAAGAGACCGATGCAGAGGGACAGGTTGGCGTCGGTGAGGTGCAAAACGTGAGCATAGCCGTGATATCGGCCAGAACTTAGAAAACTTTAGGTCGATCAGTGTGAGTGACTCACACGTAGGTGTCGAGGAGGAAAAGACATGTCTCAGAGTGACACGGCGCAGCAGCCATGGAGCGGCCCCTCGCAGGCAGCACCCCAGCATAACGGAGCCAAAGCAAACGGAGGCGGAGCAGCCCGCACCGCCCCCGTGAGTGCCTGACCTTAGCGGTCGATCTCGCCCAGCACGATGTCAATGGAGCCGATCACTGCAACGACATCGGCGATCTGCTTACCTTTGCACATCGTCTCTAACGCCTGCAGTGTCGCAAAATCCGGATTGCGCATATGTACACGGTAGGGCTTTGCTGTGCCGTCAGAGACCACGTAGTAATTCATCATGCCGTGCGGAGCCTCAATGGAGCTTGTGACTTCACCAGCCGGAACCTGGAAGCCCTCTGTCACAATCTTGAAGTGGTGGATGAGGGACTCCATCTCCGTTTTCATCTTTTCCCGGTTGGGGAGGATGATCTTCGGAGCGTCGGCGACGATCGCACCTTCTGGCAGGCCATCAAGGGCTTGGAGAGCAATTTTTGTGGACTCGCGGAACTCCTGCATGCGCAGAACATAACGCGCCCATACGTCGCACTCGTTGGAAACAGGCACCTTGAACTCAAACTTTTCGTAGCTTGAGTATGGCATATCGCGACGCACATCGAAGTCGATGCCGGAAGCCCGCATGGGAGGTCCGGTGACGCCCAAAGCTATTGCATCCTCGGGTGAAAGATAGCCGACGCCTTTTAGGCGACCCTGCCAGATGGGGTTGCCTGTGAGCAGCCCCTCATACTCATCGACCTTCGACGGGAACTCCACCAGGAAGTCGCGGATGGACTTGTACAGGTCCAAGGGCATCTCCATGGAAAGGCCCCCAATCCGGACATAGGAGGTCATCATGCGCTGGCCGCTGACGGCCTCAAAGATCCGGAGAAGTTGTTCGCGCTCCCGGAAGCAATATAGGAAGACAGTCATGGCGCCGATGTCCAGTGCGTGCGTACCAAGCCAGACAAGGTGCGAGTTAATCCGCATCAGCTCCATGAAGAGGACACGGATGTACTGGGCGCGAGCCGGAATCTCAAGTTGCAGCAGCTTTTCAACCGCAAGTGCATAGGCCAGGTTGTTGGCCATAGGGGCCAGGTAGTCGATGCGATCGGTCAGGGGCGTGACCTGGGCATAGAACTTGGCCTCACAGGTCTTTTCAATCCCTGTGTGGAGATAGCCGATATCAGGAGCAAGGGAAACAACAGTCTCGCCGTCCACCTCGAGCACTAATCGGAGCACGCCGTGTGTGGATGGGTGCTGTGGTCCCATATTGAGGACCATGGTCTGATCAGCGATCGGGTCGGCGCCATGCTGATGCCGCGCGCTGTTGGCGATGACATCTTCTACGCCGGGAACGGGACCCTCGGCGTTGGAAGCGCCTGGCGCAAGAAAGTCAGCTGCAGAGCGAACCGGGGCAAGGGTGGCACCCGTGGTCAGGGTCTGCGGCTTGATGTTTGCATCAACCTTGTTTTCTTCAAGTTCAGCTACGGGACTCATCGGTAGCCCTCCACGGGGTAGTCCTTGCGGAGCGGGTGTCCGTTCCAGTTGTCGGGCATCATGATGCGTGTGAGGCGTGGATGGCCAGCAAACGTCACGCCAAAAAGGTCAAAAATCTCGCGTTCATAGAAGTTGGCCGAGGGCCAGACACCAGTAATAGAATCAATAGTAGGATCCTCGCTTGACAGGCGAGCAATCAATCGGATGCGCTGCTTCAGCCTGTGTGACAGTAGGCTGTAGCTAATCTGGAACCTTGGCTCGGCCGGATACCAATCGACGGCTGTTACATCCTCCATGAAGTTGTAGCCAACACCCTGGGCAGCACGGCAGGCGGGTACGATGACCTCCGGAGTCACGGTAAGAGTGAGCTCCTCCCGATCCCACTTCGCGTCAACTATGTGCGATGCCATGGAAGCCAGTGTGCCCGCAAAGATCGGGTGGGATGCCAGGGTCTCTTGAACGGCATCTGTACCAAACACCGCCTTCTTCATGTCCGGCACCGCTGGCACGGCTGCGTGATCTGTAGGTTCAGGCATGATTGAGATCGTCTCCAAAAGGTGGTCAGTGAGGTTGGGCTAGAAAATTTCTGGTCGCACGGCGGCCCAAGAGCCTCGCCCCAAGAACGAGCCGGGATTACAGGTCAGCCTTATCGTTCAGGAAGTCAAGGATGCCCTTTTTCCAGACATAAAAGAGCCCAACGCCAACAAAACCCAGATAGACGAGCATCTCCCAGAAGCCGAAAAGACGAGATCCGGTGATGGCTGGAAGATGCCTGTAGATCACGGCCCAGGGCAGCATGAAGACAGCTTCCACGTCAAAAAGAATGAAAAGCATCGCGACCATGTAGAAGCGAACCGAGAACCGGCCACGGGCGTCACCGATCGGGTCCATGCCGCACTCGTAGGCGCCCAGCTTGTTGGTCGAACGCCGGTGCTTGCCGACAAAGAACGAGCCCGCCACCATGCCGACAGCCATGCCAACGGCTACCAGAACTTGCAAGGCTAGCGGAATGTATTGCCACAGATAAGGAAGACGCATCGTCAACCTTCAGGGTAGGAGGGGGCGCAGTAGGTGTCAAGATGACGCAAGGACCCGGCACGAGGTTCCGCCGGTACTATGCGTGTGGTGAAAGGAACTCCACAGGACACTCTAAGATCGCGGGCGAAACGTACAGGACCGGCAGGATTCGTATGCCTGCTTAGAGCAGGCCCCTGTACCAGGTGATTAAGGCCTCCCCAACCAGGGCGTTCAGTAAGCCTGCCCCGCAAAGGAAGCTGCCTAGCGGTAGCTTGGTTGCGGCGTTGGCCCGCCCTCGCAGCAGAAGGTACATCGCATAGAGTGCACATGCGACCATTCCTGCAAAAAAGGTGACAAACGCGTCACCGAAGCCCAAAAATGCAGCGATCATGCCTAGTAGCTTGGCATCACCCAGGCCCATACCCTCGCGCCCTCGGAGTGCCTTGTATGCCGCGCGAATGAGCAGCAGCAGGCCCGCGGCCGCCAGGATGGCTGCAAGTCTGCCAAGCACGATAGCTTCGGGCCCGGTAAAAAAGACGTCGCCACGCGCTGCAAACGAGCCTGGACTCGACATGCGGAGATTGCTCCGGGGCCGTAGATGAATATCTTCCGCGCCCGTGGGCAAGAACATGGCCTGTACACAGGTAAGCAGGAAGCCAACAGCCGTACCTGTCAACGTAAACGCATCCGGGAGCGTATGCGTCTGCCAGTCAATCACCGTGAGCCCGATGAGGGCGAAGCCCAGAATAGTGATCCCCAAGCCATCGAGTAAGATCTTGCTGGTTCCTACGGGACTGCCGGCAACCACGTCCGCCGCGAGGGCATGGCGGCTCACAACAAAGGCGACCGCAAACCAAAGAGCGGTGGCCAGCTCCACCGCGGGGTAACGCCACGAAATCGTCCCGTGACAGTATCGGCAGTGCGCGCGCAACAAAACCCAACTGAGCACGGGAATGTTGTCATACCAGCGGATCGTCTGCCCGCAGTGGATACAGTGCGACCGCGGCTGTACCAGGCTCTCGCCTCGTGGCACGCGTGAGATGCACACATTCAGAAAGCTACCCAGGAGCAGACCGAGCAAGAAAACGGCGATCTCCAACGGTAGAGCAGACGACATGAGGTGAGTATAGGGGGCGCACTTTGGCGGAACAACCTGCCGGCTTGCACGCCCAACGGTCAAAAACGCAACAGAAGAAGAGGTATTACGACACCGGCAATTAGGAGTCCTGTGACTAGCAGCTTGTTGCGCTCGTATCTGTAGGCCATATAGGTCCCGGTCAGCGTGCTCAGGAGGAGGCCGAAGCTGACCACAACGAAAAAAATCTTCAACGGCAGATGCTGCTTTTGCTTGGCTTGGAGAGTCTGGGGTGGACGTCCTCCGCCCGGGCCTGGCCCTGAGCCACCGGTGGCGGGTCCGCCAGGGGTCTGAGCGGCCCCTGTAAGGAAGGAGGATGCGGCCCCACGGAAGCGTTCACTCCCGTTCTGAGAATGTTTGCCGTGCGATGAAACGTCGCCCGGGCCGCCTTTTCCCTCCGTCTCTGCGCCGACCTCCGTTGATTTCTCGGTCACGCGATTGCTGTCCGGACGTCCCGCGCCCTCCGGACCGCCTGTGCGGCGCACCTGTGTCACGTTGGTCTGTTTCTTGTGTATTTGCGCGAGTTCCGCTAAGACGGTGGGCGGCTTGTAATTGCTGGATGGCTCATGAAGACCGAGCGTCTGATACGCACCGGTGACCGCGAAGAACAGCAGGGCAGGAGAAATAAACAGGCCGAAGTACAGATGAATCTTGCGAGAGAGTTGGAGCAGAGCGTTCTTGCCGGGCATGTGCTGCCTTCTGAAGGATTGGAGTCGAGATTGCCTCATCCCGGACAGAAAGCGTGCCCAGGTGAAAAACTCTGATCTCGGACTGCCTCTGTCCGAATTGTAGTGTAGTGTCCTGCTCTGCTGAGCGGCAATTAGAAGTCGACGTGTGTGCGAACGCTGAAGACAGCCACGGGGCCGCGGGCCTGGTTATACCCCGGGTGTGCGATGAGCTGCGTGTCGAGCGCTGTGAAGAGTCCTCGCCAGGTGTGGGCGGTATAGTAGGCCTCCAGGATGTCCTCACGTGCGTAGCTGAGGGCGCCATCCCCAAGCAGAAAACCATGACCGCCAAGGGCAAGGTACTGCTGATGATCGTGCTTGATGGCGTTGGAGATGCCGGCGACACCTACCTTGTCGTTGGGCCGGTTCCATCGGGTACCGGCCATGTCGCCGCCCGCCTCAAAGGTCTGGTCAACTTCGGTGTAGCAGAAGCTTTCGTGCTGGCCTTCGTTCCAGCCAAAGCGCCCAAACGCCCGGATGTCCGAGGTGAGTTTCTGCTCGAAGTTTAGGCCGATCCCGTACTTCACCGTGGTGCCGTGTGTGTGCGATGCGATCGTCGGCGCAACGCTGGGATCCCCTTCGGCACGTTGCAACAGGGCTTCCCGGTTCGCAGCACGGTAAAGGCCCATGTCGCCGTGGTTCACAAAGCCGGTCAATCGCACCGCGCCGGGTTTGTCGGCTTGTCCCGGACGTGTCAGCAGGTGCATCACAGGGAGCTTGCGATATTCCAGCTCGTAGTTTTCACCCCGGGCTCGGCGCAGGTTCCACTCCAGGTTGATCCCATTGGCCACCGTCGGCATCAGCGCAACTGCATAGCGGGCAGACCAGTCCTGGTCGTCATACTCGGCCACCACAGCATAGGTATAACCCCGTGTATCGGCCGCATAGTCGTACGCGCCGTTGTTGTCCGCAGTCCAGTTCATGAATTGCAGATGGGAGTCCGAGGCCGGGCCGTTGAGATCGAAGACGTCCGGCAAGCCCATCCGCCCCGCACGCAGATCCAAGCGGCGTTGAGGAACCTGGGTGGCAAGGGAGAACGGTGTGCGGCTGCCCTGGCGCAGCGTCGGACTCAGGCCGACGATCTGATGTAGCTGAACACGGGCAATGTACGGCGTGGATCCAAGGTTAGGGTTGCGAACGACATCGAGATTGGTAAAGCCGGCCAGACCCAGAGCTTCGGAGATGCCTCGCCCACCTGCGGACTCTACGTCCAAAAGGAAATCGGTAGCGTAGCGCGGCTTGGGATTGAGCTGAAACCCGGTAAACAAGGTGCCCACAAGGGAAGTCTTGTATTCGCCACGCGCCTGCATGGAGCTGTCACTCTCGTAAGGGGAGTGAAAGCCTGCATGCGCCTGAAAGATGATGTTCGCCTGGCCGGAGATGAGGTAACGGGTCGTGTCACCGTGTGGGAACACGGTGGTTTCTGTGCTGGAAGGGATCGATCCGTCCGTGTCGGCAGCTGTCTTAGCCCGCGTGGGAACGGGCAGATCCTGGGCGTGCAAACGTTCACAGAGCAAGGCGGACAGGCAGAACAGCAGATGGTGCCACTTCATAGTTGGGTCACCTTTTAGGATGCCGCAAACACATCCAGGTCATGCACCCAGTTGTGTGAATTGAAGGGCACCGCCCGATGTTGACACCTGGCAGCTATACCCGTAGATTGGACTTACACGGGAAAGGAGGATGGTCCAGCCTATGAATTCTGATTGTTCTAGTTGTTGCTTTACTACACGTGAGGTGACTGAGGCTTAGAGCTCCGAGCTCTAGACCTGACGGTCTGTTTTCAGTAGAAACAGTGATGTCCCCGTCGAGGCCCATCCGAGTCGGATGCCCTCAAGTCAATCCCACCAGTTCACCGCATAACGGCTCGTCCTTCGGGGCGGGCCGTTTGTGTCTTTGGGTATCAAACAAGCGTAAACTTACCGCATGGCGGAGATGCTTCTCGAACGGGCTGACCTGGGGACCTCGGTCGCAACGGCGGATGACTTGGTAATCGCTGGAAGACACTTCCGGTCAAGACTGATCGTGGGAACCGGAAAGTATAAGGATGGCCCGGAGACCCGGGCCGCCATCGAGGCTGCCAGCGCGGAGATGGTCACGGTTGCAGTGCGTCGGGTGAACCTTGATCGCTCCCAGGAAAGTCTTCTGGACTTCATCGATCCGGAACGCTACTTCCTCCTCCCAAACACTGCGGGCTGCTACACCGCCGAGGAGGCGATCCGGGCGGCACGCCTCGCCCGCGAGGTCGGTCTTTCGGACTGGGTCAAGGTAGAGGTGATCGGCGATCAGGCGACACTGTACCCGGATGTGCAGGCCACCGTGGAAGCAACGCGGGTGCTGGTTAAAGAAGGCTTCACTGTTCTGCCCTACACCACTGATGACATCGTATTCGCCAAGCGCCTTATCGATGTCGGCGCCGCCGCCATCATGCCGCTGGGCGCTCCGATCGGGACGGGGCTCGGCATCGCGAATTCGTATTCCCTTCGTATGCTGCGGGAGCTCATCACGGACGTTCCGCTTGTGGTAGACGCCGGTCTGGGTACGGCAAGTGATGCTGCCCTCGCCATGGAGATGGGGTATGACGCCGTTCTCCTCAATACCGCTATGGCCGGCTCCCGGAATCCCGTGCTGATGTCATCCGCCATGCGCAAGGGCACGGAAGCAGGACGGGAGGCCTTTCTCGCCGGACGGATGGCCAAAAAGCTCTACGCTACTGCAAGTTCGCCTTTGGAAGGGATCTCACGATAGGGCCGAGCTTGGCCTGACCGTCGGTGCCGCCTCTCAATCCAGCGCATACATTGCGAGGCCGGACAGCAGCTTCGGATAAAAGTCCGTTGATTTCTGCGGCATCACCTCAAGATGAAGCGAGATGTCCTTCATCTGTTCCAGGGTGACTGGTTTAATGAGGAACGCGATATCCGCGTTGCCGGATCCCACCTGACGAAGCGCTTCCTGGGCTTCCCGCACATAGCGCACATGGTTGCCGTTGCGAACGGCCTCCTCATCCAGGTGAAGTAACGTCTCAAACACCTGTTTGTGCAGCTGAACCACATCAAGTCGTGCCTGGCGAGACTGCGTCTCATCCCCAACCGCGCGGTTTGGCTTCGCAGTCAGGAGAAAGTCGCCGTCCCGGGTAGCTGCGATGAAAGCCGTCCCGGGGACCTGGTCCAATCTCTGCAGAAGGCTTTGCGCCCCGGGGTAGTGCCCATCCTTCGTGCTCGGGATCTCTTCGACCTCGAAAGCACCCTCAGCCTCATGGGCGAACTGTCGTCCATTGAAGTGTGGGAGCCCGAACACAACACGATGTGTGGGCAAGATGGTGATCCCCGGCGCGTCCATGTTCACAAAGGTCATCATCATGGCCGCCTCCGGGAAAAGGGGGGACGGTAACTCACCCTCTTTCTGCCCGGCCTGCTCAGTCGCTCCGTCTCCCTCCTGAAGGCCCAACTCCCGCGCCCGCTCGTGCATGTAGCTCACCGAAGTCTCGTAGCGATGATGCCCATCGGCGATAATGAGCTCTTTCTCACGCATGGCCTCCAGGACCTTGCCGATCAAAACAGGGTCGGCGAGTTTCCACACCCGATGGACCACCTCGTACTCATCTGTGATCTCGAGATCCGCCGGCAGTGGTTCACCCCTAGGGCCGTCAAAGATCAGGTGTTCTGCCGTAAAGGTCGGATCCGAGTAGAGCATGTAAATCTGCTCAGGGTAGGCCCTCAGCGCCTTGAACAGCGCAAGCCGGTCTGACTTGTGCTTGGGAAAGGTCTGCTCGTGCCGAAACACGACATGGTCGGCATAGTCGTACAGGTGCCCAAGCCCGATGAAGCCACGCCGCTCCCGTACCTCATCCGTGCCGGGAACCGTATAGGTTTGGGCATAGCCGTAGAGGGCGGGCTCAGTCTCTTCGCGCAGGATGCCTTCGCGCCGCCATGCATGGTAGGTGTCCGCGGCCCGCGTATACACGTTGGCGTCTTCGGTGTCGGAAGCCTGCCGCTTGCCGAGCACGATGCGGATCAGGTTATAAGGGCTCTTGCCGTAATACCGCTCCTGCATCTCCGGCGAGATCTTGTCGTACGGTTGCGTGACAACGTCAGCCATGTTGACCCGTTCAGGGTCATAGCGAAGGGCGCGGAAAGGGTACAGGCGGGCCATTGTCTCCATTGTACGGAGAGATCCCCGACTCGGTGCCGCCGCCGCTCCTTGCCAGCCTTTCTACCGACCACTCGAGACGGGCAGCACTGCCTTCAACCCGAAACCACCTACGCTTTACGGGGAATAGACGGCGAATACCTGCTGGGATACTCTAGGGTGCACGTATGGAGACGTCGACCGCCGCGCGGGGGTGAAGGAAGAGCAGATGGGCGTTCGGATCAGGAACGGTCGAAGGAAGTTCGGGGTGATGCTGTGCTGCATTCTGGCGGTATCCTGCTGCGCGTTGCGGGCCCAGGAGAATCCCCTTGATGCGGTGCACACGGCGCCCCCACCGCCAGCCGCGCCGAAGGAGGCACGCCCTGCCTCGAGCGGCGATGCTGGTGCTGCGAAGTCGGCCTCCCAAGGCAAAGCCATTCAGGTCAACGCCGACCTCGTCCTTGTCCCCATGACGGTGACGGACCCTCAAAATCGGCTTGTGACCGGCCTGGAGCGCAGCAACTTCGCTCTGTTCGACAACAACCTGCCGCAAACAATCAAAAGCTTCGCCACCGAAGATGCCCCGCTTTCGATCGGCATCGTCTTTGACCTGAGCGGAAGCATGCAGTCCAAATTCGTGCGTGCCCGCAAAGCCCTGAGTGAGTTTCTCCGCACCTGCAATCCCCAGGACGAGTTCTTCGTGATCGGCTTCAACGACCGTCCAGCCGTCCTTGTGGACTACACCTCCGATGTCGAAGATGTGGAAGCGCGCATGGTCATGCTACGGCCGGAAAACCGGACTGCCCTGATCGATGCCATGTATCTGGGCGTCAACAAACTTCGCGATGCCAAGTACACGCGAAAGGCCCTGCTGATTGTTTCGGATGGCGGCGATAACCGTAGCCGCTATACCGAAGGCGAGTTGAACCGCATCGTTCGCGAAAGCGAGGTGCAAATCTACTCCATCGGTATCTTCGACGCCTACGCACCCACCATTGAGGAGCAGAACGGGCCCCAGCTGCTGCATGAGGTCGCCGAAACCACCGGGGGGCGACTTTTTGTCGTCCGCGACGTCCAGGATCTTAGCGACATTGCGCAACGCATCAGTGAAGAGTTGCGCAACGAGTATGTCATCGGGTACACGCCGACCGATCGGCGGCGCAATGGGGCTTGGAGAAAGTTGAATGTGCGGCTGATGCCACCGCCGGGACTTCCTATGCTCACAGTGCACAATCGTGAGGGGTACTATGCACCATCGCAGTGAGGCTCTTTGGTACAGATCGGCTGCCGTGCTGGCTGTTTGCGCGGCGCTGTCGCTGACCTGTTCGGGCCAGGCGTCACAGGCCGGCAGCACGCAAACCCAAAGCAGCACTTCCTCCGGTACTCAGGTTCCCCCAGCTGTGGACAGCGACCCCGTTCCCTTGCCTGATCCGAGTGCAGCCCTGGCAAAACCGCAAGGAGGCCTCTCCCCCCAGAACGGAACAGGCTCCCAGGGCAGCGCCGGTGGCACCGGTGTCGTCTCGCAGCAAGGGGGACGTTACACCCTCCGGGCCGAGGCAAACGAGGTACGCTTGGACGCGTCTGTTTTTGACGGCTCCGGCCGCGAGATCGAAGACCTGCCCCAGGATGCTTTTCGCGTCTACGAGGACGGCGTCCCCCAAACCGTGATCGGCTTCCGTCACGAGGACCTGCCCGTGTCGTTGGGCATCTTGATCGATAGCTCCGGATCCATGTACGACAAACGCTCTGCGGTCGACGCGGCCTCCCTTGACCTGGTTCGCCTCTCCAACCGCGAGGACGAAGCATTTCTTGTGGACTTCAGCTCGGAAGCGTACATAGACCAGGACTTCACCAATGACATCCGTAAGCTCCAGCAGGGCCTCGGCTACATCAAGTCGAGCGGCGGAACAGCCCTTTACGACGCCGTCATCGCCTCGGCGGACTACCTGTCCAAGAGCGCCAAACGCCCAAAACAGGTGCTGCTTGTTGTCACGGATGGCGATGACAACGCGTCCAGCGCTACCCTGGAGCAGGCCATTCGCCGCATTCAGGAACTGGACGGTCCGGTAATTTACTGCATCGGACTGCTCTTCGGCGAAGACACGGTCCGAAGCGAGGTTCGGCACTCCAAGCAGGTCCTGACCGAACTGGCCCAGCAAACGGGCGGGCAAGCCTACTTTCCGCACTCCTTAAAAGAGGTCGACGGCATCACGCAGGAGGTCGCCCAAAACATTCGGCAGCAGTACACGATTGAATACCGGAGCACCAAGCCACCCTCCCAGGGCGGCTATCGTCAGGTCCACGTGGAAGCCAGAGGCAAGGGCTTTGGCAAGCTTCAGGTTCGGACAAGGGCAGGGTATTACCCGCGGTCGGCCTCCACTGCCAGTCCCGCCAGCGCGGCGTCCCCGGGGCTGTGAAGAGATTCCCTGATCGGATTGCTGCTTGCCAAGACATAAGGCATCGGCGAAGAATGCATCCAAACCGTGAGCACGCAAGCCCTGCGTAACGGGGACTGCTTGGTTAGGAGTACGATGCTGGAGCTTTCAACACTCAATGACGTGTTTGCGCGCGTGGCAGCACGCGGCGATGAGACGGTTGCGCAGTTCAAAGACGGAGGCGAGTGGAAGCCCATCACCTCCAAACAGATGTACGGTCGCGTGCGCGCCATCGCGGAACAATTGCAGGCCTGGGGCATTCAGAAAGGCGACCGGGTCGCCCTCGTGGGAGAGAACCGCTGGGAATGGCCCGTGGTGGACTTCGCCGTCCTAGCCATCGGCGCCGCGGATGTGCCCTTGTACCAGACGCTGACCCCGGAGCAGATGGCTTTCATCCTGAATAACTCGGGTGCAAAAGCGATCTTTATGTCGAGCAAGGATCAATTCGACAAGCTGCTCAAGGCGGCAGACCAGATCAAGACCATTGAGCACGTCGTTGTTTGGGATCAGGGTGAGTACACCGGGGCCCAACCACTCTCGGATCTCCTGAAACGGGCACCTGAACTGGAAGAACGGGATCAGGACTTCGACAGCCTGATGAAGTCGGTGAAGCCGGAAGATCTCGCCTCCATTATCTACACCTCGGGCACAACGGGCGACCCCAAAGGCGTCACCCTGACGCATAACAACATGGCGTCCAATCTGCTCCATTCGACCGATGGCCTCGGCATCGTGAAGGGCGACAGCTCCATCTCGTTCCTGCCGCTCAGCCATGCCCTGGCGCGGCACCTGGACTACGCAATGTACGCCCACGAGGCGACAATCTCGTACCTGCCCAAGTTCGACGATCTTCCGAATGCGATGAAGGCAGTGCGTCCCACGATCTTCCTTGCCGTCCCCCGGGTCTTTGAAAAGGTGCGCCAAGCCGTCGAAGGGCGTGCCAAAGGCTTCCAAAAGAAGATCCTCACCTGGGCTCTCGCGCAGGGCTCCGGGCAAAAGGAGCAGGTCGCTCAGGGCAAGACTCCCGGTTCCCTTAGCTGGAAGATCGCGAACTTCCTGGTCTTCGGCAAGGTGAAAGAGGCATTCGGTGGCAATGTGAAATTGTTTGTCTCCGGTGGCGCCCCGCTCGGCAAGGAGACCACGGATTGGTTCCTCAGCGTCGGCATCCGCATCATGGAGGGTTACGGTATGACGGAGGTTTCGCCCGTCATCTCACGCAACACCCTCGATGGATACCGTGCCAACACCGTAGGCAAGGTCATTCCGAACCTGGAAGCGCGCACCGCACAGGACGGCGAGCTCGAGGTCAAAGGCTCCTCGGTCTTTTCTGGCTATTGGCAAAACGACGAAGCCACCAAAAAGGAGTACACCGAGGACGGCTGGTTCAAAACGGGTGATATCGGCAAGCTGGAAGACGGCTTCCTTGCCATCACCGATCGTAAGAAAGAGCTCATGAAGACCTCCGGGGGCAAGTACATCGCCCCGCAGCCGGTGGAAAGCAAGCTGAAGACGGACGGCCTCGTCGAGCACGCCGCCCTGATCGGTGACAATCGGAAGTTCGTCAGTGTTCTGATCTCGCCCAACTTCAAGAACCTGGAAAGCTGGGCCAAGCAGAACGGCGTTACCGTCAGCGGGCGTCCTGAGCTGGTCAAGGATCCCAAAGTCCAGAAGCTCTATCAGGGCATCGCGGAAAAGGTGAACGGCGGCCTGGCCCACTTCGAAAGCATCAAGAAGGTCACCGTCGTCCCGGATGAGTGGAGCGTCGAAGAAGGTGAGCTGACACCAAGCCTCAAGCTGAAACGCCGCATCATCACGGACAAGTACAAGCAGCAGATTGATGCCATGTACAGCGGCGGTGGTGGCGGAGGGGACTAGGTCGTCGCAAGAGGGGCTGGCGCGCCAACTGCGCCAGCCCCTTTAGGTATTAGTTATGAAGTGAACGCCGCTGCGCCGGCCTCTGCTACTGCCTGATCCTGCTCACCCGAACCGCCGGACACGCCAACAGCGCCCACTACCGTGTTGCCCTTCTTGATCGGAAGACCGCCGGCAAAGATCATCACCTTGCCATCATTGGAGGCATGGATGCCGAAGAATTGGTCCCCGGACTGTGAGTTCTTGCCCAGGTCCTGCGTGCTGATGTTAAAAGCGCGCGAGGTCCATGCCTTTTTCTGTGCAATATCGACCGACCCGAGCCATGCATTGGTCATGCGTTCAAAGGCCAAAAGGTAGCCTCCCGCGCAAACTACCGCGATGTTCATAGGCTGGCCGATTGAGATGGCCTTTTGCGTGGCCGCCGCAATAATGCGCCGAGCGTCTTCAAGGTCGAGAGATTCATGTGTGGTGCTCATAACAACTCCTTGTGGCAGTGCGCCGAGACGTTTGGATGCACCCTGCGGCCGCCGCATCAGGTAGAGTGCAGATACGTGGCGTACTCCCCCTCCCCCACGGCGAAGAATGGCCGGAAAACAAGGGGCGGAGAGCCCCGGAGTTGCCACTCCGTGTCTCCGGTCCGCTCAATGTGCCCGATGCCCTCCCGCCGCAGCGAAGCCGCGCGATCCGGCAGTAACGCAAGGGGACCGTAGCACAAAGCTGCCAGGGGAGGCTCAGCCCCGCCGTCGGAAGGAAAGGGCTCCCAGCGCAGTGCCATAGGCAGGAAAAGCTCGACCCGGTCACCATCGCGCCAAAGCCGGTGCACCTCCGCGAATCCCTGCAGCCGACGCACCGGGACCTGTTGCCCGTTGACGCTGATCCTGGGCGTCGCGCACCAGGCAGGCATCCGGAGACGCAGCGCAAACGAGCAGGCCCGGTCGCTTTCCAGCTGCAGGGTGACTCGCTCCGTCAAGGGGTAGGCTCCTGCCTGTGTGAGTTGCACGCTGGCTGCGCCTGCTTGCCATCTCACAACCGACGGCAGGTACAGATTCACCCACACACCGCTTTCAGGCTCCGGATCCAGTAAGTATGTGTTGATTCCATAATCCGCAGCGACCTGCGTATAGGTGCCCGCACAGCAAGGCCAGCGATGCGCGGAGTACACCCGCCTCGCCTGCTCATTCACATCCGCGTAGTAGAACGTGCGACCATCGGCTTGCAGCGGCAACGCGCCAAACATGCTATTGAACAGCACACGCTCCATCAGGTCCCCATAGCGACCGTCGCGTGTCCATTGCAGCAGGTAGCGTGCGACCTTCAGAAGCGCATAGGTTCCGCAGGGCGTCTCAAAATTGTTGTGCGATGCGGTCAGGCTGGCCAGCAACTTGCCGGAGCCTGGCTTCTCAAACAGCTCATCCGGCGCCCATCCGCCCGTTGCGTAGCTCTGGGCACTCACCATGTCCAAGCCGTGCACGGCTGCCTCCAGATGCGTCTGGCTACCCTCGACAAAGAAGGCCTGCATCGCGGAGCCAAGAGCATTCACATGGCTGTACCCATGCAGGTTTCCCAGCACATTCTGCTGTCGCGCGAGTGGCCCAAAGAAGCTGTCCAGCAGAAACGCCCGGGCCATCTTCAGAGAAGCGCTGCCTGCTCCCGCTTGGTAGAGCAGGTACAGGTTCTCCGGCAGCGTGTAACTCTCATCCCACGTGTAAGAAAAATCCCTCCCCTCACGCCAGGCGATGTCGCGCTCCAGGGCAGAAGGTGGCAGGCTGGGCAAAGCGCACTGCCGCACCTTGTCCGCGATCGCAAGCGCCTCAGGCGATCCAAGCAGCGTGTGTGCATCCAGCAGGCCGATGTTGAGCTTGTCCAGCGTATACGCCGGGTACCGGGTGATGTCGAAGAAGTCGGGCGTAATCGCCTTCGCAAACATCTGGTGTAGCCTGAGCAGGCGTTGTTGCGCGGCGGCGTCCTGCTGCGCGGCCGCAAAGCGCGCCATCGCAGAGGTCCATTGCCCAAAACAATGCCCTGGCGCCAGGCCGGCATCACCGGTGTGCCAGTTGTACTCCGGCAGGTACTGGTACCAACCTCCTATGTCTCGTCCCGGCGCGTCCTGGCCACCCATCTCCCGGAACGGCTTCAAAAGCGCATCGTCGTCCAGCGTCGCCAGCACAGCCTGCGCGTTCTCCGCCTGCTCTCGGGCGATCCCTCCGCTGATCCGCACTTGGTCGTACCGGGG
>CAXTRM010000018.1:0-9112 GCA_964246625.1 uncultured Acidobacteriaceae bacterium
CAGTTCGTCACCGCCCTTGCCGATCTGCCGGCGGATGGCGTCCAGATCCAGGTCCAACCCCATCTCGGAGAAGGCGATCTGCCAGGCCTCCGCATGCAGCCAGTTGCTCTGCACCATGGTTCCATCGATGTCGCACAGGAGTGCCTTCGTCATTTTGTCCTCGTTCGCTTAGGATGCTGAAAGCTTCCACTCAACCACGGATGCGGTGATTTGAAGAGAAGGCGACCCCCCGAGCATGCCTCTGTCCCTTGTTGAATCCGTCGAACTTCGTGGAAGCCATGTGCATTTGTTGCCGCTCGATCCGGCGCATCTGGAAGGCCTGCAGGCAGCGGTGTGCGACGGAAATCTGCATGCCCTGTGGTACACGACCGCCCCGGCACCGGAGGCGATGCAAGCAGAGATCGAGCGGCGTCTCGAGTTGCAGCGAGGGGGCTCCATGCTCCCGTTCACGGTGGTGGACGCCAGGACGGGAGAGATCGTTGGAATGACCACCTACATGAACGTGGACGGAACCAACCGGCGCGTGGAGATTGGATCGACCTGGTACGCTGCCCGGGTGCAGCGGACGGCGGTCAACACAGAGGCGAAGTTTCTTCTGTTGCAGCACGCGTTTGAGCGCCTGGCGTGCATCGCCGTGGAGTTCCGCACCCACTTCCTGAACGGGCAAAGCCGCCGCGCTATTGAGCGCCTTGGGGCAAAGCTGGACGGCATCTTGCGATCCCATACCCTTGCCAAAAATGGCACATTGCGCGATACCTGCGTGTACTCCATGGTCGCGGCGGAGTGGCCTGCGGTGTCCGCCCACTTGCAATGGCAGTTGACCAAGCCACGTTTGCCTACACCGCCCGAAACCAGCACGCATCCCAAAACTTGAGCTCACCTATGCAGACCGCCGACCAGCTGAATGAGACCTTCGCCATCGCCGATCTCCTCCGCTTCGAGGAGACCTACCCCGGCATGCCGCGCGCCTGCATCGACACGCCAACCTGCCGCGCGGAGTTGTATCTGCAGGGCGCGCACCTGACCCAGTGGCAGCCCAGCGGACAGGCACCGGTGCTGTTTCTTTCAAGTCAGTCCTCGTTTCTGCCCGGCAAGGCCATTCGCGGCGGCGTCCCGGTGATCTTTCCGTGGTTCGGCGCCCCTGCCACGTCGCCGGTGCATCCGCCAGAAGGCTCCTCCTCGCATGGCTACGCCCGCATCTGGCCGTGGACACTGCGCTTTGCGGCGCTGGCCGGAGAGGACCTGCACCTATCGCTCACGCTGGACCACAATGAGCGGTTACACGCCATGGGGTACGACTTCCTACAGCTGGGCCTTGATCTCGTTCTGGGCGAAACATTGACCCTGCGGCTCGCGACAGCCAACGCCGCGTCCGGCCCTGACGCCAAACCCTTTCTTATCGAAGAGGCGCTGCATGCCTACTTGCTGCTCGGCGAGGTCGAGCGGGCTTCGGTGGAAGGCCTGGCGGACACGGAGTTCCTGGATAAGACCGAGGACTTCCGTCGCAAAACCCAGGGAGAGGATCCCATCCGCTTCACCGGCGAGGTGGACCGGCCGTACCTGAACACCACCGCACCTGTTGTCCTGCATGATCCAGTGCTGCAACGCCGGATCAAACTCACGAAGTCCAACTCAAGAACGACGGTGCTCTGGAACCCGGGCGCGGAGCTGACCGCCAAGCTGCCTGACCTGCCGGCAGATGGTTGGCGGCACTTCGCCTGTATGGAGACCGCCAACGCGGCGGAAAACGCAGTTACCCTGCAACCGGGCGAGGCGTACACGATGACCATGCAGCTGGCCGTGGAGCCGAACTAACCGCCTATGCTCATTCTGGCCTCTGCGTCTCCCCGCAGGCGGGAGCTGTTGCAGCAGATCCATGTGGTTCATGCGGTAGAACCGGCACACATCGACGAGACCCGGCGCCCGCAGGAGCTGCCGGAAATCTATGTGCACAGGCTTGCCCTTGAAAAAGCGCATGCGGTCGCGAAGAGCCACCCAGGCGACCGCATCCTGGCCGCCGACACCACCGTGACCGTGGATGGCGACGTTCTCAACAAGCCTCGACACCTGGACGAAGCAGAACAGATGCTGCGTCGGTTAGCCGCGAGGACACACCTGGTCCACACCGGGCTGGCTCTGGTATCACCTGGACGAACACTGTCCGCTGTGGAAACGACGTCGGTCACCTTTGGCGACATCCCTCCTGTGGAGCTGAGCGAGTACCTGGCATCGGGCGATTGCCTGGACAAAGCAGGGGGCTACGGCATACAGGGATACGCCGCCAGATGGGTCACCCGTATCGAAGGTGACTTCTACAACGTCGTGGGTTTACCCCTGGCGCTGACAGTCCAGTTCCTGCGACAGGTCGACGCGGGAGTCACGATGAGGTACCAAGATCGGCAAGCGCCCGTGCCGTCAACTGTGGTGAAAACGCCACACCCCTGAGAGAAATGACGGGTGTAGTCTCGGTTTGTTGCAACCTGTGCAGGTAAGGCTGAGCGCTGTCTACGAACTTCCAACTCGAATGTACGATTGAGGCGCCGCTCAGCTTTGCAGGCGTAGGTCTTCACTCCGGAGCACCCGCCCAACTCCGTCTGGTCCCGGCGCCCGCAGGCTCCGGCATCGTGTTTCGCCGCTCCGACCTTGAGAATTACGAGATCACGGCAACAGGCCGTAATGTCGCGAAGGTCTCCTACGCGACCAGCCTGATGCGGCAGGGTGTTCTGATCTCCACCACGGAACACCTGTTGAGCGCCCTGATCGGGCTCGGCGTGGACAACGTGATCTGCGAGATCGATAACCTGGAAGTACCGATCCTGGACGGCTCGGCACGGCCCTACGTGGATGCCATCCAAGCCGTGGGCCTGCGACAGCAGCGTCGCAAGCGTGAGTATCTCCGCATCCTGAAGCCGGTGGAGGTACGGGATGGTGAGGGAGCCGGGGCAAAGTTCATTGGCGTCTACCCGGGCGATGGGTATTCCATCGACTACACCATTGACTTCCCTGCACCGATCGGCCGCGATCGCTTCAAAGGCGACCTGGAAACCGGTGCCTATGCAGACCTGATCGCCCCGGCGCGCACCTTTGGTTTCCGTGAAGACGAGGCCAAGCTCCGCGACATGGGCCTGATTCGTGGCGCCTCCGAAGAGTCCGCCATCATCATCGGCGCGGGACACATCCAGAATGGTCCGCTGCGCTTTCCCGATGAGTTTGTGCGGCACAAGGTGTTGGACCTGATCGGCGACCTTGCCCTGGCCGGCCGGCGTCTTTGGGGTCGCGTCGTGGCCGAACGGGCAGGTCACGCCATGCACACGGCCCTTGTGCAGCGGCTGCTACGCGACCGCAGCGCCTGGGAGATGGCCACCATGCCGCTCACCACCTCCGCGACACCCCTCATGAAGTCGGTCCGGGTCTCGTCCGCAACCTGGGTTGCCGCTTAGGCCGGCATGCGTGCGGCGCTTGCGCTCGGGTCCAACCTTGCCTCACGATTCGGAGATTCCGCTGCCACGCTGCGGGAAGCCGTAAGACGCATAGGCGCTTTGGGGAAGGTTCTGTCCCTTTCCCGGTTCTATGACACAGCACCGGTCGGCTACACCGCACAACCCCGCTTCCTTAACGCCGCGCTTGTGCTGGAAACAAAGCTGCAGCCGCTGCCGTTGCTGCGGGAGCTCCTCTCCATAGAGCAGGCCATGGGCCGGATGCGTCAGGCAGACCTACCCCCGAAGGGGCCACGCCCGATCGACCTGGACCTGTTGCTTTACGAGGGAGCCGCCGGGGAAAGCCTGGCTGTCAACGACCCCACGTTGACCTTGCCGCACCCGGAGATGCACCAACGCGCCTTTGTGCTGCAGCCCCTCGCGGAGATCGCTCCGCAGATGTGGCATCCCGTGCTCCGCCATTCTGTTGCCGAGCTGTTGGCCGGCCTCAACGAAGCTGCACACGCACCGCGCGACCTGCCTCGTCCGTAAAGCGCACCTCCTGCGAGGTCATGGACTGGAGCTGTGCGCCTGGTAACGCCGATGTTTGGGGAGCGGGGTAGCCGTTTGCGAGGCACACAAGGTAGTGAATGCACTTCAATACATCCGGAGCTCCAACGGGCTGGCCATGCTGCACGATGTTGAAGTACATTGGCGCTCTGTCGTTTTCAATCAGCACGTCCCCGTCATAGTTGACGAACACCTGTGCCCCAGCCTCGGTTACGCCGCCCCGCTGTACCGAGGCCAGCGGATCGCGCACAAACAGCCGCAACCGGTTAACATACGCAAAACAGGCAGCAAGGACCAGTACCAGCAGGACCCAACGCCTCACAGCGACACCCGGAACGGAAGCAGCCCGCGCCGCGGAACCGCTGTTCGGCAACGATGCGTTATGCCGTTCATGCGCTGGCTTTGCCCTCGTGGTATTCCTGCTCGGTGTTGATCGCCCACACAGCCTCTTTGTCCACATAACCGGCTGCAAGGCCGTCTACCACGGTCATGGCGGTCAACATGGAGTGGTCCTGGTTGTTGTATTTGTGCATGCCGTTCCGCCCTACAAGGTAAAGATTGTCGAAGCGATTTACCCATTGACGCAAGGTTTCGAAGCGGTTGTAGCTGCCGAAGTATGCCGGGTACGTCTTTGGCACGCGAACCACATGGGCGTCCAGCACCTCCTGGGCTCGAAGCATGCCGATCTTTTCGAGCTCGCCGATTGCAAACGACTGGAGCTCCGCATCCGGCATGGCCCAGAGCGGGTCCGTGGCATAACAGAAGTACTCCAAACCAAGCCACACCGTGGCTGGATCGGCCACCATGTACGGACTCCAGTTATTGAAGATCTGCAATCGTCCGAGCTGGACGTCGGGCTCCTGAATGTAGATCCAGGTATCCCGTATCAGCTCCCCGGCCTTGGTATCGGGTTCACGCACGGCGAGCCGGTTCGCGAGCACCCCCACTGTGACGAAGTCCCTGTATTGCAGTCCTTCACTGACCTCCAGCACCTCCCCGGGAACCGTCGCCCCGCCGCGGGCGAGAGCCCGGGTAAGCTCCTGCATTGGC
This sequence comes from uncultured Acidobacteriaceae bacterium, assembly GCA_964246625.1. Classification (GTDB taxonomy): domain Bacteria; phylum Acidobacteriota; class Terriglobia; order Terriglobales; family Acidobacteriaceae; genus Granulicella. The sequence continues at coordinate 5,037 of CAXTRM010000018.1, forward strand.
ATCGTGGAAAGAAAGACTTCGCCTGCAAAGCGCTGTCGTTCACCCTGGGCGTTCACTGCGTCGATCGCGACGACTTGGGCATGCTCCCCGAAGCCAGGGTTGTCTTTGACCTGCAGTTGATCCACCGTCCAGCCGAGGTGAATCTCGCCGCCACCGGCCCTGATCTTGTCGGCAACGTGCTCCCACAGCTGCCCGGGCCCGAACTTCGGGTACAAGAAGCGCTCGATCAGGGAGGTATCTGTCTTCTTCTGGGCGACATCTTCTGCGTCAAGGCTGCGACGTGTTGGCCTTCGCCACCGTCCAAAGGCCTTTTTCAAAAAATGTCGCAGCGCCGTGGTCAGGCTCAAGCCCTTGATGCGCTGCGCGCCCCACTCGGCTGAGATCTGCTCGCAGGGCACGCCCCATACCTTTTCGGTGTAGCTTTTGAAGAAGGTCAGGTAAAGTTCACGCCCGAAGCGGTTCATGAGGAAGTCCTGGAGGCTGTTTTCCGGACGGATCGGGCGAAGGCGAGCCCTTAGGTAGCTGAACCCGATGCGCGCCATGCGTACAAGTCCCAGGTTGGCGATCGTTGTGCCCGAAAGCTTGATGGGGTACTCAAAGAACTTGCGCAGGTAGTAGATGCGGCTTTGCCGCGGCCGCACCAGCATGACGTGGTCGGGGTCGTCCGGTGGTGGGGCTTCCACGATCACAACCTCCGTCGAGCCGCCTGCCACGCGCTCTTCAGCCCCGCTCTCGACGGCCTCAGGGTCGACCTCAATGCGGGCGAGCGGCCCCATGCCACGTAGGGGCGGATGCTGTGGAGAGACCGCAGGCACCTCCACCATGCGGCGTTTGCCGTGGTAGGTCACCTCAATGGGTTCAGGAACCGCATCGGAGCTGCCCCCTGCAGGCGGCATCAACTCCAGCCACCACTGCATGACGCGGTCGCTCTTGGAAAAGAAGCGGTGGCCGCCGATGTCCATGCGGTTGCCCTTGTAACGGATCGTCCGCGAGATCCCCCCAATCTCCTCAGAGGCCTCCAGGATCAAGGGTTGAATGTCGGTGCGGCGCAGCAACTCGAGCGCAGCGGTGAGGCCGGCTGGTCCTGCGCCGATAATGATGGCCTTCTGTTTCACGATCAAGCTCAGTTAAGAGTCTCTCATCCAGTGCTGGATTCCAAAGAACCCCGTATTGGTTCGGCACTCTTGGAGAAGTCACACTCCCGCCCCCTAAGATAGGGGATGGCTCGCAAGCTGCCGCTGCGGGTAGGAAGAGGCCGATTACTTGTCCCGCATGACTTTCCAAGAGCGCAGGCAACTCTGGCGCAATCCAGCCGGCCTGCTTGGGCTCCTTCTCTTGCTGTCTTACCTTGCGCTTTTTGGCTTTGCCCGGGCCAGAGCTGGCGGGGCGAGTGCGGTTCCGGGAGACCTTCTACACGGCATAGGAAACTACCTGCCCCTACTTCTTCTAGGTACTGGGTGGCTTCTCTTCTCTCCCTTTAAAGACCTGAGACGGGACTTCGACTTCCGTTGGAGCTTGCCGGTCGCTGCTGCATCATTGCTGGCAAGTTGTCTCTTCTTCATTGCCTTTATCGTGCACTTCGGGCGAATGCAGTTTGGCGCTTATGATTACAACGTTCTTGTTGAGATTGGCTGGCGACAGATCCAGGGGCAGCGACCCTATGTTGATTTCTTAACCACCACGCCGCCGCTGTTTAACCTGGGGATCTATGCGGCCTATCGTCTTCTTGGCGTTTCCTGGGACGCGGGCCTGTACCTTGCGGCAGTCTTCTCGTGCTCAACCTTTCTGTGCTCCTTCGCCTTGCTCCGAAGGCTCAGCATGCCTCCCTCCTTAAGTCTCCTCACGGCCTTTGCGATTGAAGGCGTCGCAATGATGCCGCTCGACTTCTGGTGGTACAACAACATCACAACCATGCTGGCTGCAGTCTTTTTTCTGGCTGCCCTTGCATACCTGGAAGTCCCTGGCTCCCTGACCGTCCAAGTGATTTATGTCTTCTCCCTTGCAGGCTTGGCATTGGCCAAGCCAAACATAGCGGGCGTGGACATCGCAGGATGCGTGCTGCTGTTGTTTGTAGCGTCCCCGCATCGGGTCGGCCTTCTACGAATCACCGGCTTAGGTGCGGTACTCTGCCTTGTCCTGATGCTTGGTACCCACGTCTCTCCGCTGGCACTGCTGAAGACCTACCATGACGCCTCCCAGGAGCGCGGCGCCTTCAGCCTGTTCGGCTTTCTTGCCATGCCAAGGCTGGAGCGTTGCTGGACTCTGCTGTGGCTGGTGATCTTGGCAACGCCGCTTCTTCCCCATTGCCCTCCGTTGCTTCAACATTTCAAACGTCGGCACTGGCCGGAGCTAGCAAGGCAGCTCCTGTTCTTCATTCCGCTCCTTCTGGCAATCTACGGCGTAGCGGGCAACGGCGAGTTACGCGATGTAGAGTTCACAGCTCTGGTGGCTGTAGATGTCCTGCTTCTCTTCAGGTATCCCCCAGCAACGCCGGTTTGGCGAAGACTTGGGTTTGCTTTCCTACTCGTTATGCTCGGCACCGATCTGCAGACAGGGGTCGTACGAGAACGGGTGAGGGCTATCGGTCCTGGACGATTCTTTGACACCGGACCGCTCACCACTATCGAAGAAGGGCCTCTTCGCAACATGCGAGTCAGTCAACGAATGATTGAGGTTGAACGGGAACTCAGGGATGTTGCCGCTCATAGCCCGGGACCTTTCTTCTACGGCCCCCGGCTTGACTTCAACTACATGGCGCTTCAGCAACCCTCGCCGCGCAACTTGCCCGCTTGGTGGCATCCCGGCACGGCCTTTGCGCGATCTCGTGAAGGTGAACTGATTGAAAGATGGGAGACAAAACGCTTTCCCACACTCATCTTCTTCCGCGAAGACTACACCTACTACTCGAAAGAATTCATCGACGCCATCGCGGAAAAGTACACCCGAGACAACAGCTACGAAAGCCTTATAGTTTGGCGCCGCAAAGCAGGTGTGTGATCGTGCATGGGAAGGGCGGCGGAAACGCTTCCACATGCACGATGGAGGCACGGCTACACACTGACGAGGTCCAGGATACGATCCGGTGGGGTGAACGCGAGTCCACCCACACCGTCTACGTCCACGACGACCCGGTCACCGTGCAGCACACGCCCGTCGAGAATCCGCATTGCGAGTGGGTCCTGCACCATGCGCTGGATGGCCCTTTTCAGCGGCCGCGCCCCGTAGGCCCGGTCGTAGCCCGCGTGGAAGATGGCTTCCTTCGCGGCTTCGGTCAGCTCCAGCGTGATGCGGCGGTCGGTCAGCAGCTTGCGCAGGTCGTTCAACCGCAGGTCAACGATGTGCGTCAGCTGGTTCTCGCCGAGCGGATGGAAGACCACGATGTCATCGACACGGTTCAGGAACTCGGGCCGGAACTGCTTGCGCAACTCGCCCAGCACGCGCTCCTTCGCTTCGCCGAAGCCCTCTTCCCCTTCCGCCCACGCCGTTGTCAGCTGGGCTGCGCCCACGTTGGACGTCATGATCAGCACCGTGTTCTTGAAGTCCACCGTGCGTCCTTTCGAGTCGGTCAGGCGACCATCGTCGAGCACCTGCAGCAGCACATTGAACACGTCCGGATGCGCCTTCTCAATCTCGTCGAACAGCACCACCGCATACGGCCGGCGACGCACCGCCTCGGTGAGCTGACCGCCTTCGTCGAAGCCGACATAGCCCGGAGGCGCACCGATCAGCCGAGCCACCGCGTGCTTCTCCATGTACTCCGACATGTCGATGCGCACCATGGCGTTCTCGTCGTCGAACAGGAACTCCGCCAGTGCCCGCGCGGTCTCCGTCTTGCCCACGCCAGTGGGACCCAGGAAGATGAAGCTGCCGATCGGCCGCTTCGGATCGCTCAGGCCGGCACGCGACCGGCGAATCGCATTCGCAACCGCCGTCAGCGCCTCATCCTGCCCGACCACACGCTGCCGCAGACGGCTTTCCATCTCCGTCAGCTTCTGGATCTCGCCTTCCAGCATCTTGCTTACAGGAATGCCGGTCCACTTGGAGACGATCTTCGCTATATCTTCCTCGTCGACCTC
>CAXTRM010000018.1:9122-23038 GCA_964246625.1 uncultured Acidobacteriaceae bacterium
CTTCGTCAACCTCTTCCTTGAGCAACCGGTTGACGCCATCTCCCGCTTTGGAGGCAGCCACGCCGCTGTCCTGTGTTGCCGTCAGCTCAGCCAACTGCCGCTCTGCCGCAGGGATCTCGCCATACTGTAACTCCGCCGCACGCTGCAGATCACCCTTGCGCGTTGCCTCGGTCATCTGGAAACGCAAGGCCTCCAGCTTCTCCTTCAGCTCCGCAATCTGGCCGATCGCTCCGCGCTCCTTCTGCCAGCGGGCCCGCAAAGCTGCTGCCTTTTCCTGGATCTCGGCGAGTTCTTTGTCGACCACCTGCAAACGTTCCTGGGAGTTCACATCGTTCTCGCGGCTCAGCGCGGCCTTTTCAATCTCCAGCGAGATGGCATGCCGCTCCAGGTCGTCGATCTCCACCGGCACACTGCCGATCTGGATCGCCAACGCCGCCGCAGCCTCGTCCACTAGGTCGATTGCCTTGTCCGGCAGGAAGCGGTCCGAGATGTAGCGGTGACTCAACTCTGCTGCCGCCACAATCGCCGAGTCCTTGATCCGTACCTTGTGGTGCGTCTCGTACCGTTCCCGCAACCCGCGCAGGATCGCGATGGTGTCCTCGACGTTGGGCTCACCGACGAACACGATCTGAAACCGGCGCTCCAGCGCCGCGTCCTTTTCGATGTACTTGCGGTACTCGTTCAGCGTGGTCGCGCCTATTGCCCGCAACTCCCCGCGCGCCAGCGCCGGCTTCAGCATATTGCTGGCGTCGATCGCACCCTCGGCCGCGCCCGCACCCACAAGCGTATGAAGCTCGTCGATGAAGAGGATGATTTGCCCATTGGACTCTTCGATCTCCTTCAGCACCGCCTTGAGCCGGTCTTCGAACTCGCCACGGAACTTTGCGCCTGCCAGCATCGACCCAAGATCAAGCGAGATCACCCGCTTGTCGCGCAAAATCTCCGGCACGTCGCCCGAGAAGATGCGCCGCGCCAACCCTTCCACAATGGCCGTCTTGCCCACGCCGGGCTCGCCGATCAGGACCGGATTGTTCTTTGTCCGGCGGCTCAGCACCTGCACCACCCGCCGAATCTCTTCATCCCGCCCGATGACCGGATCCAGCTTGCCGCGGCGTGCCAGGTCCGTCAGGTCCTTGGCATACTTCGCCAGAGCCTGGAATTTGCCCTCCGGGTTCTGATCCGTCACCCGCTGCGATCCACGCACAGCCTGCAACGCCTTCAAGATGGCGTTGTAGTCCGCACCTTGCGCGGCCAACGCCTGCGCAACCGGCTCACTCTTCTGCGCAGCCAGGGCCAGCAGCAGGTGCTCGGTCGAGACGTAGTCGTCTTTGAAGTTCTCCGCCTCCTTGAAGGCACCATCCAGCACCTTGCTTAGCGACGCACCCATCCCGGGCTGCTGGCTCGCACCCTGCACCTTCGGCAGCTTGGCCATGGCACTGTTCATCTGCGCCAAAAGCTGCTGGACCGGTACCCCGACCTTTTCCAGCACCGGCAGCACCACACCCTCTTTATCTTCCAGCAAGGCTGCCATCAGGTGCACTGGCAGCACCTCCGGGTTGCCGTGCTCGGAGGCCATACCCACCGCGCCCTGCACGGCCTCCGCCGACTTTACCGTGAATCTATCCCACTTCATTGCCATACCGTGAACTCCTCGCTGCGAGCATACGGAGCGTCAGCAGCTACAGTTTAGATGAAGTTGCGTTCCCGTGGTTACAAAATGTGATAGCGATGCACTCAGCTTTAGCCAGTACAGCCCGTCATAGCGGTCCTGTTTCTGCCCCGGAGCTTGGCGGCGTAGAGCGCTTCGTCGGCAGACTTCACCAGAACAGCCGCTGGCTGGCCGATTTTGGGGATCAACGAGGTTACGCCGATGCTGACGGTCTGCACGCCCAGGGGACCTGTCGGATGTGAAGGCGTTTGCCGGCCACAGTCAGACAAAGGCGCTCCGCCAGCCTGCTGGCCCGGTCACCATCGGTGTGCGGCAGAAGCACAGCGAACTCCTCGCCGCCGTACCGGGCCGCAATGGCGAGCGGCACGCCGATCACCTCCCGGAGCGCGCCAGACAGGATCTTCAGGCATTCATCGCCTTCCAGATGGCCGAACAGAGCGTTGTACTGCTTGAAGTGGTCGGCATCCATGAGCAGGAGGCCGAGCGGGGTGTGGTCGCCCAGAGCCCGCTCCCACTCTTCGGCGAGACGCAGGTTGAAAGCTCTCCGATTCGCCAAACCCGTGAGGGCGTCCGTTTCTGCCAGTTCCTTGTAGCGCCGTTCGCTGCTCGCCAACGAGTGCTTCATGGCTTCCTGCTCCTCCAGAAGAGCAGCCACAGGAAACATCGTGAAGATGGACACAGCGGCCAGGATCTGTGCGACCACGATGCGGCGCAGGATCATGTGTTGGCCCGGAATGAGCATAAGCGGGCCATAGCCTTTTACCGTGAGGCCGATTGCAAGCAGAGTGACCAGGACAATGGCGAGCACGGTACCGGGAAACCCGAGCCGGAATGCCACCAGCAGCAGCGGCGGGAAGAGAAAAAACAGAAGCGGGTCCCGCGCATGCGTAAATACGGCCAGGGTGGCCAGAACAGGCACAAGGAGCACGGGGAGGGTGTGCTTCAGGGCACCTGGCCGCAGAATGGCGTACGCCGCCGGCCGGCTAAGAACGAAGGTGAGCGGGGCCAGCACGGCCATTCCCAGTATGTCGCCCAGCCACCACGTGCGAAACAGCTGCCACCAGGGTCCGGCATCCTGAAACAGCAGTGTCCAGCTGGCGCCGAGGGCACTGGTGACGGCGGTGGCAGCTCCGACCGCAATGCCCAGAAAGCCCAAAAGAGGGCGCCGCTTCGAGAGATCGAAGGGCACCCCGAAGAGCAGCGCCAGCAACACTGCGGACGTGACCACCTCCACCGAGTTGGCCACCGACACGCCCAGGGCCAGCGCAAAAGGATCGCCGTACACGCAGTCGGCCAGCGTGTCCGCGGTGAGGCCGGCCACAAAATACGGCAGCCAGCGCCGGGGAGATTGCGTGATCAGCAGCCCGAAAAGGATGCCGTTGGAGAGCCAAATGGTCGCGACGCCCTCGGACTGCCGCGATAGGATAATGCCTGCCCATGAACACAGCGCCGCAAAGCAGAAAACTCCCGCAAGGCGCAGCAGGGCCGGTCCCGTCCACTCGCCCGGGGCGCGAAATCCTTGCCAGATCTCCTGCAGCAGGGCGACGGGGCTAAAGATTCGAGGCTCGCGCGGAGGTGCCAGTGCGTCCCTTCCCTCGAAATTGGGACCTACAGCCCCACACGCCATGGTGCTTTCGGTGCCTTGCTGCTCTGCTTGCTCTGCCTCGTCAGGAACCTGGCTTCTCTGCATGGGTATCGCCATCCTGGGCGTGAGATTCCCGTCCAACGGAACACACGCTGTCCTGTTCTCGGGGGTGTTCTCGTGAGAAGAAGACCGCCTCATTATCGCCGGAACCCGAAAGCCTGCAAGCTGGAAGTCGGCCAGAGGGTAGGTTCCCGCGCCAAGGCAACAGCTGGAGGGCGGCCTTCGACCAAAGGCGCCGCTTAGACCCGCTACACTGAAGGGATGATCTCCGGGCTCTACGCCAAGTGGATGTACACGTGGGAAACCGCGCTGACAACACGGGACGAAAACAGGGTGGAACGCCCGCTTGCGTGGGGGTTCGACCACCTTTCGGACCTTTCGCCCCAAGCCGGGGAAGAGACAGGGCGGCCGGCGACCAGTCTCGACCTGGCTGTGGAAGCTGCCCGCCGCAACCCGGACCCGACGGAAGCAATGATCGCCCTGAATCGCTGGCTCGTCGCGCACCCGGAACGGATGTTTGGCTACGACACGCCGAAGGACTTCCGCCTCGAACAACGCCACCCGGAGCTCTTCCCCACCAACGTGCGGCCGGAAACCCTGGAACAGGCGGCCGAACACAAACGCCGCGCAGAGGTCGGCGAGTCGCGGCGCGCACCTTTTCTTCGGTTCACCTCCTCCGTCCGCACGCCGTACCCCCAGAATGACCAGGGAAACGCTCGCTGGTATCAGGCCGAAGCCCGGGACGGCCAGCAGCCTCGTCAGGCAATGATCGTCCTGCCGCAATGGAACGCGGACGCCTTCAGCCACAACGCACTGTGCGAGATGTTTCTTCGCTGGGGCGTTTCCAGCCTCCGTTTGTCAAAACCGTTTCACGACATCCGGCGCCCCGCCGAGCTCGAGCGCTCCGACTATGCCGTGAGCGCCAACATCGGTCGCACCATCCAGGCCGCTCGCCAGGCCGTTGCCGATATCCGCTCCTGCTGTGATTGGCTGGAAGAGCAGGGTTACACCCAAATCGGTGTCCTTGGGACCTCGCTTGGCAGCTGCTACGCGTACCTCGCCGCCGCCATGGATCCACGCTTACGCCTTTGTGCCTTCAATCACGCCTCCACGGACTTTGGCGATGTCGTTTGGGAAGGGCAAAGCACCCGTCATATCCAGTCCGCCTTTGCACATGCCGGGCTGGACCAGGCTATCGTCCGCGAGCTCTTCCGCTCCATCAGCCCTTCCAGCTATGTGTCCCAGTTCGCCGCCACAAGCCAGGCCGCAAAGCGAAAAACGCTGATCGTGTATGCCGACTACGACCTCACGTTTCCGCGAGCAGGTTCCCTGGCAGCGGTGCAGGGCTTTCGCGACTCCGGCGTGCGGCACACCGTTAAGGTGCTGCCCTGTGGCCACTACACCACAGGGGAGTTTCCCTACAAGTATCTGGATGGCTGGTACCTTGGCTCGTTTGTTTGGCGGGAATTCCGCGCGCTCAAGGCAGAAGGGTAACGTCGACCTCAGGGGCAGAGGGACAAGGCAAGCCATGCTTAGGGTAGGCAGTCCGCTGCCTCCACCCAGCCCTGTACCGCGAATCCAGACTCCGTCGGTCGGAATCTTCATGAGACAGAAGTCCGACCGAAGAAGTCGTATATGATTCTTCCAGCAGCAAACAAGGGAGTGCCACCGCAAGTCACTTGGCCCAAGTGGCATGGGTGTCGCCTGTGGGCCGCGGTCCGCCGCATCTTCAGCTTTGCTCCCGCTGCAGAAGGATGGTTTCCATTGGTCTCCTGGCGAAGGGCGGCAACGGTCGCTCTAGGCGGTAGTGTTTTCGTGGCCGGTGCGCAGAATGCGCAGGTCGCCGGTGTGGTGAGGGATGCATCCCGGTCGGCGATTCCGGGGGCTGAGGTCGTGATGACCAACCAGCAAACGCGGCAAACCTTTCACACCAGAACCAATGGAACCGGCCTTTACTCGTTGCCGACCCTGGAGCCGGGCACCTATACCATTCGCGTCAGTGCCGCAGGCTTCCAAACGGAAGAGCTGCACGATCTCACTGTAACTGTGGCCGGCAAGCTTTCCCGCGACATCCAGCTCGGGATCGGTTCGCTTGCCGAAACCGTCCAGGTGGATGGCAGCGAACAGGAACTCAATACCACCGACGCTACCGTCAGTACCGTTGTAAACCGCCGCTTTGTCGAGAATCTTCCATTGAACGGGCGCAGCTTCCAGTCCCTCATCACGCTTGCCCCCGGTGTGCTCGTGGTCCCCTCGCAGGGTGTCGGCTCCTCGGGCGAGATCAGCGTCAACGGCCAGCGCACCGAGGCCAACTACTACACGATCGACGGCATCAGCGCGAACACCGGGGCTACCGTCTCCACCGCGGGCACTCCGGGCGCTGGCTTTTCCGGCTCGACTCCGCAGGGCAGTGCACTCGGTACTACCCAAAGCATCGTCTCCATCGATGCTCTCGAGCAGTTCCGTGCGGCCACCTCCTCCTACTCGGCCGAGTACGGCCGCACCCCGGGCGGCCAGTTCAACTTCAGCACCCGCTCCGGCACCGATCAATGGCACGGCACCGCCTTCGACTACCTGCGCAACGATGCTCTGGATGCCCGCAATGCCTTCGACACCGTTAAGCTCCCGGAGCGTCAGAACGACTTTGGCGGCACCCTGGGCGGTTACCTGCGCCTTCCAGGCCTTTACAACGGCCGTGACAGGACCTTCTTTTTCTTCTCCTATGAGGGCCTGCGCCTGACCAATCCCGTAGCCTCCACGCTGTATGAGGTGCCGAGCAATGAGCTGCGTGCCAGTGCACCCGCGGCGCTGAAGCCCTTTCTTTCCGCCTTTCCGGTGAGCTCGGGTGCGGACCTCGGGAACGGTCTTGCGTACTTCAACGCCGGGTATTCGGCTCCCAGCCGCCTGGATACCTCAAGCATCCGCATCGATCACGCCCTGAGCGACCGGTTGCGGCTGTTTGGCCGCTACAGCGATGTGCCGTCCCAAAGCACATCGCGGCAATCCACCGACCTTGCCCAGGTAAACGCCACGACACGCAACGTGAAGACGGTCGTGCTGGGCCTCAACAGCACGCTCACCAACGCGCTGGCCAACGAGCTGCGTTTCGGTCTGACAGGAAACGACTACATCTCCGACCGGCACCTTGATAATTTCGGGGGGGCGACACCGCTCAATGTCAGCACCGCGCCTGGCCTGTCCAACGGCGACTGGATGACGTTTTTCCTGTTCTACGGCCTGTACCCGTACTATCTCATCGAGCCGCAGTCCAACCGGCAGCGCCAGATCAACGTGGTCGACTCCTTCACGCAAATCCTGGGCCGGCACACCCTGAAGTACGGCGTGGACTTCCGCCGCCTGGTTACCTCGGAGGTGCTTCCCCCGCTTTGGGAGGTCGCCTTCTATGAGGATGAGGCGTCAGTGCTCGGAAACTCGCCCGCGGGCCTGTATGTGTACACGCAAAACATCAACATGAAGGCGCTTTCGCACCAGATCTCCGCCTTTGCCCAGGATGAGTGGCGCGTCAGCGACCGCCTCAGCGTCTCCGCCGGGCTTCGCTGGGATCTGAATCCGCCGCCCACTGACGCGAACGGCAATACGCCGTACACGGTCAACCAGATCTCCGATCTCGCCACCACCCAGGCCGCCCCCAAGGGAACCGCGCTCTGGAATACCACCTACAACAACTTCGCCCCCCGGCTCGGCGTGGCGTATCGCCTCCATCGCAGCCCCGGCCGGGAAACCATTCTCCGCGCCGGTGGCGGCCTGTTCTATGACAGTGGTCTGGCGCTGTCTGCGCAGGGCTACTATGGCATCGGCACCACCGGGTTTGCCAGCTACACCTCCGCGTTTCCAGCCACGCAGACCCAGGTGCAGGCTGCGCCCACCCCATCGGCAGCCGCACCGTACAACGCTCCTATCTACGCCTTTGCTCCGAACCTCAAGCAGCCCTACACCGGCCAGTGGAACGTCGCCGTCGAGCAGGCCCTGGGCGAGAAGCAGTCCCTCACGCTGAACTACGTCGCCTCCGCCGGCCGCCGCCTCACCGCGCAGCACCTGTACTACCCGGAAACCTACGGCAACCAGAACTTTGTCGACGGCAAAGGCCTGTACGTCACCACCAATGACGCTGCCTCGGACTACAACTCCCTCCAGGTGCGCTTCGACCGCAAGCTGTCCAAAGGCCTGCAGGTGCTCGGCTCCTATACCTGGTCCCACGCGCTCGATAATGCGACGTCGAATTTCGTCGTGTACCAGCTGGAACGCTCCGCTTCCGACTACGACATCCGTCACAGCTTCCAGGCCGCCGCCAGCTATGACATCGCCGGGCGCTACAGCCATCCGGTCGTGGCCTACACGCTGGAACACTGGTCGCTCGACACCCGCATCTCCGCGCGCTCGGCCCTGCCCGTCGACATCTTCCAGAGCCAAACGCTCGACAGCTCTTCCGGGGTCGCGGTGCAATACCATCCCGACCGCGTGGCCAACCAGCCGCTCTATCTTTACGGGGATCAATACCGAGGCGGACGCACCCTCAACTACAACGCCTTTACACCCACCACGCAAACCGGTCTTGATGGCAACGCCGGCCGAAACAGTGCGCGTGCCTTCGATGCCGTACAAACCGACCTGACCCTGCGCCGTGACTTTCCCTTCACCGAGCGGGTCGGCCTCCAGTTCCGCGCCGAATCGTACAACCTGTTCAATCACGCCATCTACGGTAGCGTTTACAACACGCTTTCGTCCGGGGCCACCCTCTTCGGCCAAACCTACAACACACTCAACAACCAGCTCGGGGGTCTGTCCTCCCTGTACCAGGTAGGCGGTCCCCGCTCACTCCAGGTCGCTTTGAAACTGCACTTCTAACTCCTCACGGGAGGGCTGGGGCACACCTTTCGCTCTCCCACACTTACGCAATCGCTGCGCACAGCGCGCGTCGTTTGCATACTTCACGTTTCACGTATGAGCTCTGTTCCTGTCGTCACCAGACACCCTGCAGCAGCTACCCAGCGCAAGCCCAACTGGCGCTCCACGCCGCAGCGCGTCTGGTTGCGGCGTGCGATCTTTCAGGTGCACCTTTGGCTCGGGCTCCTGCTCACGCTGTACGCCATGGTGATTGGCATGAGCGGCAGTGCCCTCGTGTTTCGCACGGAGATCGAGCGGCACCTGCATCCTGAGCTCGTCCACATCGCCCGTCGTCCGTCACGCACCGCACTGGCCGCCACCATACAGCGGGTGGAGCACGACCGCCCAGGCTGGGTGGTCTCCTCGCTCGAGGACTTCAACGAGCCCACGCACGCCACCACTCTTCTTCTTCGCCGCTCCGGCACCGCTTTGGACGCCAACTATCGTGCGGTCTCCATCAACCCCTACAGCGGCGAGGTCCTGGACGACAAGATGCGTTTTGGCGGTGTTCTGGGCTGGTTGTGCAACCTGCACTTCTATCTGCTGGCCGGTCACACAGGCCTGCTGATCAGCGGCTGGATGGCCTTCGGGCTGCTTCTGCTCTGCCTCACCGGGCTGGTCGTGTGGTGGCCCGGCGTGCATCGCTGGCGCTCGTCCCTTGTTCTGCGCCGGCATGTGCGCTGGCGCCGCTTCAACTGGGATCTCCATGCGGTGGTTGGCTTCTGGTTTTCGGCCTCACTGCTGTTGCTTAGTCTCACGGGGTTGTACTTCGCCTTTCCCAGGGCTGTTTCGCGGCTCGTGCTGGTCGCCACCCACAGCGCCGCGGCTACGGAGGCACCCAGCCCCCTTCGGCCAACCGTCCCAGGCCCACCCATGTCCGCAGACCAGGCGATCGCAACTGCGCGAAGGCTCCTGCCCGTCAACGCTCCGCCCGACTACCTCGCGCTGCCCTCCCATCCCGGGATGCCGGTCTATGCTACGGGCTACTACAAGGGGGCGGCACCCTACTCGCAACTGGTCAGCATCCGCTTTGACGCGCACAATGGCACCCTGCTCTCCCGAAGCGACACGCGTCAGGGCAGCCTGGGCACCCACCTCATCCAGCTCTCCTTTGCGGTGCACTTCGGCTCCTTTGCCGGCGAGGGAGCCTTTGGCCTCTTCGTAAAGCTCTTGTGGGTTGTGGCCGGCCTGGCACCGGCGCTTCTTGCCCTCACAGGGCTGATGATGTTCTGGAATCGCAAGCTTCATCGCATGCGGCTCCCCGTCTTACTACGGCGCCCCCCTGATGCTGCAGCGGTGGCCTCGCGCCGCACCGCCTAGCTTCGCCACTCCACCGCAGCTTGCATTCGTTCCCCTGGGGGCGCTACCCTCTCGGCACCCCAGGGAGGACTCCACGGCGAGGCAGACGCCTGGCACCTATGAAAGTTCTGTACGGCTCCACCATCGCACTCTCTGCCTTTTTGCTGTTCAGTGTTGAGCCCATGGTCACGCGCGCCTTGATGCCCAGCATGGGCGGCTCGTCCGCGGTCTGGATGACCGCGCTCGCCTTCTTCCAACTCGCCCTGCTGGCCGGTTACGGCTATGCCGTGTGGCTCACCCGGCGTGGTGCGATGGAACGCTTCGGGGGGCGGGTACACCTTGTGTTGCTTACGCTTGCGGTGGTGTCGCTGGCTTTCTCTTCTGCGCGACCTTCACCACTCGCCGCGGGCGGCACCCCACAGCTCCGGCTGTTCCTCCTGCTCGCGGTCGCCATCGGCCTCCCGTTCGTGACCCTGAGCACTACAGCGCCTTTGTTGCAGGTCTGGTTCGCCCGGCATCAAGGCACGGCGATCCCGTACCGCCTGTTTGCGTTGTCTAATCTCGCCTCGCTGGCCGCCCTGCTCGCCTACCCTACCTTGCTCGAGCGCTTCGTTCCCCTTAACGCGCAGTTCACCTTCTGGAAGGCCGCCTTCGTCTGCTATGCCCTGCTGGTGGCCCTGGTTGCACGGCACACGCGTTCGCACCCGGATACTCCAGCCTCGCCCTCACCAGACCCTGCGCAGTCCCCTCCGCGCCGTACGCGCCTGCTCTGGTTCGCTCTCCCTGCGCTCGCGTCCCTGCAGCTTGCGGCGGTCACAGCCCACCTCGTGCAGGATGTCGCCGCGATGCCGTTGCTTTGGGTCCTTCCGCTGGCCGCCTACCTGCTCAGCTTCGTGCTGGCCTTTGATCTGCCACGCGTGTACCGGCGCGGCGTGGTGCTGCGCATGCTGGCGGTATTGCTCTTTGCCCTGGGCTACTTCCTCATGCAGACCACTGTCAACATCCCGATTGGTTTAAGCATCGTTCTGTTCACCGCGGAACTCTTCTTCGCTGCCTGGTTCTTTCACGCGGAGCTCTTTGCCCTTCGCCCCGTGCACGAAGCCCTGTCCCCGCACTTCTACCTTTACCTGGCGGCCGGCGGCGCAACAGGAACCCTCGCCGTCGCCGTGCTGAGCCCCCTGCTCACGCGCTCCAACTTCGACCTGCCCGTCTCCTTTCTGCTCACCGTCGTCCTGATCCTGGTCACGGTGTGGCGGGAGAGCTGGCCGTCGCGCATCATCTGGCTGGCGGGGGCGGCCCTGGGCGTCTTTCTCCTGTTCACCCTGCACCAGGACTACAGCCACGACGCGCTCTTTCGCGACCGGAACTTCTACGGCTCACTGCGCGTGAAGCAAACGCAGCTCCCTCCGCAAGCCTACCTTTCGCGGTCGCTCTATAACGGGTCTATTCAGCATGGCATGCAGTGGTTCAGCTCGGAGTTCCATCACACGCCCCTGACCTACTACACGCCCGATAGCGGCATCGGTCTCGCTCTCGATCACTGCTGCTCCCCTGCCAGGCCGCGACACATCGGCGTCATCGGGCTTGGCGCCGGCACTCTCGCCGCGTATGGGCGTCCCGGTGATCGGATTCGCTTCTACGACATCAATCCGATGGTGACCGATGTCGCGCAGCACCTGTTCACCTTTACGCGCGACACGCCGGCCTCTGTCACCATCGTCCCCGGCGACGCCCGTCTCCGCATGGCCTCTGAGCCGGGGCAGAACTTTGACGTCCTTGCCGTGGATGCCTTCTCGGGTGACAGCATCCCCACGCATCTGCTGACGCGCGAAGCCCTGACGCTCTTTCTGCGCCACCTGTCCCCTGACGGCATCCTGGCCTTCCACATCTCGAATCGTTATCTGGATCTGGCACCCGTTCTGGCACGCCTCGTGCTTTCCTCCAGCCGCATGGGAGACCCCGCATTATCAGCGCGACAGATAGAGAGCGGACCGGACGACAGTCGGGGGGAGGCACTCGCCTCCTGGGTCCTGATCACGCGCAACTGCCAGTTCTTCACCCTGCCTGCGCTTGCTGCAGCCCATCCGCTTGAGACCAACGCGGAAGTCGCCCTCTGGACCGACCAATACACGAGCCTGTTGCCGATCCTCCGCTGGACAGGACGCCACTGATCCCGCGACGGCGGCCTCCTCAGCCCAGCGTGCCCACCAGCATGCGCACCCGCTCTTCCCACGTACCGGACCGGCTCGCCTCCCAGCGCGCCGCCTCCAGGCCGTCCTGGAAGTTCACGGCCCGAAGTCGCTCCAATCCCGCCAGCAGCTCTGCCGGTGTGTCCACCAACTCGAGCAGCGGCGGCTTTTCCAGCAACTCCGCAAATCCACGTGTCGCCAGCATCGGACGGCACGCGGCAACATGCTCATAAAATCTCGTCGAGCTGCCCGAGTAGGTCGGCTCGATCTTCAGGTATGGCAGGATCGCCACATCGAACGATCGCGCAAACGCCTGCAGCTCACCATACGGCTTGCTTCCCACAAAATGCGTGCGCTCCGACTGCATGATGCGGCGGCGTGCCTCTTCCTGGGCGCCACCCTGCATGGGAGACACCGGGCCGACAAACAACCATGTCAGCCATGTGGCCTCTTCCACCACAGGCGCCATCAACTCCCAGTCCAGGTTGCCCGCCAGATTGCCGATCACGCCGGCAATGGGTCGCTGCAGGGCGCGCACCTCGACGGGCAGCGGCCCCGGCGTCAGCAACGGCTCTGGTGCGATGTTGCTTTCGCGGGTCGCATTGGGCACCACCGTGATCTTCTCCGGGGCGCAACCCGCCTCGACTGTCAGGTAGCTCGCAATCCGTCGCGAGTTCGGGCAGACCGCGGCAGCAACCCGGCACATGCGCTGGTCCAGCGCCTTCACCTGCTTGCCGTCCAGCGAAGGGTATCCTGCGGTCAGGTCCGTTACGTAATACACCACCGGTCCGCGCCAGGCCTCGGCCACCGGCGCATAAAACGGTGTCGAGCAGATCAGCGCCGTGTTCTGTTCCTTCTGGTCACCCGCGCGCAGACGCCTCAAAAGCGACCGTTGAAATGGCAAGGCCTGCGCCAAGGGCGTCCGCGCATACCCGCGCTGCAACGGGTAGCGGTGGACCTGGAGAGCCGGCTCAGGGAGAGTTTCGGTTCGCTGCCACCGCTCAAAGGCACCGAAGCGACGCATCTCCGGCCACCATGCCGTCACCGGGTACATCTTCGACATGGCGGAAGCAAACTCCCGCATCCATATACTGCCGACATCGAGGATCTGCCAACGCTCTACACTCATCAGCTGCTTCGTTCCACTCTCTCCGGGTCAGCACCCTGGGCCTTGCACGACTTCCCTCTCACCGGATCCGGGCTCCCCTAGGCAGGGGCCATCTGCGCCAGTGTTTGGGCCGTCTCCTCCAGCCCTTCCTGCAGCGTCCGTATCCGGAAAGACGGCACTGCCTCGGCCAGGCGCTCGCTCCGCAGACCCGATTGCAGCGGCCGGGCTGCGCGTTGCTTCAGATCGGAGGTCGCCACACCGTCGATCAGGCTCCCGTCCAGGTCGAAAAAGGCGGCCACCCGCCTTGCGAGCTCGTACCGGCTCAACAGGTCAGGGCCGCTTACATGGAACATGCCACTCGCCCTGGCCTTCATTAACTCCAACGCCGCTTGTGCAAGATCGCGGTTCAGGGTCGGCGTGGATACCTGGTCATCCGGCACCCGCATCCGTTCACCCGCACGAAGTTGTTTTTGGAGCGTACTGATGAAGTTCTTCCCCGCGGCGTCCGGGCCGTACACCCACGTCGTGCGCAGGATCAGCGCCTGGGGGTTGACGCGCAGGATGGCCCGCTCGCCTTCCAGCTTGCTCCTGCCATACACGCTCAACGGACACGGCTGGGCGCTCTCGAGGTAAGGCCCCGCATGCGCCTCCGTTCCATCGAACACGTAGTCGGTTGAGAAAAAAAGAAACGGGATGCCCCGCTGTTGCGCATAGGCGGCCAGCATCGAAGGCCCGTGCGCATTGGCGCGAAAGGCCACCTCTGGCTGGTCTTCACAGCCATCCACCCAGGTCATCGCTCCGGAACAGATCACCATGTCGGGTTCCGCATCGTCGAAAAGGCTGGCAGCTTCTTTCGTGCTGGCCAGCTTGGCAAGATCGAGCGTTAACCAGCCCTCGCGCGGAACGCGGGTCGTGCGTAAAACCCGTTCAGGCGCACCAGCCTCCAGCGCATGGCACAACTCGACGCCTACTTGACCGGAGGCTCCCACCACCAAAGGCCGCTGCCACGTGCTTGTGCTCAAGCGTTGCTCCCCCACTCTGAGCAGAAACCCTCGCCGTGGCGCACAAACATGGGCCTCGCGGTAAGGCGTCTCCCTATGC
>CAXTRM010000018.1:23048-26436 GCA_964246625.1 uncultured Acidobacteriaceae bacterium
ATGATACGCATCGGCACGCATGTCCACGCGCCGGCAACGTGTTGCCCTCAAACCGGGGGGGCAATATCTTGGGCATGCCGGCGCTGGTGGCATGCTGCTCGGGCGCAATCTGGCGTCTTCTTCAGCACGACTGCGCTAGGATGGTGGGTGCAAAGGAGCTTGATGGCATCCGTAGAAGTGAACCAGATGCTCGCAGCCGCTACGGCCGCTTGTGAGGATAAAAAGGCCGAGGACATCCGGATTCTCGCACTCGATCCGACCGAAAGTGGCCTGACAGACTACTTCCTCATCTGCACCGGTACCAATGATCGTCAAACCGTCGCCATCACGGATGAGATCGAACTTCGGCTCAAACGCGACTTTGGCACCTACCCCAACTCCGTTGAGGGCCGAAGGCAAGGGGAATGGATCCTCATGGACTATGTGGACTTCATCGTCCACGTCTTTCTCCCGGAGAAACGCGCCTTCTACGGACTCGAGCGGCTGCGGAAGACGGCGACCTCCTTGAGCATCGATGAGCTCAACTCCGAGATCAAGTCGGCGATCAAAGCAAAACGGCCCGCCACCCGGAAGGTAGCGGCGGCCGCGTCCGACACCGGAACCGGAGACGCGGCAAGCAGCAAGGTGACTGCCAAAAAGACATCCACCAAGAAATCCACGGCGACGAAGAAGACCTCGGCAAAAGCAGCGCGAAAGACCTCACCTGCGTCCGTGGACGGCGCGGAGCCGGGCAGCAAACGGAAGCGGGCCTCCAAGCCGACCCCGTCCGAGTAGACGTCCGCCAACCTGCCCGACACCGCTCTGACATGCGCCTCGAGATCGCCTACATTACACCGCGCAAACAGCGCCTGAAATCCCCTGCCGCGCAGGCCCTCCTCGACGACTTCATCAGCCGGACCGGTCGTTACCTGCCCACAAGCAGTGCCCCTTTCGACTCGGAGACAAGTCTTCTCACCTCACTCGACAAGGCCGCCACTCGTACCTCCCCCGTCCTGATCTTGCTCGACCGTCGGGGGGAAGCCCTCACCTCCGAGGGCTGGGCGGAGCGCCTAAGGCGCCTCCGTGACGAGGGCACACAGCACCTCACCTTCGCCATCGGCCCTCCGGACGGCTGGTCCACAAAGGCCTGGGATCGTGCTCAGATGAGGTTCTCCCTGGGCGCGATCACGCTCGCCCATGAGCTCGCCCTCATCGTTCTTGCCGAACAGCTCTATCGGGCCCAGACCATCCTTGCAGGTCACCCGTACCACTTCGGGCACGGCTGATCCCACGAAAAAGGCGCCGGCTATGCGGAACGGCGACTCCCAAAAAGACGCGGCAGTTCGCCGACAAGCGGCACACGACAGGCATCACTTTCCCGCTGTATGTTCGTAGGTGCAGCTTTTGGAGGCCTCCTTCGTGAGTGAAACCATCTTTTCTCAGTTCCCTACCGTGAAGTTCGAGGGAACTGACAGCACCAACTCGCTCGCTTACCGGTACTACGACGCCGAAAGGGTCGTACTCGGCAAACCTCTCAAGGAGCATCTGCGCTTTGCCGTAGCGTACTGGCATTCCCTTGCCATGAACGGCAGTGACCCCTTCGGCGCGCCTACGATTCTGCGGCCCTGGATGACGAACCCGGACCCCATGCAGGCTGCCAGGGACAAGGCTGATGCCGCCTTTGATCTTTTCCGTGTCCTCGGCCTGCCCTTCTATTGCTTTCACGACCGTGACATCGTGCACGAGGGCGCAACGCTTGCGGAGACACTGCGGAACCTCCACACCATGGCGGATTATCTGCAAGACAAGCAGGAGTCGTCTAAAGCAAAGCTGCTCTGGGGCACAGCCAACCTGTTTTCTCATCCACGCTTTATGGCCGGGGCGGCCACCAACCCCGATCCTGAGGTCTGGATGTGGAGCGCCACCACGATCAAGCACTGCATGGATGCGACGCTGCAGCTGGGTGGCTCAAACTACGTCCTGTGGGGTGGCCGCGAAGGGTACGACACCCTGCTTAACACCGACATGAAGCAGGAACTCGAGCACTTCGCCACGCTCCTGAAATTGGTGGTTGAGTACAAACACAAGATCGGCTTCCAGGGGCAGATCCTCATTGAGCCCAAGCCGAAAGAACCGACGTCGCACCAGTATGACTTTGACGCTGCGACCGTGTACGGCTTTCTAAAGAAGCACGATCTGGAGAACGAGGTGAAGCTGAACCTGGAAGCCAACCACGCACTGCTTGCCGGTCATAGCTTTGAGCATGAGATTGCGACCGCGGCCGATCTGGGCGTGTTGGGTTCGCTCGACATCAATCGCGGCGACCCGCTGCTGGGCTGGGATACCGACCAGTTCCCCAATGATCTGTATGCCATGACCCTGAGCATGTACCACGTGATCCGGGGCGGTGGCCTGGGCGTGGGTGGCATGAACTTCGATGCCAAGATCAGGCGGCAAAGCATTGATCCTGAAGATCTTGTGCATGCCCACGTAGGCGGCGCGGACCTGTGCGCGCACGCCTTTTCGCTTGCGGCTGCCATGTGGGAACAGGGCACGCTACAGCAGGTGATCGATCAGCGATACGCGGGCTGGCAAAAGCCGGAGTTTGCGGACATCCTGGCCGGTAAGGTCTCGCTGGAACAGATCGCGGACCAGGCGGAAAAGAACAACATCAACCCGCAACCCCGCTCGGGCGGGCAGGAACGTCTTGAGAACCTTTTCATCCGGCAGCTGAAGTAAGGCAGCGCCGCAGACAGAACGTCCCCCCAACGAGACCGTTGCGGGGACATTTTTTGTACATTTTTGAGTGTCAAAACGCGGGTTTGAACACGGTTCTGCACACAAAAGAGAAGGCTGGGGCCGGCAACCCTGCCCCAGCCTCGGTGGGACGCGTTAGAAGCTCAACCGCAGCTGGAACTCCGTGGTGCGAGGACCGCCCTGGTCGAAGGTGCCCGACTGCCGGGTGACCCGAACGCTGTTGTAGACATTGATGTTGTTTGGACCGTTCAGGTTCCCTTCACCTGACTGATTCAGAACACCACCGAAGGGTGCCACACCCGGATTGGTATTGCCACCGAAGTTACCGAAGTTGCCGACGTTGTAGAAGGCTACCTTGGGCTCCAGCATGACACCTTCGCCAAGGGTGTGAACATAGTGTCCCACGCGGATCGGGTACGAGAAGGTGAGATCCATCGACTCGTACATCGGATTGTTGAGGGCCCGTCCGGCAATAGCATTGGGTAAAGGCTGGATCGTCGCACCGAGTGCCACGAGCTGGTTCTGCGTCAGCAGGCCAGCGTTGACGAGCGCCTGACCCGCCGGGGTGATACGGCCAGGGTAGGTTGCGTTGAAGTTGTTGATGTAGGCGCCAAGGTTCGAGGGCTTGACCCGGTGCATGTAGTCACCAGGA
>CAXTRM010000019.1:0-3802 GCA_964246625.1 uncultured Acidobacteriaceae bacterium
AGGCCGCGTGGCCGCTGCCTCGTAAAAGTACACAGGCACGCCAAAGCGCTGCCAGATCGCCATACCAGCCTGCCGGGCAAGCACGGCACACTGGCCCAGGGTCAGATGCCGCACGGGAACAAACGGGACGACATCGGCGGCGCCGATCCTGGGGTGTTCCCCGCGCTGCGCGGCCAGATCGATGAGCTCGGCAGCCTTGCCCACGCCACGCACCGCCGCTTCCACCACAGCCTCCGGTGAGCCCGCCACGGTCACCACACTGCGGTTGTGGTCAGGATCTGCGGACCAGTCCAGCAGGGAAACCCCGTCCACCTGCATGGCGTGGACGATCCTGCGCACCTTTTCCGGGTCACTGCCCTCTGAAAAATTCGGCACACACTCGACAAGGGGCTCCTGTTCCGTCATGCCCTGAGGTCCCCTTTGCGCGTGGCGCGGTGCCGCAGGCTCCCCGCCCTTCCCGCTGTCACTTCCACCATGTGTAACCCAGAGAGAACTGCAAACTGGCGTTGACGCCCGGGTTCTTGTCGCCCAGGCTGGCGGAAGAAAGGTGAACGGCGTTTGCACTCAGATCGAGCGACCGTTGCGGATGGACGAAGACGTGTGTCCCTACGCCGAACTGCGGCGTGAAGTTCCAAACGCTGGTGTCGCCATGGGGTCCATTGCTGGCGGTGTCCAATGGATTCAGATTGCCGATGGCGGGATACTTGTGATTCGTCCAGACGACGCCCCCGGCACCCTGCACCCACGGCATCCAGCGCTTGCCATGCGTCAGGTTCCACCGAAGGATGATGGGCGTAAGGCTGACGCCGGTGTAAGTGCCCCCCACCTGATACGGTTGCGTGCAGGTGTAGGTGCCCACCGGTGCGCCTGCGTCCGCGCTGCAGGAGATCTTGCCGAGGCGCGGCGTGTAGGACTGCCAGAACGGAAAGACTTCAACGGCGTACTCGAAGTTTCCCTGAAGAAGCCCTGAGCCGAGGTTGGCAGTGAGAACCTTGCCCGCGTGGCCGCCGAGCAGAAAGAAGCGGTAGCTGCTGCGATCCCCCGTGCCGACACCACCCTGCGCGAGCACGCCATACTCCAAAGCCTGGTGGGACGTCGCTCGCCGTACCAGGGACGGATCTTCGGCCAGAATCGACCCGGGATGAAGCAACGTGAACCGACTGATGCCACGGGCGCTGAAGGGAATGTTGGAGCTGTTGAGGTGTTCGAAGCCATCCGCATGGATCGCGACGCGGTATTCACGGGGAGGCGCCTCGAAGAAGAAGCTGCCCTCGGCATCGGTGGTGCGCTCGGCGACGATGGTGTTGTCGCGAAAGATGGTGACCGTAGCGCCGCTCACCGTGGCTCCTGAAGAGTCGACTACAACGCCGTGCAGGCTTACCGTCTTCGTTGCTCCCTGTGCCCCAAGAGCCGCACAGACCAGTGCCGCGGACCCAGTCCATCGCAAATAATTCAACGTGCCCTCACAGTCAAAAGCCGCCAATCCACTGGCGGCCTTTGTTTGGCTTGTTTGGTGTGCTGCTTATGCCGTGACGGCAGCTTCATCGGACTCGAAGTTGGAGTAGACGTTCTGGGTATCGTCCAGATCTTCCAGCGTGTCCAGCAGACGCATCATGGCATTGGCCTGTGTGCCTTCGAGCTTCTGGTATGTGGTGGGCAGCATGGTCACCTCGGAGTTTTCCGCAGTGATCCCGGCCTTTTTGAGAGCGTCCGCAACGGCCTCGTGGTCCTTGGGGGTGGTGATGATCTCCCAGTAGTCCCCGTCGTCGCTCAGGTCGTCCGCACCGGCGTCGAGCACGATTTCAGTGAGCTTATCCTCGTCCGCCACGTCCTTGGCGACGACGATCAGGCCCTTTTTCGAGAACATGTAGCCTACCGAGCCGGACTCACCGAGGTTGCCGCCGTTTTTTGAAAACGCATGGCGTACCTCGCTTACAGCACGATTGCGGTTGTCCGTCAGCACGTCGACGATGACGGCGACGCCGCCGGGGCCATAGCCCTCAAAGGTGATCTCTTCGTATTGCGCGCCCTCGATCTCCCCTGTGCCGCGCTTCACAGCCCGGGTGATGTTGTCATTGGGCATGTTTTCGGCTTTGGCCGCGGCGATCGCCGTGCGAAGACGGGGATTGCCATCCGGGTCGCCGCCGCCTGCCTTGGCCGCTACCATGATTTCCTTGATCAGCCGCGTGAAGATCTTGCCGCGCTTGGCGTCCAGTGCGCCCTTTTTGTGTTTGATTGTCGCCCATTTTGAGTGACCGGACATGCGTTCCAACCTCAGTGCTTTGAGTCTCGACAGCTTCGCCTGGGAGCAAAGACAGGCCGCAAGAAGCAGGCCCGGGCGCACGGCTGTTGCAGCCGATTTTAGCACCTCGCTCCTTCCATGGCCCACCCTGCCGTCCGCCGCAGCAAACAAGCCGCTGCGCAAGGCGGGTTCCCTCGTGCGGGCACGTCGCTAATACAGCTCCAAGGCCAGGAGGTCGTCGAGCGACTCCCGCCGGCGAATCACCCGAGGCTGCCCGTCTTCGACCAGCACCTCAGCCGGGCGAACGCGGCTGTTGTAATTGGAGCCAAGGCTCATGCCGTAGGCCCCCGCGTCCAGCACGGCAAGCAGATCGCCGGCTTCGGCGGCGAGCGCACGATCGCGGGCAAAGAAATCCCCGCTTTCGCAGACGGGGCCGACAAGATCGACGACCTCCGGAGCACCCGAGCCTTCGCGCACGGGAAGCACCTCGTGGTGCGCCCCATAGAGAGCCGGGCGGATGAGGTCATTCATTGCGGCATCGGTGATGAGGAAGCGCTTGGAGCCGTTGCGTTTGCTGTACAGCACACGGGTGAGCAGCACGCCGCCCTGGGCCACCAGGAAGCGGCCCGGTTCAAGGAGCAGCGTGGCCTGGATGCCGTCCATGACCGCACGCACCGCATGCGCGTAGTCGGCGATGCGCTCGCGCGGTTCGAAGGGGTGCTGGCCGTATTCGATGCCGAAGCCGCCACCTGCATCGACATAGGCGATATCGTGCCCATCGGTGCGCAGAGCGTCCACCAGGACCCGCACGCGTGTCAGCGCTTCGGCGAAGGGCGCCACGTCGCGAATCTGCGAGCCGATATGAACGCTGACACCCGCCGGCCTGAGCCCGCCCAGCGTGGTTGCGTGCGCGTACAGCCCGCGGGCCTGCTCGATGGGCAGACCGAACTTGTGTTCCCGGAGACCGGTGGAGATGTAGGGGTGCGTTTGGACGGCGACGTCCGGGTTGACGCGGAGGGCGAAGCGCGCGTCGCGGCCGAGAGCGAGCGCGCGATGGCTGAGCAGCGCGAGCTCCGCTTCGCTTTCGACGTTGAAGAGCAGGATGCCGGCATTCAAGGCCGCATCGATCTCCCACGCCTGCTTGCCGACACCGGAGAAGACGACCTGGCCGAGCGCCGCGGGGGCTGCCCGGCGGACCCGCTCCAGCTCGCCCCCGGAGACGATATCGAAGCCGCAGCCGAGCTGCCCGAGCAAACGCAACAGAGCGAGCGAGGAGTTGGCCTTCACCGCATAGCAGATGGTGTGGGCCACGGGAGCGAAAGCCTCGGCGAGCATCCGGGTGCGCGCACGGAGGTCGTCTGCCGAGTACACATAGAGCGGTGTGTGGAAGGTTTCGGCGAGCTCCGTGAGGCTCACGCCGGAGAGCTCTAACCGGTGATCGCGATACGCTAAGGGCCGTGGTGCTGGAAAGGCAGAACTCACACCCTCATGCTACCGGTTTGCCCGGTGCCTGCCTGCGACGGCAAGGCAAACTGCCCGTTGGGCATGACGACCCAGGCG
>CAXTRM010000019.1:3812-7542 GCA_964246625.1 uncultured Acidobacteriaceae bacterium
ATCCCAGCCGAAGCGCTGGGCAAACCCGGCGCAGACTCCCGCGATCATGCGGCCTTCGCGCGGCCGGAAGAGGGTCGTGACGGTTGGCGCAGGGAGCCTGTTGACCTGAGGGGGTGGAGGCACCGCCGCATACGTCACCGCCCGCCCACACACACTGCAGAACCGTGCTCCTGCAACCACCGACTCACCACAACCGACACAGGCCATTGCTTTGCTCCTTACCCTTCCCTACGACGAAAGCGTTCCGCTGGTTCCCTACCTGCCGGTGTAGGGCGTGTGCATGTACCGACGAGCGGCGTCAGCCTGGGATTGATCCCCGCCCGGCGCGGCCGCGATCTGGTACATCTGCCGGGCCACGTCGCGCCTGTGCAAAAGATCGTTCATCTCGCCGGCGTTCAGGGCGGCCCGTTTGCGCAGCCAGTCGCTGTTGTTGGGCTGGTTGACGGCCTGAGCGTAACCAAAGGCTGCGCCCTGGAGGTCGTTATAGCCGCGTTGCGTGTCGGCAAGGCCGAACCAGGCCATCTGGAGCCTGGGGTCAGTGAAGTAGCCCGGCCTGTCCGCGTCGGCAATGACGCGCTTGTATTCGGCGATGGCTTCGGCGCCGTGGCCCTCGTCCTTGAGGAGATTGGCAACTTCGAGCCGAAACAGGTAATCGTGCGGATATTCGGTCGCGAGGCCCCGCTCCACGGCGAGCGCTTCAGGGTAGCGGCCGTCATGACGCAAGAAGAGGCTCAGGGCGGTGCGGGACTGCACGTTGGTGATGACGCCATGGGCGGCGTCTTCGCGCAGCATCGACAAGCCCTTTTCCTTGGAGCCGCCCACGCCCATGATGCCGACCATCACGCGCACGAAGCGGGGCAGGCTGGCGACGGCGAACTGCTGGATGCCGACGGCCATCAGGGCATCGGCGTACTGAGGATCGAGCTTGAGGACGGCTTCGGAGTCATTGCGGGCCTGGTAGCCCTGCCGGGCTGCCGCGGCGAAGGAGTGGTCGACGAGCGTGATGAACGAGGCGTGGAGGCCCTTGGCATAGCCGCGTGCAAAGAGGGCATTTTTGTCGTTCGGAGTGGCCTTCAGCCTCTCATCGCACTGGGCGATGACCTTGTTGGTCAGCTGTTCGATCTGGTCGCGGGTGCCCTGGGGCACGTTGACGTCGCGCTTGGTGGAAAGAAAGCTATCGTGGGCGTAGTAGGTGGTGTCGAGAAGGTCCTGGTGGTAGAGCTCGCGAAAGAGGGTGACGAGCAGGACATAGTTGGCGGCCATCGGCTCCTGCGGATGCAGCTGCGCGAAGCCGGCGAAGATTTTCAGGGCGCCATCGTAGTCGAGGTTGTAGAAGTGCTCCAGGCCCTGTTTGACCGTGGGATCCAGGTTCAGGGGGTCGGTATGGAGGTTGGCCTGCGCTGCGGCTTCAAGAGGGCCAACCATGGACAGAACGACGGTGGCCAGAAACGGGGCCCAACGCCGGAAAACTCTGTATCGTAACCGCAATCGCACTCCTTCGCGTTCGCGACTAGACTATATCCTGAGCACCCTGGAAAGCCGCCGGCGGTGCAGAAGCGAGCTGTATGGACCTGCAAATCATTCTGCCCTGCCTTGTGTTGGTGCTTGCCTGCGCGGCGTACATCTTCTGGCCGCAGGGCGGCTGGCTGCTTGCCCCCGTCCACGAAAAGACGCGCCTGGACTACCTCCGCGAACGCAAGGACGTGATCTATGACAACCTCCGCGATCTGAACTTCGAGTACCGCGCAGGCAAGTTCCCGGAAGAGGACTACGAGCGGCAGCGCGACGCCCTGGAAACAGAGGCAGCCCACGTGGTGGAAGAGATGGACCTGCTAACCGCCCAGGCTCGCTAGGCCCAGTGGCTGGCTGACGTATTCTGTTAGCGTGCGTAGTTTCCGCAAATCCCGCCTCCTGGGAGCCGCTGCCTGGTTGCTTCTGCCGGTTGTCGCTCATGCTGCCGCGCCCATCACGGGCACGGTAACCAACAAGACCAACGGCAAGCTTTCCGCCGGGGACGAAGTGGTCCTGATTCAGCTGCAACAGGGCATGCAGGAGTCCACGCGGACGACTACGGACGCAAAAGGCCGCTTTACGCTTCCGGTTCCCGATGAGGGCGTGCACCTGGTGCGCGTAACGCACCAGAAGGCCAACTACTTCACTCCCGTCCAGCCAGGCACCCACAGCGTCACGGTGGATGTGTACGACGCCGCTCCTCAGGTTTCCGGTGTGGGCACCGGGGTGGAAGAGCTGCATGTGGAAGCCTCGCCCAGCGAGCTTCACGTGGTGGAGGTGCTGCAGGTTCTGAACAATTCGGCACCGGCGGTGACACAGTTCGGCCCGAGCGGCTTTGACTTTTTTCTGCCCAAAGGCGCGCTGATCGGGAGGACGGGAGCCATCACCCAGGGCGGCATGCCGGTCCAGACACCCGCGGTGCCCCGCTCCGATCCTGGGCATTTCAGCTTCTTGTTTCCGATCCGGCCGGGTGAAACCCAGTTCGGCATTGGGTATACCCTGCCCTACAACGGGAAGTTCACGTTCACACCGCACCTGACCTCACCGGTGAAGACCTTTGCTGTTCTTGTCCCCGACTCCATCACCCTCACCCCCACGGGCCACGTGGCGCTGACTCTGCAGGCCAGCAAGCCAGGGGTGAAGACCTACATCGCCCAGGACGTCACGCCGGAAAACCCGCCTGAGTTCTCTGTGGCCGGTACCGGCAACCTGCCCGAAAACAGCACCGGGCCGGACACCGGAGCCAACGGCAGCGCACCCAACGCGGCAACGGCCAATCCGGGCAGCAACTCGGATGCGAACGCCCCCAACGTCAGTAACTCGGACCTTGCGGGCGGCCGCGGCCTAAACAATCCCCTGAACGAGGGTGGGGACCGCGATCCCTGGTCCAAGTACAAGTGGTGGATCCTGACAGGACTGGCTTTGCTGCTGGCCGGTGCGGCCGGCGTCCTTCTGCGGAAGCCCGCAAACGGCACAACTCCGGAGCCCGCCCCGGAGCCGAAGAAGCCTGTTTGGCCACCCCCTCCGGTCACCCAGCGACACGTGGTGGCACCCGTGCACCACGGCGATTCGCTGTTGCAGGCTTTGAAGGAAGAGCTTTTTGCGCTGGAAACCGAGCGGCTGCAACGACGCATCTCCGAGCCGGAGTACACCGAAGCACGGGCGGCCTTTGAGCTTATTCTCCGCCGCACGCTCGATCGGACAGCGACAGCGTCCAGCGGTGCCGCTTCCGCACCAGCGGCAGCGGTTGCGCACGAACCGGTACTGACCGGTCAGCACCACACATGAAACTCGGCCTTCGAGCGGTTCGATTGATCGCGTTGGCGGCGTGGGTTGGGGGCATCCTCTTCTTTCTCGCGGTCGCCAATGTCGCGTTCAAGACGATGCCGGATATTCACTATGCCGGCATCGTTGTGCGAGGCTCCCTGTTGGCGCTGCATCGCATCGGTCTGTTCGCCGGCGTGGTTTACCTGTTTTTCACGTTGGCCCTGCTTGCCACGCACGACTCGCACCCGGTTCGAGCCGTGGAGCTGGTGCTGGTGGTTTCCATGATGGCGCTGACCCTGTATCTGCAACAGTCCGTGTTGCCTCACATGGAGACGGCCCGGCTGACACTGGGCGGAGATGTGCAAGCCACCTCGCCCGACGTGCCCGCCCACCAGCACTTCGACCGGCTACATGCCCTGTCGACGCGAGTGGAAGGAACCATCTTGCTGGA
>CAXTRM010000019.1:7552-23827 GCA_964246625.1 uncultured Acidobacteriaceae bacterium
GCTCCCATCCAGACACCCGAGTTGCATCGCCTGGGCTAGCTCCGGGGTGGAGTAGCTCTGGGGCGGAGGCGACCTACTCCACCGGAAGCTTGGCCCGGTACCCGTCGCGCGCCACGATCGAGTACTTGAGCGGCTTGCCCTTCTCATCGGCCATCTTCAACGGCTTGCCCTCGTTGTCGACCAGATAGATCTTCACCTTGCGGTACGACCCGTCGTTCTTCGCATTCGTCGGCCGGTAGGTGAGCACGTACTTGTTTCGGATCGAGTCGCTGATGCGCGAGAAGACATCAGGCATCTCGCCCTGAAAGACCGGCTTGAAGTACATACCGCCGGTCATCTGGGCGAAGGTGCGCATCTCGTTGTCGGCCTGGAGATAGGTCAGCTCGCGGGGACCGCCGCCGCCGCGCATCTCGGCCAGCATGCCGCCAGTGCTGATGCTGAAGATGGTGGTGTTCTGACTGGCCTTGACCTTGGCCAGCATTTGATCCAGGGTGAGCTTGGACAGGGTGTCGACACCGCTGGAGATGAGCACAATGTACTTCTGACCGTCGATGCGCGAAAGGCGATCCAGGGTCTCGTACAGGGCGTCAAACTCGTTGGTCTCATGCCAGGTAGGGAGGACGAGGCTGCTCAGTGCTTGCGCGACGACCTCGCGGTTGTTGGTGAAGTCACACAGGATGTGGGGCTTGATGTCGAAGGTTTCGACAGCCACATAGTCATCCGGCTGTAAGGTGCGGAAGAAGGCCGCCGACGCGTTCTGCATGTCATTGATCAGCCAATAGGAGTTGGCGGCAAACTCCAGAAGCATGACAGCGGTGATGGGGGCCTTGGTCGTGCGGACGGTCTGCACGCGCTGCTCGACGCCATCCTCCACGACAAGGAAGTTGTCCGCCTTCAGGCCCGGGACAAACTGGTGTGTCTTGTCGAGCAGAACGCCGACATCGAGGTTCACAATCGGGACATCGACCCGCAGCGAGTAGATGTCTCCGTTGGGATTCCGTGGCTCTTCTTCCGCGGGCGCGGGAGGCGGTGGCGGTTCGGCGTCATCCTTCTTCTTGGGGATGATGACACTGTCATTGGTGGATGCCGGCCCACTATCGTCCGTGGTGGCGGGAGGCGTGGTCTGCTGCGGGGGCTTCCCCGGCGCTTGCGCCCATGCACTTCCAGCAAGGGCAGTGCCAAGCACCAAACCCCCGATCCAATGGCCCACTCTCATCAAGAACTCCCTTGCATGCAAGCGGCGGCGCTCCAGCGCCGGGCTCTATCCTCTTTATAGACGAGGTACCTGCCTGTTTGGCTACACCGGCGCCGGGCGCCACACGCCGCGCATGACGGGTCCTGTCTTCCAAGCCACGCAAGGCTGCATGGCTTTCCATGGTGCGATAATGCCAGGATGCAAGCCTGGTTTCGCTTTAGTCTTCTTGCCGCAACCACGGTCGCAGGATCGGCGCACTGGGTAGCAGGAACCGATACCATGCCGGCCTACTACAGCGTGACACCGCACCGGGCGGATGGGCCTATTCTTTCAGGCGAACAACTGAAAGGACAGTACTTCTCCCACCCGTTCCAGGTTACGGCGTACCAGATGGCTGCAAGGATCGAGAAGGTTTTGTACGCGCAGCCCTGTTTCTGCCGATGCGACCGTGCTCTCCGGCATAAGTCGCTCCATTCGTGCTTCGAGGGCACGCACGGAGCCATCTGCGGCACCTGTATGCGACAGGCCGTGTATGCCTACCAGCAAACCAAGCTGGGAAAGACACCTGAGCAGATCCGCCAGGGAGTTCAAGCCGGGGACTGGCAGACGATCCGTCTGGAAGATGCTGCCTTGTAAGCAGGTTCACGAGGCGTCGACCGTGTTGTAGACGTGTTCTGTCGCCCGAGCGATGGCGTCCCAGGACTGGTCGCCAAAGCGCATCGCGGCTACGCCGCGGCTTAGGGCCTGCCGCAGCCCGGGCTCCTCGGTGGCGCGCACAAGGGCATCCGCCAGAAGCTCTGGACGGCTCGGATCGACCAGAAGAGCGGTTTCGCCGTCTGTTAGGAGTTCGCGGAAGACCGGGAGGTCACTCGCAACGATGGCTTTATTGAGGGCAAGCCCTGTTGCGAGCGCACCACTAGTGGTGATCGCGCGATACGGGTATACCACGACACTGGCCGCTTGGTACGCCGCGACAAGCTCTTCTGCGGAACAGAACCGGAAGTGAAAGCGCACACGCCTGAGGCCGAGTTGCTCGGCCTGCTGCTGCAAGGAGGCAAGAAGCTGCGGATCGCCCGTTCCGAGCACCACCAGCGTTAGACGTGCCGAGCGCGCTTCCACCTCCTTCCAGGCTGCAAGCAACAAGTCGACTCCCTTGTAAGGGAACAGGATGCCCTGCCAGAGCACCATGTCCTGACCCGGCTCGACATGGAGGGCGTGCAGGGCCACGTCCGGTCGCTGCTCCGGCAAATCGTAGAAGAAGGGGCCGTGCGGGATCACGAAAATCTTCGCGGCCGGCACGGAAAACTCCTCCATCAGGCGGTTTTGAACATGAGTGGAGTGGCAGATGAGCGCATCCACCTCCACATACAGCGCGCGGTAAAGGCTGTGGAAGTGCTGGCCGGTGTCGTGGGGGAGCAGGTCGTGGATGGTGAGCACGAGCCTGGACCCTCGATTGCGGCAAAACCGGATGAACCAGAGGTCGGCCGGAAACCTGGACCGAAGCAGTGGCAAGAACTGCACGTGGAGAATCGACGGCGGACGCCAGGCAAAACGCAAGGAAAGCGCCGCCAAGTTCACCAGGCCTTCCACAAGTTTCAAGACGCGCCGCCACCTGCGGGGCAGATTTCGCGGACCCACCGAATCGCTCAGCCCCGGGTCGAGTTGCAGATGGCGCGCTCGAAAGCACTGCCGGTCAAGATAGTAGGTGATGGAGCCAATCTGCACCGTGAGTCCCCTGGCCAGCAGCGCCCGGGACAGGTACGCAGTGTAGTACGGGACCGTTGCCCAAAGGTCCATCATGAAGATGCGAGGTGCGCGCGTAGAAGGCCTCATGCTGCCCTGCCGGAAAAAGCGGCAGCTCGGTCGGCCATGGCCTTGTTGTAGACGGATACATAGTCCCTTGTCATGCGGGCAGCAGAGAAGGCATCTTCTACACGCTTCCTTCCACCCTGCCCCAGCTGCCGGCGCAGCGCCGGATCGCGCACGAGCTGGTTGAGAGCGGTCGCGAGTGCGCTGGGATCGTTGGCTGCCACAAGCAGGCCGGTTTCGCCCTCGACGACTACGTGAGGGACCTCGCCGACCCTGGTAGCGACGACGGGGAGACCGGCTCCCATGCCCTCCAGAAGTGCCATGGGAAGGCCTTCCTGCCGTGAGGCGGAGACAAGGACATCCAGGGACTCGTAGAAAGTTTGCATGTCCCGCACACCCCCCAGAAAAGCGAACGGGTTTTGGAGATCAAGTTGCCGTTGGAGGGCTTCCAGAGCAGCGCGTTCCGGTCCTTCTCCGGCCACCACGAATTCGAGGTTCAGCGAGGAGGGCAGGTGCGCTACGGCCTGTAGGAAGACATCCACCCCCTTCTCCGGAGCGAGCCTACCCACCAGCCCGATTCGAACCGTGGGCCCGTGCGCCTCGGGGAGGCCCAACCGGCCACGTTCCATGGGTGAGATCAGCGCGATGCCGTTGCGGATCAGGTGCAGGTTGTGCGGGGCGACCCCGGCTTTCAGGAGCCGGCGCTGCACCTCAGCCGAGACGGCGACGACCTTGTCGAAGGATCGGAGCACCCAACGGTCGGCCATGCCATAGAGCCGGACGGCGATGTCATTGTCATACCAGGTGTGACAGGTAGATACGAGCGCGGGCCTTGTTTTTCGACCACGAAATGCCAAATGGGCATAGATGTCTGCCTTGTAGCCGTGAGCGTGGACGACATCGACCGCAGATTGTTCCACTCTTTCCCGCAACGCCTGCGGCACCCCGAGGTCGAGCTGTCCCTGGCACATCAGCAGATCGGAGTCGACACCTGCCCCGGTCGCGATTGTGTGCAACTCCGGTACAGGCTGGCCAGCATGCGAGAACACGCTCAACAGACCGGTACCGTACTGGGCAGACGACATACCCGCGCAGAGTTGCATGATGACTGCCTCGGCGCCGTACATCCCGCTGCTGCTGATGAGGTGGAGCACTCTCACAGCGGTCGCACCTCAGGCTCGGACGCATCTGCTTCCTGCCTGTTTACAACGGCCCACAGCCTGGCGTACAGACGGTCGCCCAGCAGGCGCTTTGCCGCGTGTTTGAGCCTGGCCGTCTGTTCGAGGCGAGCAAGCTGTCCAGTATGTGTGTCGAGGACCCGTTCCAACCACGGCACCGAGGTGCTTCCCACCAGGTTGAGCCGCCCAACAAGCTTCGGGGATGTCCCTATCTCGACTGGCTTGGGCGATGAGGTGAACACCTGGAGGAACCCGGCTTCGGCACACGCTCGGAAAACATGGCCGTTGGCGCGCCCCCCTGGCAGGGACATGCACGTAACAGCGCTGCCTAGACCGTCCTCGAGGCGCTTCCGTGCGCCTTGCAGCTCTTCCTGCAGTTCGGCGGCAGAACACTGCGTCAGAAGCTTGTGAGACATCCCATGCGCCCCTATGGTGTGCCCTGCGGCGTGCAATGAGCGCAGTTGCGGCCAATCCAGAAAGCCTGCACGCCGTCCTGTCCACCCAGCGGTCACAAAGAAAGCGGCAACAAGGCCGTACCCTTCCAGGATGGGTGCTGCCAGGGTGTAATCGGACAGGTTCCCGTCATCAAAGGTGATGGCCGGCTCCAAGAACCGGGTCTGTCCCTGAGCTTTGATCTCGGCGAAAAGCCCACAGTGCGCCTGAAACAGGTCGCTGCTGACCACGTAAGAGTAGTCGCTCCTGGACGAACGTAGCTCGTGGTAGAGCAGATGCAGGCTCTTCATCGCACTTATCGCAGCATAAACGGGCAAGGCGCGCTCGCCTATGTCACGAGCGGGTGAGCCGCTATGTGATTCCCGAGAGCTTTGGCTCGATTCAGGACAGGAGCGGAGGTCCATCCCCGCTTCGGGGCACGGAACTGAGACCTTCGCGCCCGTGTGGAACGCCAGGCCTGGTCCTATGATGGGCACCGGTGCGACCGTTTGCAGATGAGACTTTGGATTGTGCTGGCCAGCTCGAGTGACGCAGGAAGGACCCGTTCCCTCACGGGAGACGCTGTGCGCTGCTGCACCTTTGTCCAAGGCTCTCTCATAGCTTCCATGCGGTGTGACGTGGCGGAGCGGTTCCTGTGACCCTGGACGTGATCCTCTGCACCTTCAATCGCAGCGCTCTGTTGCGCAAGGCCGTGGAGAGTCTGTTCCGCGCCCACAAGCCGCCCAGCTTGGAAATCAGGCTCTTCGTCGTCGACAACAACAGCTCCGACGACACGGCGGCTGTGGTCCGGGATCTTCGCTCGGAGGCAGACCTCCCCTTGCAGTACCTGCTGGAAAGGCGACAAGGGTCGTCGTTTGCGCGGAATACCGGCATTGCAGCGGGCCGGGGCGAACTCGTCGGCATGATCGACGATGATGAAGAGATTGATGAGAACTGGTTTACGGTCGTCGCCAGGGAGTTCCAGGACGCAAAGGTCGCTTATATTGGCGGTTGCTGTTTGCCTCGATGGCAGGCAACCGCGCCCGATTGGCTGCCACCTGGGTACCACGCTGCCATCGGTGTGAGTCCCTTCAAGCCTCGCGCCTGGTTCAGCAGCGAGCGGGTCGGGATGCTTAGTTGCGGCAACTCCGTCATTCGACGCGCGGTGTATGACGAGGTCGGTGGGTACTCGGTCTTTCTCGGCCGAACGGCACGTGGTTTGCTTTCCGAGGAGGATGCCGATCTGTTTCGCCGAATGCGGGCACGTGGCCTTGACGGCCTTTATGTCCCGGAGCTAGCCATCTACCACCACATACCTGCTGAAAGGCTCACTCGCGCTTACCACCGGCGCTGGGCGTTTTGGCGTTCCGTCTCCCAAGGCGTGCTGGATCGAATCAGCCCTGAACGGGTGAAGTACCTTTTGGGCGTACCCCGCTATCGCTGGGGCCGGGCGCTTCGAGGGCTGTTTGCCTGGCCGGGCAACCTCGTTAGCCGCAACAGGAAGGCTCAGGCCTTTGCCGATGAACTCGGCATTTGGGATCTACTGGGATTCTTCCACGGTCGGTTTCTCTTTAAAGTTCCAGAGGAATCCCGAGCTGCTTCAAGTCGAGCGAGTGCATGAGCGTGACCGCCAACGCCATCCTTACGCACGACAACAACCTGGAACCCAAGAGCCACCTCGCCGACGAGCACACTAGAATGGACCTGACCTATGGCAATCTGTGACGCACCTCAGGAGTCGCTCACGCTCTCAAGGAAGGTGTCTGTACACGCCGGGATTCTGGCTGTGCGTTGCATGGCTTGGTCTGCCCAGCCAGCAGGCGAAGGGAGAGGGACTGGCTCGTGACACTTGACGTCATGATCTGCACCTACAACCGTAGTGCTCTCCTGAGGAAGGCTGTCGAGAGCCTCCAAAGAGCGCGCGTCCCCAGCGGGACCTCGGTGAACATCTACGTCATTGACAACAACAGCCCCGATGACACGGTGGCTGTTGTCAAGCAACTGCAGCAGGAGGGCCACCTGCCTGTGCACTACGTCCTTGAGCGCAAGCAGGGGCTTTCTCATGCACGAAACGGGGGCATTGCTGCTGGGCAGGGTGAGGTCATCGGCATCATCGACGACGATGAAGAGGTGGATGCGGAGTGGATCGCCGTCATTGCTCGCGAGATGCAGGACGCCACAGTCGATTTCATCGGTGGTCCGTACCTCCCTAACTGGCAGGTACCTGCTCCGGCCTGGTTGCCTCCCGGGTACCACGCGGTAGTAGGGGCCATTCCGCCCAAGCAACGCGGGCGGTACGGGCCGGGGCACCCTGGCATGTTGAACGGCGGCAACGCGGCAATCCGGCGCTCGGTCTTCGACAGAGTGGGGCTGTACTCCACCAAGCTGGGCAGAACACCGGATGGCTTGCTTTCCGAAGAAGATGCCGAGATGTTTCGTAGGATTCTGGCTGCCGGCATCAGTGGCATGTATGTTCCGGATTTCGTGATCTATCATTTCATCCCGGCAGACCGGCTGACACGCAAGTACCATCGCCGCTGGGCGTACTGGCGTGCCGTGTCGCAAGGCATCCTGGATCGCGAGCAACGTGAGCCGGTCGCCTATCTGTTTGGAGTTCCACGCCACAGAATCGGGCGGACAGCACGGAGCCTGTGTACCCTGCCGGGTCACTTATTTGGCCAGGAAAACCACGGTCAGGCCTTTGCCGATGAGCTTGCGGCTTGGGATCTGCTCGGGTTTATCCATGGCCGCTTCTTCTTCAAGTTGCCGGAGCCGTAGCCTGCAGCCAGAGTCACGGCAGCCTCGCACCATGACGCACTTTTCGAGTAGGACTTCATGAAACCGCTCTGCATCCACTGCCAGCCCGATGACCTGGAACAGGGTCTGTTCGGCCAAACGTTCTACTACCTTCTGCAGCTACTGCCTTACCTCCATGAGCACAAGCTGTTCCCGCAATGGGAGCTGAGAACCAAGCACTACAGTGATCCACCCGACTTCCTGGGGATCCCGGGCATCCTCGATCTTGCCTACACGCCGCAGGCGGGACCGTATCACCGCATCTCTTTGTTTGAGTTTCGCCGTCGGCACGCCCATGTTCTGGGCAACGACTGGGCAGCCCTCCACAAATTATGGAGCGCGTACTTTCGCGTACCAGACCGTGTGTACCGGATGACGGACGGCGTTCTGCCCGAAGGCAAGGTACTCGGGATCCATTTCCGAGGCACAGACAAGCAAACGACCTCGTGGGACAGCAATCCTATATCGAAGGATCAGTACCTCTTCCTGATCCAAGAATTTCTTGAGAGCCGCAAGGAGTTCAGTGCGATCTTTGTTGCGACGGACGAGCCTTCGTTCCTTGACATGCTTCGAAGCGCCGTTTCACTCCCAGTCAAGTCTCTTGGGGGTGCCGAGTTCCACCTTTCCGAGAAGCCGCTGACAACGCGCGCGGAAAAGGCGGATCGCGCCTTGCGTGATTGCCTTCTGCTGTCCCTGTGCTCCTGCGTGCTTGAAACCTCGTCCGCGCTGCCCAGCTTTGCCAAACTCCTGAATCCGGAACTGGAGATCTACCGATGTGCTGCGAGCAAGCTGTTCGGCAAGCTGTTCACCAAGATGCCCTACTTCCCTGTTGCGCACATCCCTGTTCTACCTACGAGCAGTGAACGGGGGCGCAAGATCCTGAGCGAAACCATGGCCCTCGACTGGTCCGAACACAAGGACGGCCAACCCTATCTGCGGGACTTCGTTGCCTTGCCACGGTGGCGTGTGAATCACCACGTCTTTCAGCATGCCGAACGCTTCGGTGTAGACACAGCGCTGACGCACGTCTTCCGGGGATTCTTCTAAGATTCGATATGTCGGCCATGGCGATGATTCGCTGTCGCGAGATACAGCGTCACGCAAACAGGCCGACCCTTTTCTGAACAAAGGTGCGGATTGTCGGCAGCACGTGGTGCTTAAGTTCTCCCCTGAAGGCAAGTGCAAGCGTCGCCGCGAAGACCGGAAGGATCAGCAGGGTTTGCAGAAAAAACATGGCGACGCCCGCGGGATGGTAGAAGGCATTCAGCAGGTACGACACGCCTGCGAACGGAAGAATGCACAGGAACATGGGTCCCCAGACCCCGGTCAAGATCCGCCACGGGCTTAACCCCACCATCTTCGCGATAAAGGGCGGCCACAGGAACAGGTGAATGAACAGGTTCGGAATAACCGTACCGATCGCCACACCATAGATGCCGAACGGGTGCACCAGGAGCAGGCTCAACACCAGGTTCGCGACTCCCTCTCCGACGGCCCACTTTGCGGTGACCTTATGCCGGTCCGTCCCAAACGCGATGGAGAACGCCGCGCTGTTGGTTTGCGAGATGATCATGGTGCTGGCAAGAAGAATCATCACGGTTCCGGAGCGTTGCATATACTGCGCTCCCATCCAAAGGCCGATAAAGGTACGCCCTCGCACAAGCAGGGTGACGAGGATAGGAAGAGAGATCGCCAGAATGGCCCGTGTTCCGCCGGTATAGAGCGAGCGCAACCTGGTGGCGTCCCCTCCCGCCTCATAGGTACTCGCGGCCGGAACGAAGCTCATGGTCATAGCGGAAGTAAATTGGTCCGTATAACGCACCAGGGATGCGCCGATTGCATAAAAGGCCACGGCGGACGCGGAGACGAAGCCACCCACGACCAGGTTGTCCGTCTGGTAGACAAGCTGGATGGCAACGGTGGTTAAAAATGCGTACACACTGTAGCTCCAAAGAGAGCGCAGCATGGCCCGTTCCGGGCGTTGGAGGCGTACCTTGAGTTCGGGATAAAGCCGTCTCGCAACCACAACAAGCGCAACATTCGCGATCAGGGCCGCGACGAACTCGCAGATTGCGATGGCTACGATGCCATGACCATGGCGAAGCACAAACACAACCCCGCTCACCCTGAAGACAAGTTGGATCAGGGTGATGGCTGTTTGCAGATCATAGCGGTTCAGGCCGGAGATCACGCCCCCAAAGACGCCCATGGACATCACCATGGCAAGGTTCGCGCCCACGATCATGACAGCGATCTGCGCGGCACGGGCGATGTCGAGGGGAACCTTGAACAGTACCGGAAACAGCAGCGCGAGCACCCCGGACAGGAGCAGAACGAGTACGCTGACCTGTAACCGTACCCAAAGGGCGGCTGAGACCGCAGAGGAGGCTTCTTCGTGGTTGCCCACCGTACGAGCGCGCGAGACGAAGCGCAGCACCGAGCTCCGCATCCCCAAGTCGAGCATGCCCAGGTAGTTGATAGAAGAGATCGTGAGGACCCACACGCCGTAGGCCACGTTTCCGAGATGATGAACGATATACGGGGAAAGAAAGAAGCCCACGGCCATGTTTGCTGCCGTGGCTACCCAATTGGAGAACACATTTCTGACGATGTGTCGAAAGCGCAGCTGCACGCCGGTACCCCGTTCGCTTCACCTGAAAGCATCCGCAAAGACGAACTCGTGCGATCGCGTGAGGCGCAGACCCGCTTCAGTGTGTGAATCAGCGCAAGTATACCGTCTCGCCCGCGTGAGGAGATGGTCAAGAGCGGGGACGATGGTGGGATGGGGAATGACTTCCCTGTCGTGCTATATAACACCTTGGCGCAAGCTGAAATGGCAGTAGTCACTCTTCAACTTCTGTTCTG
Source organism: uncultured Acidobacteriaceae bacterium (assembly GCA_964246625.1). Classification (GTDB taxonomy): domain Bacteria; phylum Acidobacteriota; class Terriglobia; order Terriglobales; family Acidobacteriaceae; genus Granulicella. The sequence continues at coordinate 17,828 of CAXTRM010000019.1, forward strand.
GTCGTCCCTCCTGCTGATCGCGTATGCCTATGTCGGCTACGCCCTGCTATTGGCGGTCCTGGCCAGGTTGCGTCCGCAGCCTGTTCGGAGAGCCGCGATACTGCCCACAGTCTCCGTGGTCATGGCCGTCCATAACGAGGAAACCACGCTGCCCCGGAAGCTCGCCTCAGTGGCAGCTCTCAACTACCCCCGCCACCTGCTCGAAATCATTGTGGTCTCGGACGGATCAAGCGACCGCACCAACGAGATCTTAGCCGCGTCAGCTCCGCAGGTGACCTCCCTGCGGCTTCCAGCTTCGCAAGGTAAGGGGATTGCCCTGAACCATGCGGTGGAGGCTGCGACGGGCGAGATCGCCGTCTTCATGGACGCAAGGCAAACCGTAGATGCCAATGCGCTCACCGAGCTGGTTTCGTGCTTCGCCGATGCGCAGGTAGGCGCCGTGAGTGGGGAGTTGCATCTGGAAGCAGCGGATGGGACTCCTTCTCCAGACGCCCTTGGAATCTACTGGAAGATCGAGAAGACCGTCCGCAAGCTGGAGTCGGCCACTGGCTCCGTGGTGGGCGTTACGGGCGCCCTGTTTGCCATGCGACGGGCCCTGTACCGGCCCCTGCCACCGGGAACCCTGCTCGACGACGTGTTAACACCCATGCAGATTGCACGTGCGGGCTATCGCGTCCTGTTTCTGGACAGTGCCATTGCCCGGGATCGTATCTTTGTTGCCCCAGGGAAGGAGTTCGCGCGAAAGGTCCGCACTTTGACCGGCAACTACCAGCTGCTGCAGTTGGCTCCCTGGCTGCTGGGGCTTGCCAATCCGCTTCTCTTTCGCTTGGTCAGCCACAAGTTCCTCAGGCTGCTCGTGCCCCTCCTCCTTGTCCTTCTGTTCTGCACTTCGGCTTTGCTCCCCATGGCCATCTACCGGGCGGCTCTGGCCCTGCAGCTACTCACCTACCTGCTCGCCCTTTTTGGCTTGGCTTTACCGAAGACCAGATCTTTGCGCGCAGTGGGGATCCCTTACACGTTTGCCATGCTCAATGTGGCGGCAACGCTGGCGTTCTACAATTTCCTTACGGGACGTGCCCGGTGGGCATGAGTGCTACTTCACATTGGTATGTCGGTAGAAGGATGAGGTAGAGCGATGGGAACAGGTCTAGGTCACTACATACCGTTCGTCGCCTATCTCGGGTTTTGGATCGCGATCCTGATTTCGCTGTTCAAAGATCCACGCTTCGGCTTGTATTACATGATCCCCTTTCTTCCGTACAGGACGATGCGGGACCACTTCCTCGATTGGCCGCTTGGCGGCAACGTCCTCACGATCCTGGTAATCGCGGTGTTTGTCGGTGCGCTGCTGCGGGGCAAGCGCCCACCGAAGAGTGCCCTTCCCTGGCTGTGGCTCACCTACGGCATGTACCTGTATTGCTCGATGTGGCTTGGAAGCGCGTTGACCTCTGCCCCGGCGCCGCTGTGGCTTGGGCAGATGAACTTTGTCACCTGGAAGGACTACATGCTGATGCCGCTGATTTTTGCATCGGCGGCCATGGTGATCGAGGATCGCAAAGCTGTGCGCACCGTTATGCTCCTTACCGCCGTTGCGGTTCTGATCATCGATCGCAGCTCGCTGATGGACAGCCTCAGCCACAGTTGGACGAATTTCGACGAGAACAAGCGGAGCGGTGGACCACTTGGGTATGGATCCAATCAGACCGCTGCTTTTCTTGCTCAGTTCGGCATGTTCTACTGGGGATCCGTCCGCTATCTTCAGCGTCGCAAGGTAAAGCTGGCGGCTTACGGCACAACAGTGTTGACTTTGCTTGCGTGCATGTACTGCTTTTCTCGCGCTGCATATCTCGCGATCGTGGTCTGTGTCATCCTGCTCGGCATCCTGAAAGACCGCAAGCTGCTGGTGGTGGCTGCGGTGTTTCTGGTGTGCTGGCAAGCCGTTGTACCCGCAGCCGTGACGCAACGCATCAACATGACCCACAACGAAGACGGCCAGCTCGAGGCCTCTGCGCAAGAGCGGGTGGACCTGTGGACAGATGCGGAACAGACCATGATGCGCTACCCCATCTTTGGCACCGGCTTTGCGACCTTCCAATATGGCGAGCACGTTGACAATCTAAAAGATACTCACAACTGGTACGTGAAAGTGCTGGTTGAGACAGGGATCGTTGGCTTTGCCTTTGCTGCGACCATGCTTTACCAGATGTTTGCCGTGGCGATTCGCCTGTTTCGTCGCGCTACCGACCCGCTGTACCGAGGCTTCGGCTTAGGCCTCACAATTTGCCTGGCAAGCCTCGCTATTACGAACTTCTTTGGCGACCGTTGGACATACATCGAAATTAACGGCTTGCTTTGGGTGCTGATGGGAGCGGCGCTGCGCGCGAACCAACTCAGTGCGCCTCCTGCGAACGCGCCGCAGAGTCCAGGGGCTCGTCCTGTACCGGCACGATACGCGTTCGCCTCGTAGTTGCCCCCTTATGATCCAACAGATCGCGAAAGGCCGTAGAGCCAAGCTGATAGGGGACCAGGCGCCGCACGTCCTGCTTGTCGTCGACGGCTTCCCGAAGACGCTGGGGGGAGGCGAGCGCATCGTCCTGCGTTTGGCAGAACTGCTGCCGCAATATGGCTACCGTACCTCGATCCTTACCTTCGCGTTGCACGCCGAGGGCGAATTCGATGTGCAGGAAGCACCGTGCCCGGTGTACCTTCTCCCTCTTACAAACACCTACAACCTGCAAGCCTTGCGCGCTGCCTTCGCTCTGCGTCGGTTTCTGCGCCAGCAGAACATTAGGATCGTTCAGACCTTCTTTGAGAGTTCCGACATTTGGGCAGGATTTGTTACAAAGCTGCTTTCAGATGCCAAGCTCATCTGGAGCCGTCGCGATATGGGCATTCTGCGCTCCCGAAAGCACCAGATCGCCTACCGCACCTTGCGCAGTTTGCCCGACGCGGTGACTGCTGTTTCGGCTCGCGTGGCTGAGCACGTCAGAAACGTCGACGGGGTACCCGCGCCGAAAGTACACATTATTTACAACGGTTTGGACGTGGCCCCCTTGGTGGCAGAAACAGCGACCTCGATGGATGTTGTCGATAGAAAGCTCTTGATCACAACGGTCGGCAACATCCGCCGAGTGAAGGGCCATGACCTGTTCGTGCAGGCTGCTGCCGAGGTCAGCAAGTGGCACCCCGATGCACAATTCCTCGTCGCTGGCGACATCCTTGAAGCAGAGTACTTTGACACGCTGGCGCAACAGGTCGAGGTACTAGGCCTCTCAGAGACCTTCCGGTTCGTCGGCAGAATCTCTGACCTCCAGGACTATTTAAAGGATGCAAGCATCTTTGTCTTGCCGTCCCGGAGTGAAGGCTTCTCGAACGCTCTGGTTGAGGCGATGGCGGCAGGAGTGCCGGCCGTGGCCACCGACGTAGGAGGCAATGCAGAGGCCATCCAGGATGGGCAGAATGGGTTACTGATCCCCCCGGAGGACGCTGACGCTCTTGCTCAGGCAATCGGTCGTCTCTTGGACGACCCACACCTGGCACTCCGCCTCGGACGGGCAGGCCGCCGCACCGTGCAAGACCGCTTCAGTGCGGACGCCATGATGCAGCGCATAACGGACTTGTACCGGACACTATTACGTCCTGCGTAGGGCGCAACAGATTCTGCCGGGCAGGTCGGGGAGCCACAAGAGCGCTCCCCGGACGGCTTAGGCCCCCAGATGACTCAGCGCGTCGCTGGCCTGCTTCGCCGTCTGCGTGTTGGGAGCTAACTCGGTAGCCTTCTTCAGTTCTGCCGTCGCGCCCGACTTGTCGCCGATCTTGGTTAAGGTCATGCCGAGGTGGTAATGAATGGACGCATCATCCGGTGCCGCCTTCACGGCATCCTGCAGCAGATCACGTGCAAGGGAGTAGGTGCCCTTGTGGTAGTACACCCACGCAAGCGTATCTGCCGTGTTGGGCGCAGTAGGCATGGCACTTCGTGCTGTCTGCGCATAACTCAGCGCTACATCGGTGTTCTCGCCATTCTCGACCATCAGGAACGCCAGGTTGTTGGCAGCGATTGCCTGGGCCGGATCCAACTGCAAGGCCTTTTTGTAGAAAGCCAGAGCCTTGTTCGTGTCTCCCTTGGTCTCTTCCAGGGTGCCCAGCAAGGTTTGCGCTCGGGCGTCCGTCGGATGCTCGATACTCCAGTTTTGCCATGCCACGATTGCCGCGTCAGTATTTCCGGTGGCTAGTTCCGCTTGTGAGTACGCTTCCACAGCCGGGCTGAAATTCTTATCGATCTGGAGCGCGTGTTGAGCGCTCGCTTGCGCCCCTGCGAAGTCCTTCATTTGCAGCTGCAGCCGAGCAAGATCGGTATACATTGCTGGGTTGTTCGGCACCTTGGCAATCTGGGCCTGCACCCTCGCAAGCGCCTTTTCAGGCTGCTTATCCTGCAAGTCAGCCGATACCAGGATATTGAGGGCTGCAATCATGGTTGGGTTCTTTTCCAACGCTTGCTCAAGCAGTGCACGGCCCTGCGCGGTATGTTTCTGCTGTAGCTCAATCTCGCCCAGATCCAGCATCGCTGCGGCGTTGTTTGGGTCCTTCTTGAGCGCTGTCTGGAAGTCAGCCTCGGCTTTTTCAAGCTGCTGCTGAGAACCTTCCACGGACCCACGCCAGACGTAGCCATCAGCTGCGTCTGGATGCGACGCAATCGACTTCTCAGCCAGTTCTGTGAGTTGGGTATAGTCTTTCCGGCTGATGGCCATTTCCGCGAGCCCTCGCGTGGCATCGAGGCTTTGGGGATCCAGGCGAGCTGCCTGCTGGTAGCTTGCCTCTGCAACACTCACGTTCCCGATGGCCTGGGCCGTGCGTGCCAGAAGCAGTTCCAGCCGCGCATCGTCTGGTGCGTTGCTTACCGCCTTTTGCAACAGTGTGAAGGCCTCCCGAGGCTTGTTTGCGTGCAGAAGAAGCTCCGCATTCAGTCGCGCCACCTGCGGATTGCTGCTATTGGCCTTACTCAGACCCTTGATAACCTCGCTGGCTTGGTCCCACTTGCCACGGCTTATCAGGATGCGCGCATACCCGATCTGGATAGGCAGGCTTTTCCCATGTTTGGCACGCAAATCCGTGAAAACTGCTTCCGCTCGATCGGGCTGATTGGTCCTGGCATAGAAGGTGAGCAGAATCGTTGCCGCTTGATCCTTATCCGGCATTTGATTTACGGCGTCAATGAGCGTCTGCTCAGCTTTGCCTTTATCGCCGGCTTTGAAGTACAGCTCCGCGAGGGCGACCCGTGCCTGGAGATCCTGTGGCGCGGCCTGCACAGCAGCCTGTACCTGCTGCTCAGAGCCCTGCACATCGCCTTTATTGGCAAGGGCTCCTGCAAGCGCTAACCTCGCACTCGGGTTCTTTGCGTCGAGGGCGACTGCTCTTTCAAGCTCTGCCTGACCGCTGGGGCCTCCATCCGAACTCGTCTCCTGGATGAGCCCAAGAGTTGTATGCAGCTTGGCGTCGTTCGGGTGAAGCGAAATCGCCTTTTGGATGTCACTGAGTGCTTCGGCTTTATCGCCATCTTTGAATGCGATCCGCGACAGCAGGGCGTACCCGTCCGCGTTGTTGGGCTCCGCCGCGAGGATCGCCTCTGCTTGCTCCTTTGCCCGTTTCGGCACCCCGCCGGCCAAGAGAATGGTTCCTAAATCGAGTCTGGCCTGAAGGTTGGAAGGGTTCAGTTGTACGGTGCGCTGCAACTCCTGGTAGCCAGCCACCACAGAACCCAGCTGAAGGTACGTTTTGGCGAGCTCATAGTGTGCCGGGGCGAAGTTCTTGTCCACACGCAGCGCATTGGAGAACTGGATGACTGCTTCACGGTACTTGCCATCTGTCTCGTAACGCTTGCCGCTTTCCAGGTATTTCTGTTTTTGCTTGTTGGGATCGTGCTTGCATCCGATCAGGCCTGCACAAACGGCGGAAAGGCCTATGAGGGCAACGAGCTACCGCGGTCGCGTGAAACCTTGAGTC
>CAXTRM010000019.1:23837-24222 GCA_964246625.1 uncultured Acidobacteriaceae bacterium
CCTTTGCTACCCTTTTCCTTGCCAAAATAACCTCTTAGTTCGGGACGTAAGCGGGCAGCAGCCGAGTGAAACTCTTGGCGAACTCCACGACCCGTGCATGAGCCGCTTGCGGATCCTCATTTGCGCCGACAGAACTGATGATACGAACAAGAGCCGCATCCGTCCGGCCATACCGAATAGCATCCGTCAACATGGCCAGCTTGGCCTTGTAATCACTCGCGATGCTGCGCCCATGAGACTGGTACCAGTACAGAACTTCCTGCTTGTCTTTGCCGTCTGAGATCAGATAATCGCCTACCCGGTAGTTCTTTCCCGAAGCATCCATGAACGTCGTGACTCCGGAATGCAGAAAAGTCCATCCGGATCCTGGGAGGCAGTTCTGGGG
>CAXTRM010000020.1:0-3011 GCA_964246625.1 uncultured Acidobacteriaceae bacterium
GACCTCCACCCCGTGATAGGTGCTGGGCGGCAGGGTTCTGGATTGCTCGTCCGAGGTGTCGTGGAACTCGATCCCGAGATAGCCCTGCGCCCTGCCGTTGGCTGCCCCGTGCAGGCCTGCGTGAGCCGGCCGCCCAGCGTTGGTATGGGCATGGACAGGCTGGGCAAAAAGGAGGGTGCCTGCGACCAGGCAGACGCGTACACCCAGGCCGGGCATGGAAGAGCTACAGCGGGGAGACCGGGACATGAGGGCCTACTCGATATCCGGCGCGCTTTGCAGAACCTGAAACGACGCGTTCCGGACCGCAGGGTTCATGTCTTCCGTGGAAACGGTACGGAGGGCCTGCCGGACGCTGGAGTCGGCGCCGACGGGCGAGAGCATGGAGATGGCCTCGGTCCGCACCGCTTCACTATGGTCGTGCATGAGCGCTTCCAGCACCGCGTCGCGGACATGGACATCTTCAGACACATAGGGTTGCAACCCATTCAGGGCCTGGAGACGGACGGCCGGGCTCTTATCAAAGCGCAGGCTGTTCACAAGGGCGAGACGGAGCTCTCCGGAGTCGTGTGCGCTGTCGTCGGCGGGACTGCAGGCATGGCCGGTGCGGCATTGATCGGCAACCAGGGTCACGGCTGCCTCATGAGCTTTGCTGTTGGCGGCCAGCTTGGTGCCGAGCAGCAGCAGATTGCGGATCTCCGGGCTGCTCATGGAGCCCTGCACGGTTTCGGGCACAACGCGGTTGAAGTCCACCTGCACCAGGTCGGAGTTGGGCGTTTGCCGGATGCCGGAGACGCTTGCGACCTCACCCTGGCCGGGGCGCGAGATGACGACCGGTGTCGGCTTTTGTGGAGCATGGACGACCTGGTAGCGCGTGAGCGCATTGCCACCGAGGAAGCCGACGCCCAGAAGCAGCGTGGCCAGGGCCGGGGCGCCCGTGACCAGATGGAGCCAGCGGTAGGCACTGGAAGAGAAGCGCTGGAATACCGAACTAGGTGGAATCTGGTCAAGCGCCTCATCGAGCTGCATGCGGGAAGCGGCGAGCAGGTTGGGCGACGGCTCGACCACCGGGTCCAGCGCAAGGGTGTCGTGAAGCGCAACGTGCGCGTTCCACTCCCGGCGGCAGTCCGCGCAGGTGTTCAGGTGCTGTTCGAGCGGCAAGAGCAGATCGTCCGGCAGCTCTCCGTATTGGGCTAAGACGATATTGTCTTGTGCGTCCTGGCATCGCATGGTGCGGTTCCTCGTATGGCCTCTTGTAAGGTGCTGCAGTGCGGGTCGTTTGAAAGTTGCCCGCTTGGGTGGTGCCGGTGTTGCTGGGTTAGGCTGCGCCTGGAAGCGACAGGTTGCGAGTGGTCAGCGAATCTCCGCAAGCCTTGCCCGCAGCTTGCGGGTGGCCCGGAAAAGGGTGTTCTTCGCGGTTTCCTCCGTTGTAGAGAGCATTTCGCCGATGGTGCGCAGCTTGAGCCCCTGGTAGTGCTTGAGTTCAAAGACGGTGCGTTCGCGCGGGGTCAACTCTGCGAGGGCACTTTGGATGGCGGCCTGCTGGTGTTTGCGTTGCAGTTCGCGGGCCGGGTCGGCGGTGGCGCGATCGTCCTGCACATTGGCCATCAGATCCATCTCTTCCCCGGCGGCGTCGAGCACGGTTCCCGGATCTTCGCGGCGGCTTTTGCGCCGGCGCAGCTGGTCGAGGCAGAGATTGGTCACGATGCGGTACAGCCAGGTGTAAAACGAGCACTCGAAACGGAAGTTGGACAGATGCCGGTAGGCCTTGATGAAGGCTTCCTGATGGACGTCCTGCGCGTCTTCCTCGTTGCCGAGCATGTGAAGCGCCAGGCGGAGGACACTGCGGTCGTAGCGGCGAACGAGCGAATCGAAGGCGGTGCGCTCGCCTTTTTGCGCGGCACGGATCAGCTCGTCGTCTTCGGCACGCTGCAGGGCGCGGGCTTCGAGCTCCTGAGGCGAAAGCTTGACGCGCGCCGTTCCTGGTTGTGCGGCGACCTTGGGCATGCTCCCTGCGGGTGATTCTACCGCCAGGGCAGTGGTGCCGGCTGCGAGGGTTTCCTGGAGTCCGAGCGCAAAAGGACTGACACGCCGGCGGGTGAGCTCACCGGGAAGGACAATCGCGGGGGAGATACTCATGTTCTAGGCTGACTCCGGAGTCAGGTGTAGCTACATGGGTATGGACGCTCCTGCTGAAGGGATGTGAGCAGGCCAGGCACCCGGGGGCTCAGGTCTCGCAACCCGGGGCAGTGCCGAGGTACGGCGGCAAAACAAGTCTTGGCCCCTCCGCGTCACCGATGCGGCGAGCAGCGTCCAATAAAACGAGCAGGGCTGCCTGCTCCGTGAGGCTTCCTCTTTGTCCGACTTCCCGTCCTCCCCCACTCGCCGCGCCTTTTTGAAGCAAACGGTCGCCTTTTCCGCGCTCGCCCTGAGCGCACAAGGATCTCTGTTTGGCGAGACCCCCGTGAGCTTCGCCGAAGACTCGCCATTACCCAACTCCGCAAATCCGCACATGCTGCTGTTGGGCGATTGGGGCGCGGAGCACTATCCGCAACAGCAACGGGCCGTCGCGGAGCAGATGAAGCGCTATGTGGACACCCGGCACGTCCATCCGGAGGCAGTTTTCCTGCTGGGAGACAACTGGTATGGCAACATGATCGGTGGCCTAAGTTGTCCGCGGTGGCAGAGCGACTTCGAGCAGATGTATCCGACGTCCCACTTTTCCTGCCCGTTTTATGCGGTGCTGGGGAACCACGACTATGAGCGCCGGGTGGACAACAAGGTCGACCTGCAGCTGGCCTATCCGCAGCATGTAAAGACGCGCTGGACCATGCCGGGACGCTGGTTCACCTTTACCTGGCCCCAACAGAACCCGGTGATCACCTTCATCTGCCTCGACTCGAACCTCCCGGGGACCAAAGACGACCCATTCCCGTGGAGCATGACCATGTCGCACAAGCACACAGCCGAGCAGGAAGAGTGGTTCGGTGCGCAGCTGGCAAAGCCCCGGTCTA
>CAXTRM010000020.1:3021-10883 GCA_964246625.1 uncultured Acidobacteriaceae bacterium
GTTTGTCACCATCCGCTGTTTACCAACGGCGTTCACAAAGACAATGCGTTGCTGATCAAGCGGTGGGAGCCCATGATCCGGCAGGCCAAGGTGGACTTCTGGATTACAGGCCACGATCATGATCTTCAACACATTGAGTTTGCGGGTCACCCGACCAGCTTCGTCATCTCTGGCGGAGGCGGGGCGGAGTTGGTGGACTGGAGCACGCCGCCGGAGCAGCGAGGCCCTTTTGGTTCCAAGGTGTTGGGTTTTTCTGACCTGGAAGTTGTGGGTGGGGATGTGGTGCTGCGGCACGTGGACGTGAACGGGCAGGAGTTGCACAGCTTCCGCAAGTCGCCTGGCGGCAAAGTGACACTCTTGAAACCGCTCGGTGCAGCCTGAGCCGCGTTGTTGCCTATGGAGGCAAGCTGGTTCCGAGTGCGGCTACACTGATCCTGATGGCTTCATTGTTTCCTGATGACCGCCGGCCGGCTACCGACCGGAAACCCTTCCGCAAGTTCCCTTCCCGGCCGAAGGTGGTTGAAACGGAGCCGCCGCCCCTGCCGGAGGGCTGGATCCTGGCTCACTGCGATGGTGGCTCACGAGGGAACCCAGGTCCGGCGGGCTTCGGAGCCGTTCTGGTGGACGCACAAGGCGACCCCTTGGCCGAGCTGAGCGAGTTTCTCGGCATCCGGACAAACAACGTCGCCGAGTATTCCGGCCTGCTGTCCGTACTTGCCTGGGCCTTGGAGCACGGGCATGCGAAGATGCGGGTGATCTCCGACTCCGAGCTGATGGTGAAGCAGATCCAGGGCAAGTACAAGGTGAACTCGCCCGACCTGCGCCCGCTGTACGAGGAGGCGCGACGCCGCATCACCAGGTTTGAACACTTCGAGATCGTCCACGCCCTGCGTCACAAGAACAAGGTGGCAGACCGGCTGGCGAACGAGGCGATGGACCGCGGGATGGGACGGCCAGCAGCCAGTGCAGAAGCCGCCAGCGCAGCGCCCGTGCGCGCAACCCCTTACCCACAACGGGGGATGGCGTCGCCTACCCCGGCGAGCTCCGGCAACCCCGCCCCGGTAACGGCCGCCGCGCAAAGCACCATGCTGCGTGGCTTCGTTCGCGATGGGGTGGTTCACCTACTTGGCGGTTCATCCCTGCCGGAAAATTCTTTTGTAAAGATCCTGCCGGAGTAGCCGATTAAGACAATAAAGGAACGGCACGGGATGCAACCGAAGGGCAAGCGGCACCTACACAGGCTTGGGTTGGCCGTTGTTGTGCTGACCTGCGGGGCTGCGCCCTCACAGAACGCACATGCCGGTGGGCCTGTTCAGGTCGGCGCCCTTGCTGCCGTGAAAGTGGCCGTTGCGACGGAGTTGGAGGCGGATACAACCGACAAATCAACCTGGCAGTACAACGACCACGACGTGCAGCCGGGCAAGGATGCATTGTACCGAGTCGTTGAAACGCCCCACGGGGACCTGCGGCGATTGCTGGTGCTCAATGGAACACCGCTCGCGGAAGCTGCCGGAGCGAAGGAGCTGAACCGGATGCGCTCCTTTGTGAACAGCCCACAGGAGCAGGAGCACGCCAGCAAGGCTTCCCAATCCGACGGCAAGCAAGCGCGCGAGTTCCTGGAGATGCTCCCCCAGGCGTTCCTGTGGACGGAGGTAAGCCGGACAGAACAAACCATCACCCTAGAGTTTCGTCCCAACCCGGAGTTTTCGCCGCCCGACCTGCAATCCAGGGTGCTGGCCGTGATGGCGGGCCGTTTAGTGGTTGCGCGCAACGGCAACCGGATCCAGTCGCTTCGCGGAACACTCACCGATGACGTGAAATTCGGTCTCGGCCTGTTTGGAAAGATCGAAAAAGGGGGCACCTTTAACGTAGAAAGGCGGCAAATATCCCCTGGTCTTTGGCAGATCACCGAGAGTCACGTCCATATCGGCGGCAAGGCGCTTCTGTTCAAAACGGTCGGCCAGCAGGAGGATGAGGTGAAGACGGATTGGCACGCTTCCACGGCCCCGGACCTTCGCACGGCACTGCAACAGCTGGAAGCGGTTCCAAGATGACCGGAAGCTTCCATGCGGTTTTTCGGCAAACTAGTCGCATCCCCAAGCCGGGCCTAGGACTCTAAATACGCGTGCTCCACCGTTTCGACACCTTGACCGCGGCCGCGGTGGCGATGTTGTTGCCGCTCGGTGCGTCTGCGCAAACTTCAGTCACTGCAGCCCCGGCGGCTTCCTCCGGAGTTCCCTCTTCGCTAGCGTCCGCCGGCCAAGTGGTTACGCCTTCCACAGCAGCACCTCTTCCGCAGGCGCCCAGTACCTTGCTTTCCGGGCAGGACACAGGCCTGGTCCGCTCAACAGGCTCCACTGTCCGCTTCGTCGCACCCGGCACAGTGCAGGGTCCTGGAGGTTTCGGGGTGGAGACCCCGGTACGCGGACCTTTGCCCCTGTCGTTGGACGACGCGGTCTCGCTGGGGCTGGCACGCAATCTCCGGCTGAAGTACGAGCAGGCCAACCAGCGTACGGTGCGCGGCTACCAGGGGCAGATCAACAATGCACTTTTGCCCAATCTCCAGTTTCGAGCTGCCAGTACCGCACAGCAGCTCAACCTGGCGGCACTGGGGTTCAACCCGTCCAAGGTCGGTCCGCTGCTTGCAAGCTTCGGCGTGAACCCCAGCTCGCTGCAGACGATCGTGAAAGTCAACACGACCTCAGCACAGATCAGCCTCGATCAGCAGCTGTTCAATCTGCCCGACTTCGAGCTGTTTCGTGCCATAAAGCCGGAGTTCAAGTCTGTGGACCTAAGTGTGGCAGACTCCAACGAGCAGCTGGTGCAGGCAGTCACCACCGCGTACCTGAAGGTGCTTGCCGACCAGGCGAACCTGCGCAACACGATCGCCCAGGAGGGCTCCTCGAAGGCGACGCTTGACCAGGCGACACAGCGGGACGAAGCCGGAGTGGGCGTGCGCCTAGACGTCCTGCGGGCGCAGGTCGACTACCAGCAACGGCAGCAGGCCCATGTGGCTGCGGAGTCTCAACTGGACAAAGACGGCATCCAGCTGAACCGGGTGATGGGCTTGCCGGCAGGGCAGCAATTGGATCTGATCGACGAAGCTCCCTTTGCTGAGCTGTCTGACTTGGACCTCGACGAGGCGAGGCGCACAGCCTACGCCCACCGCAATGATCTGCTGTCCTTGCAACAGACCATCATCGTGGCCAGTCACGAAGCCAAGGCCATCCGGTACCAGCGACTGCCGACCTTGGCCGTGAATGGCTTTTACGGCATCCTCGGCGAAACCACAGGCTCGTACCATGGCGTTTTTACCGCAGAAGGCAGCCTGAAGGTACCTGTCTTCCGGGAGGCCGCGCAACGAGGCGAACAGCAGACGGCCGATGCACAGCTGCAGCAGGCGCGAGACCAGGAAGACAACCTGCGCGGGACAATCGAAGCCCAGATCCGCACCAGCTTGCTGGACGTGGAAACCGCTTCGCAGCTCGTCAAAGTGGCACAAAGCAACGCCGACCTATCCCAGCAGGAGCTTGGCGACGCACGAGAGCGCTTTTCCGCGGGCGTGACGGATAATCTCGAGGTGGTGGACGCGGAGGCCGCTGTGACCGGGGCGCAAGCGCAACTGGTCAGCGCGCTGTATCAGTTCAATGTGGCCAAGGTGAGCCTGGCGCGTAGTACAGGGGTTCTGCAGTCCAGATACCGTGCCTTTCTGGGTATGTGATGGTCGAGTGTAGGGGAGCCCGCGCTTCCAGCTGGCATTTGGCAAAGCTGTTTGTTCTCTCCTTCCTTCTGGCGCTTTGCGGCTGCCTGGGAGCGTCGCACGCGGCAGCCCAGGTATTGGCCCGGCCGGGCTGGGCCGGCTCCGGTATCGCCCCCGAGGCATGGTGGGTGCGTGCCGTGTTTTATCGCCTGGATTCCGCCAGCTTTCAGGACTCCGATGGGGATGGGCGAGGCGATCTCCCGGGCGTGGTGCAGCGGTTGGACTACCTCCAGTCGCTCGGGGTGGATGCGGTTCTGCTCGACGGAGTGTTGCGGGCAAACGACGTCGAGGCCTTTGGGGACCTTGTGCGGGAGGCGAGCCGGCGGCAACTCCGTGTGCTGGTGACACTTCGGGCCCGCGGGACAGCAACGCGAAACACGCTGTTGCAGGATGCCCACCTATGGCTGGCGGCGGGGGCCGCCGGGTTGTGGCTCCCCAGATCGCCGAACCCTGGCGCGGGGGATGCGGACTACGCCTCGCTGCTCGGCAGCATGCGGGTTCTGCTGCAAGGCTTCCCGGGTGAGCGCGTGCTGCTGACCGATCCTGCCCCGGTCCTGTTGAGTGGACCTGCCCGTCTGGTGCGGCCCTCGCGGCGCATCGATCCAGGCAGTTTCCATGCGGTACGAGGTGCACAGCTGGTGAGCTCCGCCAGCTTTTCCGTTCTTCACCCCGAGGTGCAGCCGCTGCGGCTCGCCCTGGGGGCTGCCAGTGCAGACACCGCAACCACCAATGGCTTGCTACGCTTCGCGCAACCACCCGCCACGGGGGCTGCCGATGCATTGGCCGATGCCACGCTGCTGCTGGGATCGCGGGGTGCCGTGATCCTGGACGCTGGGACCGAGATCGGGCTTGATCTCTTTCCGGGGGACGCCGACACGTCCCGGCCCGTGATGCAGTGGACGCCCTCCAACCGGACTCCCACCGCCAGGCCCGAAACGCAACAGGGGGGCGCGGCCGCAACGGGTGAGCCACAGTTCGGCGCATACCACCCCTACATTCCTCCGCCTCGGGGCATATCGCCGCGTGCGACCAGCTCCGTGCATGTTGCACCGGACCTGAACGTGCCCAAGGCGCTGCCGGATCCAGATAGTCTGCCCGGCTTTTCTGCAGCGGCTCTGCCTGCGCGCCCTACGGCGCCGCCGAGCCGCAATGTGGCCGTAGCGGACCGTGATCCCAGGTCCATGCTGAACAGCTACCGGCAGCTGATCGCGCTGCACCACGCCAACGCGACACTGCGACACGGAACGCAGTCCGTCCTGGACACCAATGGGGAGCAGGTGCTGGCCTGGGCGCGACGCGCTCCGACCGGTTCACGTACGGTCGCCAACATCGTGGTGGCTGCCAACTATGCCGACCATTCCGTGCTGCTCTCGGTGGATGACGGCCTTGTGGCGCAGGGTATGCGGCCAGGGGCGCTGCGCACACTGTTTTCCTCCGCACCGGACGCCACCACGGGGGAAACCACGGGGCGCCTGGCGCTGCCCGCCCATGCAGTCTTCCTGGGCGAGGTGTACCACGGAGGGAGCCTTTCCGAGCCGGCTCCACGGATGCATCGCAGGGGAAGACGATCAGGACACCGGGTACGCCGCTAGAACACGCTCGAAGACGGCATCCCACGAGCACGTGAGTGCGTACTCTCGAGCAGCGGCCCGCATGGCGGCAAGCTCTTCCGGCGCGCGCATCAGAGCCTCGATCGCATCCGCAAACTTATCGTCGTCAGCAACGATGCCGTTGCCCCTTTGCACGATGTGAGCCGGGCCACCCTCGGGGGTGACCACCGCGGGCACACCGGAGGCGAGGGCTTCAAGCACAACATTGCCAAAGGTATCCGTATGGGACGGAAAGACGAGCAGGTCCATGTCGGCATAGGTGGCTGCGAGGTCTTCCCCGCGGAGGACACCTGTGAACCGGGCGTCGGAACCGAAGGCGGAACGCAGGCGCTGCTCTTCTGTGCCCTGGCCGACAATGACCCACTGCGGGGTCAAGCCGTTTTGAAGCAATTGCTTTTGGAGGCGCGGCAATAGGCCGACGTTTTTCTCGACCGACAGCCGGCCAATGTAGCCCAAACGGAACGGGCCTTCCTTGCCCCGAGTCCGCTTCGCCGGGGAAAACAGCTCAGCATCCACGCCGCGCTGCATCAAGTGGCAGGGCCGGCCTGTTTTTGCTTGCAACAGCGCACAAAGGGCTGAATGAGGAGCATACAGAACCCTGGCAAGTCGATAGAAGCGCGAGGTTGCCTCAAAAGAACCTGCCTCGGTCCCTCGAGCCAGAAGACGGCTGAACCTGCCCGGCTGGCGAGTCCGCGCCAGCATCCGGCGCCCAGCGTATTCATGCACGTTGGTGTGCCAGCTTGCCGCAAGAGGGATGCGGAGGCGCCATGCGAACCAGGCACCCAAGATGCCCAATTCACTTGGTCCGGTGATGTGGACCACATCCGGCCTAAAGCTTTGCAATACTTTGCCGATACGGTGTACGTGGCGGAAAAACAGTGGGTCAAAAAATAGGTCCTGTTCCATGCGAATGGCCCAGGAACCGCGTTCGAGCTCGAGAACCTCAACCGTGCCACCTTCCCCCGCTGGCGACAAGGCATGGCCCGCACGAACGCAGAGCATGGGGATCTTGTGACGCCTGGCGAACTCCTGGAAGTTGCGGGCAGTATGGGCGACGCCATTGACTTCGTGAAAGCTGTCCGGAAAGAAGGCGATACGCGGCATAGGTTCGCCTATAGTAACGAGGATTCCGCCCACCTGTTCTTTGCCGAAAGGTCCGCTGACGGTAAAACCTCAAGAGGTATGCTGGGCGGGAGTTTGGACCCAAGGAGTACCCGTGCCGAGTCGGCTTCCTGCTGGTACTACGCGCATGTCTCGATGCCATCATTGTTGCGTACACAAGGAGCAACAATCTCACGGGTATATGACGTACCTCACCCAAGGAGATTGCGGTCATTGTGCTTGGCACACAGGAGGCGCCGCGCAGGGCTCAATCGGAAACAACCTCGTGAAGACCATGCTTGGCGAGCCGGTCATGCTGTCAACGGAACGGGAGGAGGTCCCACCGCCCCGGCGGCGCTGGAACAAGTTGGCGGTCGCTATCAGGTAGCGCCCACGTTTCTCTGGTTCTCGTCGTGGAGGCGATCAACTGGTGACCCAGATAAGACGTCACCCTAAATTTTCGATCTCTCACCAAGCGGAGGTGCAAGGCCCTCCCGAGTATTTGCTCAAGGTTATGAATGCCGTGGTGAACGTTGGTTCCGGCGGAACAGGCAGGATCACCTCCGTCGTGCTTGACGAGACCTGCAGGGGCTTTGCTGGATTGCGGAAATGAAGGACGTCGCCACCGCATGGAGGGCAGAACCGAGAGACCCTGAGGAGACCGTCGGTGCAGCTTTGCGCGCGCTGCTTCGAAAGCCTGGGAAGTCGTTGGTGCTGGCATGGAATCGGAAGGCCGCATTGGTCAGCGCAGCGCTGCGAGCCACGGCGTTCTTTCTCGCCGATCAGCGCGCGAGCCGACATCAGGCTTTGCAGGCAGGTCTGGTCGAGGCGGGTTTTGCCATCGTGGCTGCAGGCGTGCTGGCCGCCATCACGCAGCGGCTTCGCGCGGCACAGCCCGTCTGGGCGACAGGGCTTGTGGTGTGGCTGGGATTACCCACCCTTGTATTGCCGATCCAGGCAGCCGTTCATCGAGGTGCCGGAACCCCGTATATCCGTGCGGGGCTGGGCGCCTCGTTTGGCTTTGCCGCGATCAGCTCAGGGCTCACCTGGTCGCTGCAGCGGCGTGGCTTTTTCCTGGCGGGAAGGATAGCTCCCGGGCAGGTCTCACGGGCGAGTGACAGGGTCGGGTAGCGGGCCAGAGTGGTTTCTGGCGCGGCGCTAGCCTCGCTCATAGTGGATCAGGATCTCCTGTTCGCTTGCGATGTTCTGCCCGTTGCGGGTAGCCGGCAGAAAGGTCCAGGTGCGCAAGGATTGCAGAACCGTGCTGTCGATGGAAGGGCCGAGTCCCTTTACCAGAGTTGTTTCCGTTACCTTTCCGGTTTCGTCAATCACCACATCCACCACAACGTCGCCCGCGCTTCCATGGGCCAGCGCTGCTAGCTCGGGCTGGG
>CAXTRM010000020.1:10893-16396 GCA_964246625.1 uncultured Acidobacteriaceae bacterium
CCGGAGGAGCCCGGGCCCGCCTCGTTGTCCGGCGCCGTCACGGCCGGGGGGGGAGCTTGCAGCAGCGCAGCGTCGGTTTGCAGCGGTTTCAGCTTCACGGGGACGTGACGCACGACAGGGCCCGGCTTCACCGACGCCGGCCCACCCGAGCTGTAGGTGAGCAGCACGTGCTGCCCCTGGGGAACGCCAGGCAGACGCAAAGGAAGGGTGCGCACAGGACGGTGCTGTGCGACCCAAACCAGCAGACAAAGCGCAGCCAGATGAGCGCCGACCGACCAGGGCAGCCCCGGGGCGAGATGAGACCGGACCGATGCCATAGCTGCCTCCGTGCCGTAGAGTATGGACTGCGCGATTACGCGACAGTGAGCGAGCGGTCAAGGCCTTGTCTTGGCTATGTCGGGGCCCAATTGCTCCTGTACACTGGCGGCCGGTTCGTTTGGAACGTCAGCCGGCTCACCCTCGGCCCGTTCACTCAGGTGATAGCGGGTGAGACCCTCCGTGAGCAGGTGAAAGGCGTCCTCCGGTGTGTCGGCGAAGTGGAACAGGTCGACATCCTTGACCGAGATGGCGCCCTTTTCCGCCAGCAGATCCATGTTGATGACGCTCTTCCAATACACCGAGCCGTACAAGACGATGGTGATCTTTTTCGCGAGCTTGCCAGTCTGGTCGAGCGTAAGCAGTTCAAACATTTCATCCAGGGTGCCAAAGCCACCCGGAAAGACGACCAGCGCCTTGGCAAGGTAGGCGAACCAATACTTCCTCATGAAGAAGTAATGGAAGTTGAAGTTCAGGGCCGGGGTGATGTAGCGGTTTGGAACCTGCTCGAAAGGCAGCACGATGTTGAGGCCGATCGTCTTTGCGCCCGCCTCCCAAGCACCGCGGTTCGCGGCTTCCATGATGCCGGGACCACCGCCAGAGGTCACCACAAAACGGTGCCGGCGCCCAGGGAGCTTTTTCGCCCACTGAGCCATGGACCGTGCCAGGGTTCGCGCGTCCTCATAGTACCGGGCCATCTCCACGGCGGCCTCGGCGCGCTTGCGCTTCAGCTCTGTGGCTTGCCCGGCGTCCAGTTCTTCGGGACGGGCAGGCTGCTCCTCGGGCGGCGCAGCCTGCTGGGCTCCCGTGTTGGCCAGCAACTCAAGTTGCTGATGAGCCTCATCCAGGGCGCGAAAGCGCGCCGAGCCAAAGAAGACGACGGTGTCCTGGATGCGCTCGCGACGGAATCGCGCCATCGGCTCGGAGTACTCCGCCATGATCCGCAGAAGGCGGCCATCCGGCGAGTTCAGGAACTCATCGTTGCGGTATGCGAGCGATGCCTGCTCGAGGGCTTCGGGGTCCGAGCCGATCTGCGAGGAGCGTCTTGCTGCGAGTGGGTCTGTGCCCGGAGTTGCCATCGCAAGAGGATACCCTTAGCCGGTGACAGGGAGGCAAATGTCACCTGTCCGCCTTTACCGGCGCACGTCGCGATAGTGGAGCAGTTCACTGACCCCGATCCACAGGTCCAGCAGGCCCAGACCGCTGACCAGCCCACGCACCCAGCCCCGCAGCAGCCAGTTTGCCGCGCCAGGGTGACTCATGATCCAGCCATTCCCGTTCCAGTAGCGAGGGGACCAGGGCAGCAGCGCGACCAGGCCGCCAATGTAAAAACAGAAGATCACAAGCACTGCCAAGCTTGCCCGCTGGAGCCACACAGGCGCGAGGTCCGAGGCGCCTGCGCCCGAAGCTGGCGCGGGTGGGGTCTCTGGGAAGAGCTCGCCTTGGCCGGGGGAAGGCATGTCACCACGTTAACAGGGGGGTGCGGGTTCCGTCTCCCAGGCCAGAAACTGCGTGTTGACGCTGTTCTGCCTCAATGGCTGGCGGAAAGCGGCACCTTCATCGCGTCCAAAAGGCGGCTGGCCTCGGCACGATGCCGCACCGCGGCGTGGTGCGCCTGTTCTGCGGCCTGGAGCGTGGCAGCAGCCGAGGCAGCACGATCTTCCGCCTCGGCCTGGGTCGCGAGCCGGCGAGCCTCGGCCAGCTGATGTTGCTCGTGGTCCTTTGCTTTGACCTCCACAAGCATCTGCGCGGGCGTGTCGTCGGCCCCGTGCAAGGCCAGGCCGAAGTGAAGGTCGCCCTGGGTGCCGAAAATCTCGATAGGCAGTTCCAAGCCAGCACCGTTCTTTTGCAAAAAGTGATCGGCAGGCTTCAGCAGCAGCCTTTTCCATCCGGTCACCATCTGCGAGGCGGTTGCAGCCGTGCGGACGTGGCCCTTGAACTCGAAGAGCTTGCCATCCATGCCGTATACGCCGTTCAAGAGCACCGTTACACCGGGGATCACATACCGGACGTCACTGGCGGCAAGCACGCCATGCGCCATGGTGAAGCGGGAAGACAGCTCGGAGTGGACCTCGGTCTGCTGGTCGTGGCTTCCCTCGCTGGCCTCTCGCGGGTGCCCTTGCGCCCGGGCACTCAGCCCATCCAGGCGGTCCTGCCAGCGAGGGTTGTTGAACTTGACGCCACTCATCTGAAAGGTCCCCTGCATCTCCATTTTGAGCGGCACACGTTCCTGTCCAGGCGGTATGTGCAGTGTTGCACTCAGATGCAGCGCACCCTGCATCAGGGGAGGGTGTGTATGTACTGCCATGCGCAGGAAGTCCTGCATGCGTCCATGGGGGATCTCGACGGTGAGTTGGATGTCGTGCCCCTTGCCTTTGAGCTTGACCACCTTTCCTGCGGTGATGAAGTCCGAGCCTCCCAGGCGTGCATGGACGGGCTGAAGGTAGGTGTCGCCGTTGGTGCCATCCACGAGGGCATGGAAGCTCGTGTGCAGCGGGACGGGGCGATCGCTGATGTCGAGCGAAAAATCCGGTACATCGGTCTCACCGTCGATCGCTATGCGGTCCAGCACACCGGTGAAGTGCCCCGCCGAACTCAGCGTGCCGCCGATTCCGTGAATGGTGTTCAGATCCGCATGATCAAAGGTGTACTGCCCGTCCACGGGGGTACTGCCTGGATCCGGTGCGCGCACTTCCTGCTGCATGTCGGCGGGCGTGCCGGCCGCCCATGGACCGAAGTGGCCCTGGGCGTGAACGACACCGCGGGGCTTGGGATTGGTAAGCTCGGCGTCGTACCGCATGGCCTGTTCACGGCCGACATCCTGCAGCCGGAGGCTCGCGATACGGAACAGGAGCGGATCCTTGCCGGGCTTCCCTGAGTCGATATACAGGTTGACGTCGTGGCAGACCAGCTGATCCACCACCATAGCGCTTCTGGGCCCAGGTGCCATGGACGCGCGCTCTTTGTTCGCCCTGAGCCCTGTTATGCTCCGGCGCAGGGCGGGCGGCGGAATGTGCAGCTCCATGCCTTCCACCTCAACGGAGGCGACATGCATAGGCTGCAGGAAGAAGCTGCGCAGGGCGGTGCGAAAGCGAAAGTGCTGCACCGTGAGCAGCGCATAGGGTGGGGGGGATGCGAGCTCCGCGCCGAACGGGATACGTAGACCGTACCCGTTGACCTCCATGCCCCGCAGCAGCGAGATCTGGACCCGGTCCAGGTCCACAGGCGCACCGAATTGCGTTGACAGTGTTTCGACGATGCGCTTGCGAAGGATGGGCTCAGCATGGTGGATCGCATAGTCTGCCGCTACCAGCAGGCCGATACCAGCCACGACGAGAAGCGCTACAAGAGCGGCAAGCCATCGACGCTGCCCTCGATGAGGTGAGTGCGTCACGGCCCCGCCAGCAGGTTCATGCGAGCAGCCGACCACGGATCACGTCCTTCTGGTCTGATGCGGTGCCCTGGAGCCGGGATTCTCGTTCACGACACGACAAACGGGGAGCTTCTGCGAGAATGGACGAGCGATGCTTCAACTGTCTGGCGCAGGCAAGCGCTTCGGTCACAAACTGCTGTTCGATGAAGTGAATTGGCTCATCACGCCCAGCGAGCGCACTGGCCTGGTTGGCGGCAATGGCACGGGCAAGTCCACCCTGTTGAAGGTGCTTGCGGGTTTCGAGGGCCTAGACTACGGGCAACGAACGCACACACGGGGCATGACGCTGGGCTACCTGCCCCAGGACGGGCTTGCGCTTTCAGGACGTACCGTCTTTGAAGAGTGCCTTTCGGTGTTCGATGAGCTGCGCGCCCTGGAACGCGAGTACGAGCAGCTGATGACCACCATGAGCGAGGCCGACCCCAAGTCGAAGGAGTACGCCACCGCCGCGGATCGCTACTCCGAGATCGGCGATCTCATGCATGCGCATGACATCTATACCCTTGATGCCCAGGTAGGAGCGGTGCTGGGCGGTTTGGGGTTCAGCAAGGAGGACTGGGAGCGGCGAACCGAGGAGTTCTCCGGTGGATGGCAGATGCGTATCGCGCTCGCCAAGCTCCTGCTGCAAAAGCCTTCGCTGCTGCTGCTGGATGAGCCGACCAACCACCTCGATCTGGAATCACGTAACTGGCTCGAAGAGTACCTGCAGAGCTATGAGAACGCGTTCATCCTGATCTCGCACGATCGCTACTTCCTGGACCAGACGGTCAGCAAGACGGTTGAGGTGTGGAACAAGCGGATGCATGTGTACCACGGGAACTACTCGAAGTACCTGTCGCTGAAGGATGAGCGCCGTACGCAGCTGATGAGCGCCTACAAAAATCAGCGTGAACGCATCGAGGACCTGGAAGCCTTTATCAATCGCTTCCGCTACCAGGCGACCAAGGCCAAGCAGGTGCAGTCGCGCATCAAGGAGCTTGAAAAGATCGAGCGGATCGAGGTACCGGAAGAGGAAGCAACGATCCACTTCACCTTCCCACAGCCCATCACCAGCGGCCGCACCGTGATGGAGGTCAAAGGGCTTACAAAGCACTACCCTTCCCCGCACGGCGGCACCAAGCGCGTGCTGGACAACGTCGAGTTCACTATCGATCGCGGCGATCGCATTGCGCTCGTCGGGGTGAACGGTGCTGGCAAGTCGACCCTGCTTCGCATGCTCGCCGGCCTGGAACAACCCACAGGCGGAGCGATCAAACTTGGCCACAACGTGATGGCAGATTACTTCGCCCAGGATCAGTACAAGGTCCTTAAGCCTGAAGCGCAGATGCTTGACGACATCACGGGGTCGAACCCGCGGGTGGATACCGTGACGCTGCGGTCCCTGCTGGGCTGCTTCATGTTCACCGGGGATGATGTATTCAAGCGCCTCGGTGTGCTGTCCGGCGGTGAGCGCAACCGGTATGCCCTGGCCAAGATGCTGGTGTCGCCCGCAAACTTTCTGCTGCTTGACGAGCCCACAAACCATCTCGACATGCGGGCTAAGGATGTGCTGCTCGAAGCGGTGCATAATTTCAGCGGCACGGTGCTATTTGTGTCCCATGACCGTTATTTCATCGATGGGCTGGCGACCCGTGTATTCGAGGTGGAAGAGCGTCGGGTGCACATCTACCCCGGCAACTACGAAGACTACATGCACCGCAAGAGTGGCGGTGTGCCCTCCACCGGTGCCGAAGCCGCGGCTCGCATGAAAACCGA
>CAXTRM010000020.1:16530-16946 GCA_964246625.1 uncultured Acidobacteriaceae bacterium
GTGTTCACCAATGCGCAGGCCGCCCGAACCCTGGCGGCGGAACTGGACGAACTGCGTGAACGGCAGATCCTGCTCACCGCCGAGTGGGAACAGTTGGCCACGCAGCTGGAAGAACAGGCAACTGCCTGACCACCCCTGCTTTTTACGGAGCTGTATGCGCATTCTGATGGTCGGTGCAGGAGCCACCGGTGGCTTTTATGGGGGCATGCTGTTGCATGCCGGACGTGACGTCTCGTTTCTTCTGCGGGTAAAGCGTGCCGAACAGGTACAGCAGCACGGTCTTGTGGTCACCCCGCATACCGGATCCACCCTGCGGCTGCAACCGAAGATTGTGACTGCGGCGGAGCTTCGCACACGGGGACCCGCTTTCGACCTCATCCTCCTCAGCGCCAAGGCGTACCAGCTTGAAGGCGCAA
>CAXTRM010000020.1:16956-24178 GCA_964246625.1 uncultured Acidobacteriaceae bacterium
CCTGAACGGCATGCAGCACCTTGCCGTTCTCCAGGAGCGCTTTGGCGCGAAGGCGCTTCTCGGGGGCACGGTTCGCGTGGTTGCCGACATGGATGCGAGGGGCGAGGTGCATCAAATGTCCTCACTCAGCGAGATGAGCTACGGTGAGCTCTCGGGTGAGGTCACCGAGCGAATCCAGGCGGTCGACCGGGAGATGCAGGGCGCCGGCTTTGAGGCCTACCTGCGGCCCGACATCATGGCCACCCTTTGGCAGAAGTGGTGGATTCTGGCCAGCATCGGGGCCCTCTGTACCTTGGCCAACGGAACCGTCGGGCAGGCAGTCGCGGTACCTCATGGAGCCGAGCTCGCGGGGGCCGTGCTACGCGAATGCGCCGCGATCGCCACGGCAAACGGCTACCCCCCGGACCAGACCCTCTACGCAGAGCACGCGGCACGCCTCACGGAATCCGGCTCCACCCTGACCTCGTCGATGTACCGCGACATGACCAAGGGCGCGGCCGTGGAAGCCGACCACATCCTCGGTGACCTGCTGCGTCGTGCTCACGGCACGCCAGCGCCGTTGCTCACGGCTGCCTATGTGCGGTTGAAGGTATACGACGGACTCCGCCAACCCGCACAGCAATGAGGAGAGCCGAGGCGTGTCGGACGTTCTGATCGCGGTAGATGCCGGCAAGACGAATCTTCGCGTCGCTGTGTTTACCCGTGAACTTGAGTTCTTGAGCCGCTGGTCCACACCAGCTTTCGACGCGGCGGATGCCGTGGTGCGCCTGCAGGAGCGGCTCCAACTGCTTGCGCGACAGCACACCCTCGGGGCGGTGGGCCTGTCCACATTCGGCCCGCTCGTCACCTTGCCCGGCGCGCACTACGGCGCAATCCACCAGAGTTCAGCGGCGGAGTGGTCGGGGGTAAACCTGCCTGCATCCATCGCGCTTGCCGTGGGCGGCCCGGTCTTTTTCGACTACGACGTCAACGCCGGCGCGCTTGCGGAAAGCCGCCTGGGCGCCGGTGCCGGACTTGAGCGGTTTGTCTATCTATCCATCGGCACCGGCATCGGTGCCGTTCTGTTCGGCCGAACCCTCCACCCAGGCTATGCGCCGCAGGTCGGCCACATCGCTCTCCCACGCGAGCCGGATGACCTGGCGTTCGTCGGCAGTTGCCGGTTCCATCGCGACTGCCTCCAGGGCCTCGCCTCAGGCTCGGCCATAGCGGCGCGCTGGGGTGTCCCTGCGGAGGAGTTGGACGCAACTCATCCTGCATGGGATCTCGAAGCACGCTACCTCGCCCGTGCCTGTGCCAACCTGGTCTACACCTTCGCGCCGCAGCGCATTCTGCTGGCGTCCAGCGTTGCGCTCGCCCCCGGCCTTGTGACAGCGTGTAACGGGTATCTCCGGTCGTATCTGAACGGCTTTCTCGACCCCGCAACCGAGGCGTGCTACGCGGCCCAGCCGCCGGTCGAGCGAGCGCAGCGCACTCCGAATTCTTCCCTGCTTGGCGCGGCACTGCTGGCCGCCGGGCACCTCGGTCTGCGCTTCCCGAGATAGCCCGGCGTCCTCGCATGCACCCGCCGTGGCATGATCGACGGTATGGCCTCCCATTGGCAGCCCGTCCGCTGGTCTGATCGTCTTGCAGAGCTGGAAGCACACACGAGCGAGCTGAAACAGGCTCCGCTGCGTCGCGATATACGGTCCCTCGGCGCACTGCTTGGACAGGTGCTGCGGGAGCAAGCGGGTGATGAGCTGTTCGCCACGGTGGAAAAGCTTCGCCGCATCGCCATCGGACGACGTGAGGCCGAAGCCGCGGGTGACACCCGGGCCGCGCAGGAAGCGCTGGAACAGGCCCAGGCGCTCACGCGGGAGGCGTCGGCAGATCCTGAGCGCGCCTACAAACTGGCACGGGCTTTTGCCTTCTACTTCGAACTGATTAACCTCGCTGAAACCAATCACCGGAAACGCCGCCGGCTCGCAACGCGGCTCGAGACGGACTCGCCGCCGCAGCGCGGCAGCCTCCGCGGGACGCTGCGGCGGCTTCGCGAAGCCGGGTACACCCGTGACCAGGTGCTGTCGTTGCTGTCCAGGATCTGCGTCATGCCTGTGTTTACCGCGCACCCCACCGAGGTGGCACGTCGCAGCGTCATGTTCAAGCGGCGGCGCATCTCTGAGCTCCTGGAAGAATTGGACACGCTCGGTCTGCCGCCCAGCGAGCTCGAGCGTTTGCAGGACGAGCTCGCGGCCGAGATCACCGCACTGTGGCAGACCGACGATGTGCGGCTGGCCCGGCCCACGGTACGCGACGAGATCCGCATGGGGCTGGACTACTATGACGCCTCCTTGTTCGGCACCATTCCTGTGCTCTACGGAGAGCTGGCTTTGGCGCTCGATAAGGAGTTCCCTTTCGCGGCGCACAAGACAACCCTGAACGAGCTGCCCGTCGTTGTCCGGTTCGGCTCCTGGATCGGGGGCGACCGCGATGGCAATCCCTTTGTTGTCGCCCAAACAACCTCAGAAGCTGCCGGTATGGCACGCGACCTGATCCGGCAGTACTACCTTGCCCAGCTGTTTGTGGTCTTCGATCAGCTGGCCTCGTCCACACAACAGGCTCCGATCTCCAGGGCTCTGCAGCAGCGGCTGGCCGAATACCTCGAGCATCTGCGGGCATCGGGTCATACAGCATTCGCGGAGCGCTTTCCATTTGAGGCGGTACGCCTCGCGATTGCGTGTATCACCCTACGGCTGGGCGGTACGCCACCGGTCAGCATGCATCGCAACCTGGCACTCGCCGAGACAGTAACGCTGCCGATGTACCGCAACGCTGCCGATCTGCTGGACGACCTGACGATCTTGCGGTCATCCCTTGCCGAAAACCACGGCGAACGTCTTGCCGAACTTTATCTCGACCCCCTTGTGCTTGCCGTGCGGACCTTTGGTCTTCGCCTGCACACGCTGGATGTGCGCCAGCACGCCCGCGTGCACCAGGTGGCCGTCAGTGAGATCTCCGCCTGGCAGGCAAACAAAGCGCACCTGCAGCTTCCGCCCGCTCCTTCCGCACAAACGGAAGAGGTGCTTGCGACCCTGCGCGAAGTGGCCGTGCTGAAGCGCCAGGACCCACAGGCCGTGGCTCAATACGTCATCTCGGGCGCGAGCACCGCGGAGGACGCTCTGCGGGTGTTGTGGCTGGCCCGGCTCAGTGCGGTGTCCGTGCAGGGCGGCGTTGCCGAGGACGGCCAACGCGACCCGGGGCTGCAACCGGTGCCGCTGTTTGAATCGATCGAGGATTTGCAACGCGCCCCGGAGATTTGTCGCGCTTTATGGACCAACCAGGCCTACACACCCTTGCTGGACAGCTGGAACCGCCAGCAGGAGGTCATGCTCGGCTATTCGGATTCCAATAAAGACGGGGGAATGATCGCCTCCACCTGGGAGATCTGGAGGGCCCACCGCGCGTTGCATCAAGTGGCTCGCGAATGCAACGTGCAGCTGCGCCTGTTTCATGGCCGGGGCGGCACCGTGGGACGTGGTGGCGGCCCAACCCACCGTGCCCTGTTTGCTCAACCGCTTGACAGCTTCACGGGCGCGCTGCGGCTCACCGAACAGGGAGAGGTGCTGAACTGGAAGTACTCCGATGTGGTTCTTGCCGAGCGCAACCTTGAGCTGATGATTGCGGCCTCGCTGGACGCCGTGGCACGCCCTGACCTGCAGCTGAACGAGCGTAAGGAGCACCTCACCGGGGCTCTCGCTCCCGCGTGGGAACAGGCCATGGATGAGCTTTCTGCAAGTTCCCTCACCTACTATCAGCAACACATCGTCGGTGATCCGGAGGTGTTTGCCTTTTTCGAGCAGGCCACCCCCGTGGCGGAACTCGAGCATGCCCGCATCGGCTCCCGGCCAGCCAAGCGAGCCGACGCCAGCGCATCCCGGCAGCGCACCATGGCGGACCTTCGCGCCATCCCCTGGGTCTTCGGCTGGATGCAGTCCCGCATCGTGGTCCCGGCCTACTTTGGTGTGGGCTACGCCCTGGAACAGTACGTGGATGCGCACCCGGACGGACTGGATCTGTTGCGGTCCATGGCGGCGAGCTTTCCGCTCTTTCTCGACATCGTGCGCAACGTGGAGATGGCCCTGGCTAAGGCGGACTTTGGCATCGCTGCGCTATACAGCTCGCTGGTTGCTGACGCCGGTCTTCGAACACGGGTCTTCACCATGCTGCGAGACGAGTTCGATCGGACCCGCCGCATGCTGCTCCTCCTCACCGGCCAGGCGGAGTTGCTGGAAAACAATGCGGTGCTTTCCAACTCCATCCGTTTGCGGAACCCCTATGTCGATCCCATGAGCCTGCTTCAGCTGGAGCTTTTGCGGCGCAAGCGCGACGGTGTGCCGGAAAGCGAGCACGCCGCTCTTGACCGCGCCATCACCGCGACCATCAACGGCATCAGCGCCGGGTTGCGCAACACCGGTTGAGATAATCTGCCCGGGCAGGACGGGGCAAAGTACACTACTCGCGACATGCGACGGCCCTTTCTTCTTTTTGCTGCCCTGCTCTGCTTCGCGGCCGAGGCGCAACAAACGCCACCCGCGCCGACGCCCCCGACCACCACAGCCAACCCGAACGGCTCCATTACCTTTCAGTACGCCAATGCGGGCGCACAGCAGGTGGTGGTCGAAACGGATGCAACCCCCAAACCGCTCACGATGCAGAAGGGCGCGAACGGCCTGTGGAGCGTGACCACGCCCCCGCTCAAGCCTGAGCACTATGGCTATAGCTTCCGCGTGGATGGGGTGCAGGAGCGCGATCCGCTGAATGGAGCCGTCCGTCCCAACATCGTTTCGCTTACCAACGACCTGCTTGTGCCTGGCTCGGTGCCGCAGCCATGGGAGCTCCAGGCCATTCCTCACGGTAGCCTGACGCGCTACGTATATACCACCCACACCGCACAGAACCTGCCCAGCGGTCAGGAAGCCTATGTCGTGTACACACCGCCCGGCTACGATCCCAAAAAGCCCGGCGGGTACCCCATGCTGGCTCTGCTCCATGGCTGGAGTGACAACGAGACGGGATGGACCGCCGTGGGACAGGCGAACCTCATCCTGGACTCGCTGCTCGCCCAGAACAAGATTGTGCCCATGGTGGTCGTGATGCCGTTGGGGTACGGCGACTACCGTTTCGTGACGGGAAGCTTTTCCGTCTGGCAGGACCCACAACAGGTGGACAACAACACCTCCATCTACTCGGACATGCTGCTTGGGGAGATCCTGCCGGCGATCTCGAAGGACTACGCCATCTCACCGGAGCCGGACATGCACGCCATCGCCGGGCTTTCCATGGGAGGGCTGGAAGCGGTGACCATCGGCCTCAAGCATCCCGAGGTCTTCCACTATGTGGTGGGCATGAGTTCGGCGCTGCACCTGGAGCAGTTTGACCAGCGCTTTCCCAACTTCGCCGGAGGCAACGGCAACAGTTTCGCGCATTACAAACTCCTTTGGATCGGCTGCGGCACCGGGGACGGCCTGATCAAGGCAAACCGCGACTTCGTCACCTGGGCCAAGGGTCGTAACCTGCCCGTCACAGCCGTGGAAACGCCCGGCCAGCACACCTGGCTGGTCTGGCGAGACAACCTGCTGACGGTCGCTCCCCTGCTCTTCCGCTAGCCCATCTGCTTCGGAGCAGGTTCCAGAAAGCCGCAAGA
Organism: uncultured Acidobacteriaceae bacterium; assembly: GCA_964246625.1. Classification (GTDB taxonomy): domain Bacteria; phylum Acidobacteriota; class Terriglobia; order Terriglobales; family Acidobacteriaceae; genus Granulicella. The sequence continues at coordinate 22,637 of CAXTRM010000020.1, forward strand.
CAAAGGTTTCACTTGTAGAGTACCCTGCAGCGGTACGTTCCCTGAACGGCCTTGAAACCCTGCAACAGGAGACCCTGTGTCCAGCAAACTCTCTCGTCGCGCTTTTGCGCAGCTCCTCGGTACCTCCACCGCCGCGCTCACCCTGCCCCTTGTCCCGGAGGCTGCAGCGCAGGAGCCTGGTTCCTCGGCCTCTTCAGGGGACCGCACCTTTCCGCAAGGCTTTCTATGGGGCTCCGCGACAGCCTCTTACCAAGTGGAAGGCGCCGTCAAGGAAGGCGGCCGCGGCACCACCATCTGGGACACCTTCTCCCATACCCCCGGCAAGACCGCCGGCGGGGACACCGGGGATGTCGCGGACGACTTCTACCACCGTTACCGCGACGATGTGCAGCTGATGAAGGATCTCGGCCTGAAGACCTGCCGCTTTTCCATTGCCTGGTCCCGCATCTTTCCTACGGGCTCCGGCAGCCCCAATCAGGCCGGGGTTGACTTCTACCGCAAGCTTGCCGACACGCTGCTCGAGCACGGCGTGGAGCCCTATGCCACCCTGTACCACTGGGATCTGCCGCAACCGCTGCAGGACAAGGGCGGCTGGGAAAACCGCGACACCGCCAAGCTGCTCGGCGACTACGCGGGGTATATCGCCGGCAAGCTCCAGGACAAGGTCAAGCACTTCATGACCACCAACGAGATAAGCACCTTTATCGAGCTGGGATACGGCACAGGCATCCATGCGCCTGGCCTGCAGGTTGGACCCAAGCGTCTTGCCCAAGCCGCGCACTACGCGGTGCTGGGCCATGGCATGGCCGTACGTGCCATTCGCGCCAGCGCTCCCGGGGTGCAGGTGGGCCTCGCGGAAAATCCACGCGCCGTCGTTCCCGTCATCGACACCCCTGAGCAGATCGCCGCCGCCCATACCGGTATGCGTGAAGAAAACGCCCGCTACCTGGGCGTCGTCCTTGGGGGCAGGTACACCGACCTTTACCTCAAGCGCCTCGGCGACGCTGCCCCCAAGTTCACACCGGAAGACCTCAGCATCATCTCTTCGCCGCTCGACTTCGTCGGCACCAACATCTACCAACCCACCTACGTGCGGGCCGACAGCAGCGAAGCCGGTTATGCCGTTGTCCGTGACCCGAAGTCCTATCCCAAGATGTACAGCCCCTGGCTCACCGTCGGCCCCCAGGCCCTCTACTGGGGCCCCAAGCTGACCTACGACATCTGGAAGCCCAAGACGATCTACATCACGGAAAACGGCTGCTCGTCGGCCGACGTCGTTGCATCGGACGGCCAGATCTATGACACCGACCGCGTCATGTACTTCCGCAACTACCTCACACAGCTGCAGCGCGCCGTCGCCGAAGGTGTTCCCGTGAAGGGCTACTTTCTTTGGAGCTTGCTGGACAACTATGAGTGGGCCGATGGCTATGACAAGCGCTTCGGCATCACCTATGTCGACTTCAACACGCAAAAGCGCACGCCCAAGCTCAGCGCCATGCTGTACAAGCAGATCATCGCCAACAACCGCGTGATGTAGAACCC
>CAXTRM010000021.1:0-5494 GCA_964246625.1 uncultured Acidobacteriaceae bacterium
AGCTTGCGCTGCCCGTAGCACGGATCGTGCGGGATGGCGAGGGCGGTTTCGCCGTGGATCCTGCTTTTCTGCCGCCCCTTCTAAGAGTGCACGCGTCCCCTGATCTCCTGCGCCGGCTGAAAGGACTGGCGCTGGCGTTGGGAGACAAAATTGATACGACGCGGCGTGGAGGACGACAACAGGCGCGCTTCGAGGCGGGTACCACGGCGCTCGATGTCGCCAGCCACTGGTTTCTGCATACCCTTTGCACCGCGGTGCCGGCGCTTGAGGAGCACCTTAACAATCGAAAGGTGCATCCGGAGGCCCTGTACGCCACGCTTGCTGAGTTGGCTGGCGCACTCTGCACCTTTGCGCCTGACTCCGACCCGGCAGTTCTTCCCGCCTATGATCACCTGAATGCCCACAGCACATTTCGCGCTTTGGAAGACCATATCTACCGCCACTTGGAGTACGTGGTCCCCTCGAACACGCTGACCCTGAGCTTTCGACAGACGGAGCAGTATGTGTATGTGGCCCCGGTTACGGATGAGCGTTGCCTGCGCCGCGCTCGCTGGATCTTTGGCATTCGCTCCGATGTGGCGGAAACGACGCTGATGCGAGCCGTACCCACATTGGCCAAGGTGTGCTCCGCAGATGGTGTCGTCAAGCTGGTTCAGCGTGCCTTGCAGGGGCTTACCCTAACGCACCTGCCCAGTCCGCCCTCAGCTATTGCAGCGGAGGCTGATATGCAATATTTCAGCGTGGAACGTAGCGGACCCTGCTGGGAACATATTCTGGCAACACGTCAAGTGGGTGTGTACCTGCCTGGTGAGTTGGGCCACCCCGTCTTTGAGATCACCGTCATCATGGAGCTCGAACCGTGACCGCTGTTCCGACCGAAGCCGCCATTCGCAAGTCGAGCCTGGCCGGTACCTACCAGGACGTAATGACAGTGGTCCTGCGGGTGCGTTTCCGCACGCAACGGGTTGCCGATGCTGAGGTGTTTCGCGCCAGTGTACGCAAGATGATCGCCTCCGCCACGGCCGAGGCGCGGCAACAAGGATACAGCGACGCGACGACACAGATGGCCCTGTACGCCATTGTCAGCTTCCTGGATGAGAGCGTTCTAAACTCTCACGACCCGACCTTTGCCGATTGGCTGCGCCGACCCTTGCAGGAGGAGCTGTTCGGGGGACATTTTGCGGGTGAATACTTTTACCGGCATGTGACCGAGCTGTTGCAGCGCGCCGACACCCCTGAAGGAGCCGACGCCCTGGAAATGCATGCGGTGTGCCTGCTGCTGGGCTACCGCGGCAAGTTCGCCTTTGGCAGTGACGGGGAAATCCATGCTCTTTTACAGCAGATTCGTGCCAAGATTGCCCGGGTGCGTGGCCCCTTTCAGCTGGCCCGCGTGGAAACGGCACCACCGGTGGCTAGAGCGGCGGCCGGGGATCGGTGGGTCCGAGTTCTGACGTGGACCGCTGCAGCCCTGCTGCTTGTTTGTTTGATCGCTTTCACAGTGTGGCACTCCTTGCTCAGCAGCCGCATTGCGTCGGTCGCCTCGATCAGGACAGGGGTTCTGTCCGGATTGGGGATAAGCGCATGAGCTCGCGACACATTTCTACCGCCTTCACCGTGTTTCTGGTTTTTATACTCGTCCTTGTGGGGCTTAGCACGGCGTTAGGCTTTCATGGGCGGCGTCTCCTGCTCTTTCTGGTAATTCCGGGGATCGCGGCGGCGCTTGCCTGCCTTGGCGCCCTTTTCTACCTGCGCCGGCGTACACCTACCGGAGGCGCCCCGCGCCTTCCTGAACTCGACGATCTTGAAACCCTGGTTCGATCGGCGAATGAGAAGCTCAAGGCGTCCCACACGGGGACGCGAAACATCGCATCGCTTCCACTGCTGTATGTTCTGGGCGACGAGAACTCCGCAAAGACGCAGACGGTGCTCCAGGCCGAACTCAACCCGGAGCTGTTGGCCGGGGGCGTTTACCGCGACGGTGCCGTGGAGCCGACCTCGCTGGCGAATCTTTGGTACACCGACGCCGCAGCCATAGCCGAAGCTGGTGGCAAACTGTATCGGCGGCTGGAGTTATGGCAGAAGCTCGTGCAGCTAACGCAGCCGGGCAAGTTTCGAGCGGCGGTGCGCCGGAACGACCGACTTCCGGCGCGTGCGGCAGTTGTTTGCATCAGTTTGGAACACATGCTGGGTGGAACGCCGGGCACGGAATCTCTACGGAGCCGGGCCCAGACGCTTCGGGAACGGCTCCAGTACCTTTCCTCTGCGGTGGGCGTATCGCTGCCGGTGTATGTCCTGTTCACCAAGCTTGATACGGTACCTGCCTTTCCTGAATATGCTGCCAACCTCACGGAAGCGGAGTCCCGGCAGAGCTGTGGCGCCCTGTTGCCGCGATTGGAGGGCAGCGTAGGCCTTTATAGTGAAAGAGCTTCCGCCGAGATCGGGACGCGCTTCGATGAGTTGTGCTACAGCCTCGGGGAGTTCCGGCTGGAGCTCCTGAGCCGCGGAGGCGCACCGGCGGAACTCGCCCGCGCCTACGAGTTTCCACGCGAGTTGCGGAAGCTCCGCGAGCAGATCATCGATTTGTTGACCGAAACAGGCCGACCCAATCAGTTAGGCGTGAACCCTTTTCTACGTGGCTTTTTCTTCACGGGTGTTCGGGCCAAGGTGGTTCAGGAGAACCAGGCAACGCCCGGCCAGGTGCGCGCGGCTTCGCTAGAGGTAGACCTTCCCGGCGCTGTTTTTAGCCGTAGCAGCAACACACGTCGTGTGCCGCAATGGGTGTTTCTGCCGCATCTTTTTTCTGAAGTACTGCTCGCGGACCGCTCCGCCTTGGAACGGAGCCGCACTTCCAACAAGGTAAAGATCTGGAAGCGGAGCCTGGCAGGTGCGGCAGCTTCCGCGCTGCTGGTGTACCTCATCGGTCTCACGGTTTCCTGGGCGAACAATGTCCGGCTAACGGCTCGCCTGACCGAAGCTGCGGCGCTGCCAATCTTCCCCATTCACAGCGAAAACGCGGATCTTGTGAGCCTCCACCATCTAGACCAGATGCGTTCCGTGTTTGCAGATATCGCTACAGTGAGGGATACCGCACCGCTATCCTACCGGTGGGGCCTGTTTCAGGGTGACCAGCTGTATGCTGCAGGCTGCAAAGCCTATGGTGCGCAATTTCGGACCGCGCTGCTTGCTCCCGCACAGGCAAATATGGTGGCGCACTTCGACGGGCTACCTGCAACGCCGCAACCCAGCGAAGACTACAGTGCCACCTACACGCCGTTGCGGGCATACCTGATCACAACGGCGTTTCCTGTGCACTCCACCCTGGAGTTCACTCCTGCTGCGTTGGAGGACGCCTGGATAGGCAAGCATCCCGTGCCACCCGAAACAGCTGTCATGACCGCCGCCCAGTTTCGTACCTATGCCGCACACCTGACTGGCGCCGACGCGTGCATGGCCACGCTGGGAGGGGCTGCCCAGCCTGGGCCTGTGCAGCGGGCTCGCGGCTACCTGAACCAATTTCAGGGGCTCGAGCAGGTGTATCTGAGCATGAAGGCAGCAGCGGACCACCGCTTCGGTACGATTCGTTTCAATGAGCGCTTTCCGGGGTCTGCCCGCTATGTCGTCGATAGCTTTCCTGTGGAAGGGGCGTTCACCAGGGAAGGATACGGTTTTCTGACCAACGCCATTGCCCATCCAGAGAGCTTTACGAGCGGCGAAACCTGGGTGCTGGGAGCCACAGGAGGAGGTCCTATCGATTTAGGGCGCCTCCAGCGCGAGCTGCCGCTTCGTTACCAGAATGACTTTCTAAATGCCTGGAGAAGTTATCTAAAGGCTGCTCATGTAGTGACTTCGGGCAGCTTTCCGGACGCGCGAGAAAAGCTGCATCAACTGGATAGTCCGTCTTCCAGCCTTTTGGAGCTGTTTCAGCTGCTGAGTGAGAATACTGCGGTAGAAAACCAGGTGATTCAGCAAGCCTTCCAGGCACCACACGTGGTGGTGCCACCATCCCGACCTTTGCCTGCCAATTCGGGGTATATGCAGGGCCTGCAAGGTCTCGAGGGCGCCATCAACTCCATGCTGCTGATGCCGAACAGCAAGGACAACCCAGCCGCGGTGTCGCCGGTGATCACGGCCGCATCGCAGGCGGAGTCAGCGGTGGAAAGCCTCCGAAGCGGCTTCAGTCCGCCAGATCCTGTGGGCGGGATGGACGCCGCTTCAGAGCGATTGCTCATGGCACCCATCCGATCAGCCGAGGAGCTCGCACGTCAGGCACCGGCACGCGCCGCCGGCGGTGGCGGGCAGGCCTTGTGCGCTGCATTAGCGTCAGTTCTGAACAAGTTTCCGTTCAACCCAGATGGCCGAACCGACGCTACGATGGCAGAAGTCGCCGAGGCGCTGCAGCCCGGAAAGGGTGCGCTGGCGCAGTATGCGGGCCGGCTGAGCGACACGGTCGTACTTCAAGGAAATACCTGGGTGCAAGCCCCAGGATCCATGGTCCGAGTCAACCCGGCCTTTCTCCACTTCCTCAACTCGGCGCAAAGCCTGGGCGAGGTCCTCTTTCCAGCCACTGGGCAGCCACAACTCATCTTTTTCCTCACGGAAGAAGCCACTCCCAACCTGCCTGCGGCTACGCTCACGATCAATACGGTTTCGCTGAACGCACCCGGTCAGACGCGCTCGTTCAGCTGGAACTTCGCACCTGCCAGCACCATCCGTCTGGTGGGTGCGGGGAACAGCATGACGCCACCCTCCGGGCCATGGTCTTTGTTGCACCTGACCTACCAGCTGGCGAAGCACCCGGCGCCAAATCGGCTTGAGTTTGTTTTCGAGGTGAATGGCCATGCGGTCACCAGTCCCTCAGGCGTTCCGTTGGACTACAAGTACGACGTCGGCGGTCCCGGGGCTGCCCTGCTGAACCCTGCTTACATGCGGGGAGCGCTTCACTGCACCTCCAAGGTGGCGACCCAGTGAGGCCACTCCAGGGGACCCATGCCCGCTAGAGTTTACGTTGCTGCCATGAGCGACGTAGGTTGCGTGCGCGCCAACAATGAGGACAGTTTCGGCTACGACCCTGCCCTGGGGCTTTATCTGGTGTGCGATGGCATGGGTGGGCGAGCCGCTGGCGAGGTGGCCAGTTCGCTTGCCTGCAGTACGTGCCTCCAGGCATTCGCCTTGCAGCCGGTGCACCTGCCGTTGGAGCAAAGGCTCGCGGAAGCCATACAGGCCGCGCACCGCGCCGTGTGCGCCATGGCTCAGCGTCCTGGGTTGGGGGGCATGGGCACGACCATGGTGGCGGCAGCTGTCCATGGCAGCCGACTCCTGGTGGGCAATGTAGGGGACAGCCGGGCCTTTCTGGTCAAGAACAACGTATGTGTGCAGCTTACAGTTGACCATTCCTATGCAAACGAGATGGTACGCAGCGGTGCGTTGCGGCCGGAAGATGTGGGTGGCGCCGAGCTGCAACGCATGTCCTCAGTGATCACACGTGCTTTGGGAG
>CAXTRM010000021.1:5504-13158 GCA_964246625.1 uncultured Acidobacteriaceae bacterium
CTGGCCAGCGTTGGACTCACCCGGTATCTCGAGGCACCGGCCCTTGCAGCAAGAGTGCACTTCGGCGGACCAGATGAACTGCAGCGTTCCTGCGAACGCCTGATTGCGACGGCAAAGGCCGGCGGCGGCTCCGACAACATTACGTGTATGCTGCTGCAGTATCACGAGCTGCCGTCCTGATGCCGGCGCTCGATCATAAGATCAACCGCAACACGGAGCTCGCCCAGTGCCACCCGCTGCTCGCCTGACCGATGTGCATGTGTGCCCCGCCGGTGGCGGTCCTGTCACGGCTACCGGCGACCCTAGCGTGACCATCGTGGGTCTGCCTGCCGCACGCATGGGCGACGTGTGTACGTGCAGTGGACCGGACATGATCGTTATGGGGTGTCCGACGGTTCTGATAGGCGGGCGCATGGCGGCTCGCATCGGGGACCCTACCTCGTTTGGCGGCGTGATCAGTACGGGAGCGCCCACGGTCATCATTGGCCTAACAGCCCAGGCCAATGCCCTCGCTGGCGCCGCCAAGAACGGTGCTCCTTTCGCTAGAAAATGCGCCACCTAGAGTTGGAACTGCTGATCCTGACTGGGCCGGAGGCCGGCCGTAGACTGCAGCTTGGGTCAGTCGCGGCTGTGCTTGGGCGATCAGGGCAGGTGCCGCTGTCCTTCCCGCAGGATCGCTTCCTGTCCGGGGCACATGTGCAATTTGTGCCGGAGTTCGAGGGCATCCGGGTGACCGATCTTGGCAGCACTAATGGCACCTTCGTGAACGAGCGACCTATCGGCGAGGTGGTCGCGTTCCCTGGCGATGTGCTACGGGCTGGAGGCATGCAATTGCGTGTAGTTCCCGCGCTTGTGAATGCCCCTGAGGGCAAGCCGATTGTTTCCAGTCAGCAGCCGGGTCTGACCGGATTGGCCGATGAGCTTACCGGAGGTCAAGCGTCACTGTTCCTGGTGATCGACGCGGCAGCGGATCCCGAGGTGGCGGAGCAGTTGCGTGCTGCCCAGGGTGTTATGGTTCAGTCGCTTTACGAGGGCTCAGGCGCGCAAGAGTTGGCGCCCTGGGCACCCTACCTTGTCTCGCTTTCGGCCCAGCCTCAACTGGTGTCTGAGTTTCTGGGCAAGGGATGGGGCAAGGGCTGGATGACGTTTTGCACCGTAGACGCACCCTTCGGTGAGCTTCGGCGGCACCTGCGTCGGTTCCTCATGGTGCAGCTGGAAGGGGGGCCACAGGCCTATTTTCGCTTCTACGATCCGCGGGTGTTGAGAGATTTCCTGCCCACGGCCACCTACCCGGAGCTTTTGCAGTTTTTTGGCCCGATCCAGGAGTGGCTGATGGAGGGCGCGTCGCCGGGAACCCTGCTTCGGAGCCGCTGTTCGGCCGAGGGCCTTGCCACGGTAGCCGTTCCTGTTCACCTCTAAGCTGCTGAGACTACAACGATTGGGATTGGGGTACACCTGTGGGGCAGGTTATGATAACTGGGCAGCCCATCACTTCAGCGTCGATTTATGAACTCATCTGGTCCCATGACGCAGATTGGTAAATACCGGATCCTGTCGGAGCTCGGCCGCGGCGGCATGGGTGTGGTGTACCGCGCGGAGGATCGGTTTATTGGCCGCGAGGTGGCCATCAAGACGCTAACTGACACAACACCGCAGATGCGCGAGCGCTTCAACATCGAAGCACGCTCCGGTGTGTTGAACCATCCCAACATCGTCACCATCTACGACTTTGGTGAGCATGACGGCAATCCGTATATCGTCATGGAGTTCCTTCACGGCATAACGCTTGAGAGGGTCGTGAAAGAACAGCGTGAGATGACGCTGGTGGAGAAGCTGGAGGTTGTGCGTCAGGTTTGCGAAGGGTTAGGCCATGCTCACTCGCGTGGCGTGGTGCATCGCGACGTCAAGCCCGCAAACATCGTGGTTCTTAGTAACGGCTGCGTGAAGCTGGTCGACTTCGGCATCGCCCAATTGGAGTCGCTGTCCGGCCATACAGTCGTAGGCTCCGTAATCGGCACATACCAGTATCTTTCACCCGAGCGACTCAAGGGTGAACCTTCCGACGCGCGCGCCGACATTTGGAGTGCGGGGGTGGTGCTTTATCTCCTGCTGACGGGCACGTTGCCCTTTCCGGGCGAGGACATTTCGGCCCTGCACCGCGTGATCACAGACCCGTACCCTCCGCTCGGATCCATGCTTTCCACGGCATACCCTGAGTCGCTAGACAATATTGTGGGGCGTGCCTTGGCGAAAAACCCTGAGGAGCGGTATCCCACGGCTATGGAGATGGCCGGCGATCTGGAGGCTACCAGGGACGCCATTCGGCTTTCTCGCGTGGAAGATCTGCTGGGCCAAGCTCGCATGCTGATTGACGGGAATGAGCTTCTGCGAGCGCGTCCGCTGTTGCTTGATCTGCAGCGGCTGGCTCCGCAGAACACGGCCGTGCGTACCCTTCTGCGAGAGGTTCAGGACCGGCTTACTCGTCGTGCGGAGGTGTCCAGGGATCAAGGTCCGACCGCACCCGATGCTGATGCTCCTGTCGTGAGTGCCGAGGAGGAGCGACGGCAGCGGATCATCGCCCAGATTGTTCTGGAGATTCGCGCCCAGTCGGAGCGCGGGCAGCTCCCACGCGCCCTGGAACTTGTGAAGCGCTCCTTGGAGCGTGCGCCGGATAGCCTTCCGCTTCAGGAACTGCAGCAACAACTTGTCGCGATGCTTGCTGGAATAGCAGAGCCCTCGCCGAGCAATCAGGATGTAGAGGCTGCGGTCGGCCCAGAGCCGGCCTTCAACATCGCGTCTCATCCACTGGCGCCCTCCGTTGTTGAACCGGCGTTCGCTACGTCGCCGCACGCGCCTTCGGTCGAGCAGCCTTCAGGAGAGCTATCGGGAGGTCCGACGACATCGGAAGCGAATCAGCACCTTTTTGATGCTGCTGCTGGTACGCCCGACCGCGACGATTCAGTTGACCTAGTAGCCCGTTCTGCAGAGCGGTCACCCTTTGTAGGCGCTGCGACGGGCGACTCCGCCGTGACGCTCTCCTCTGAGAGCGCAGGAACTATGTCCGAAGTGCCCACGGCGGCCTCGGTAGAACCAGGGGAGGCTAGGGCGGAGATCACCCCTACGCTGCCCGTGGAACCGGAAGGAGATCGGCCCGAAAAGGAAGCTTCGCTTGAGCTGGATATTACTTCCAAGCGGGAACAGGTTGCTGCCTACACCGCGTCGACTCCACCTACCCCGTCAGGCGCACTTGACGGGAGCACTATCCTGCCAGCTCCCGTAGAAGTGCCTAAAGTTTCGACAGCAGTTGCTCGGCCGTTTGAGGTAGCTCCAAGCCCAGCACCCATCGCTACCCTGGCGCCGGCCGTAGCACCGGTTCCTCTGAACAGCGCGAGCCCTTCTGTCTCTGTGAAGGCCAAGAACCGGCCAGCCTGGCTCTTTCCAACGGTCGCTGCTGTTGGCCTGCTCCTCGTGGCTGTGATGCTCTTTGCTCTCCTGCATCGGCCGTCAACGCCGGCTAGTCCCGTGTTTCAACCTACCTTCGCCGAGGTCGTTGTCAGTCCGGCGGGTCGTGTGATCAGCATGCAATCTGAGGGAGGCGAAGCGATACAGATACCTGGGAATCAGCCGACGTCTCCTTTACGGCTTACGGGGCTGAAGCCAGGCAATTACCTGGTGGAGACCGCGGCCTCTGATGGCCGCTCCTCCAAGATGCAATGCAGCATCGACGCTGCGCATCACCTCTGCTTTATACAGCTTGCCCCGTTGAGTAACGACGACCTGTCTCGCATTTTGAAGGGAGAGACAGCCCAGTGAGCGTGCTTCACCGTACCTTGTACCTGGTCACACTGGGAATGCTGCTTCTTGGTGGCCGTTGCCCTCTTGGAGCATCTGAGCCTTCCGGAACATCCCGGCTTCGGGTGATTGGTTCCAGCGAAGACAGCAGCGCAAAGGCCTGGGCCGACGCTCAGCGCTGGTACGCGAGTAACGATTTCGCCCAGGCACAAAGCGCCGCCGGCCTTGTCACATCCGGGCCCTCGAAGAAGGACGCGCAAGCCATGCTGAGCCGTATCAAGCAGTATGTGAGTGCCCTGCAAGAGGGTACGGATGCAGAGATTCGACATGATCTTGTGGACGCGATTAAGGCCTATGCGACTGCGGTTCGCATCAAGAGCGATGGCCCTGGTGATCCGGCGGCACGCATTGTCCGCATTCAACAGCAGGCCGCTGCCGCAGTGATGTCTGAGAAAGAGCAGGAAGCCTTACGCCTGAAGCAATTAGCCAAACGGCGCGCACAGGCTACAAGCCTCGTCGAGAAGGGCAAAGCAGAGGAAGCGTCGGGTGATCTCAAAGGGGCGCTCTCCAGCTACACAGCCGCTCTTGCAGACGATTCAGGGAATCATGTTGCGCATGAGGGCGCAACACGATTAAAGGCGCAGATGCAGAGCTCCTCCAACCACAAGGACCTGGTTGCGGCGGCGGTACGATCGTTTTATGCCGGGCAGTTCGCCGAGGCCGAGCAGCAGCTTGCTCCGTTAAGCGCCGATGCAGGAACCAAGTGGCGCGGTGCCGCGGCGTTTTACCTGGGAGCGTCTCGCCTTTACCGGATTCTTCAGGAGAAGGATGTGACGGCGGAACAGGCGTTTCGGGATACGCAAGCCCATGCGGCTTTCCAGCAGGCGAAAGCGCTTGGGTATGCTCCTGCAAGCGCCTTGATTTCGCCCACCTTGCTCCGCCTTTGGCAGGGACTTCACTAATGGGCGACTACGTTTCTGCAACGGCTAACCGCAGTTCCTGATACACATTCGAGTTCACATGCAGCTTTGAGCAGCAAGCGCGCCCGGTACAAGTTCAGAAGTTGAAGTGGTAGATCAAGGGTGTCCCGTCTTCATCAAATTGGCACGCAATCTCAGGCCGCTTCATCCCTACGGTCAACCATTTGCGGTATTTTGTCTCGCGATCCTGCGGGTTGAGGGCTTTGAAGTCGGCAACATCCATGGTTGCAGCTTCGTAGGTATGCATAGCCGTAACGGCGCTGTTTCTCGTGTTAATTGTCCAGCGACCGTTGTTGAACGTCACCATGTTGGTTGCGATTCTTGCGATCCAGTTCAGAACCTCATCCTGAGCGTTCTTGTCGAGGAGAGAGATGAGATAAGTGCTACGTGGAACGGCTGGGTTATTCAGATTGCCTTGGTTGCGGTACTTGGTCAGGAGGCTCGCAAGCTGTGGTAGTGGAAGTCTTCGATGGCCGGAGAAGATGTGGTCCTTATTGAATTTGTCCGCAATTAGCTGCTTGCCCTTGCGTTTTTGGGCGAGCGCTTTGAGAGCTGGACGTAGCTCCTCCAGTGTTTTGGGGACGCAGTCTCCTTGTGGGTGCCAAACAGGACTGGCGGGCATAGGTTCCTCCGGCTTCAGCTCATCCTAAAGCATCGGCGGTATGGTGGTGACACCCTTGCGGCTTTTGGCATCCTTGCTCTGCCTCGCATGCAGCTCTCCATGTGCGCTCGGTCAAAGATCGAGCTGAACGGATTGCAGTGCCGCGGCTGGAAGACGGGTGATAGAGGCAGCAACACGGAGACTGCGGGGCCAAGCTGCTGAAGCAGAGAAGAGGAGCTGCTTCGCTGGCTCTTGCAGCAGAGCCCGGGAGAGCCAGGTAGCCCGATTTACCTGAGCGCGCAGCATTCCTCCCACTGTTTGCTGGTATGTTTGGGCGCTTTCCCGGGCAGCGCCATGGCTGAGCAATCCCTGCGCCGCGCGTATGCCGGTGTAAAGCGCTACAGACATTCCATCGCCGGTGAAGGATGGGATTACAGCCGCCTGATCTCCGACCGCCCAAAGATCAACGGCCAAAGCCGCCCGCCGCACGAATCCATAAGGGATAGAGGAGATGGCAAGTGGCCTTTCGAGTAGCGGCGTTGCCTCCCGCAGCCGTGTCGCGGCATGAGCGTTTGTGCGAAGGAGTTCAGCAAGCAACCCTGGCCAACCGCTCAGTTGAGCAAGATGTTTGCGCCGCACCAGGGCCGTCAAATTGGCGCGATTGGCTTCTACCATTTGAAGCCCCGTGTATCCATGGGGATGAAGCAGGAGCTCTACAGACCCGCCCAACGCAGCCGCCTGGTCGGGGCGGAGATGGAAGTACATCTTGAGAGCTACCAGGTCTCCCTGTATGCCTTGAGGTCGGGCCAGCCCCCGCAGATCATGCTTCCCTGTCGCCAACACGGCTTGTGAGGCAACGAGAGTCCCACCGGTGCTCAGCTTAGCTTCCCATGCGCCATCCGTGTCTCGCGTGAGCGCCTCCACCGAGATGCCCCGCCGTACGTCGACGCCTACCTGTTCCGCTCGGTCCAGCAGGAGGGTGTCAAGGCACCGACGCGTCAGCGATCGCGAAAGGAACGGAAGGGGTGACTCGATCACGCGATTCGCTAGAGCTAACCGTACCGTGCTAATAGATGGGGCAAGCTCGAACTCCGGGTGGATGCCCAGAGCAGCCAACATCCGCAAAGCTTCCGCACTGAGGAATTCGCCGCACACCTTATGCTTAGGAGAGGCCTCTCGCTCAAGCAGAACCACAGGAGAATCCGCTTGCGCAAGCAGAATAGCGCATGCTGTACCGGCCAAACCGCCACCGACTACCAGGGTGTTCGAAGGCATCTGAAACGTGGATTTCTCAGCCCTGCCGCTGCTGCACACTGATCTGCCAGATTCGATCGTCGATCGTGATCTCCTGGCTGAAGCTGCTTTCTCCCGAGTGAGCGACGTCTTCTACCAGAGACCGTACCAGGCTAAGCCGACTTTCTACAGAGTTCGCTTCAGCCGAGTCATCAAACTCGATTGAGCCTTGGCCACCTCGGGACACAAATGGTTCATCCATGGTGGGCTTGGAAGCCTGAGACGCGGGAAGTGTTGCCCAAGTCATTTCGCCGGGGCAGTGGAGCTCCGAGTCGACAAGTCAACGAAGGCGTGTCAAGCAGAGGCGGCCGAGAGCGCAACGACGTAGGCTGACCGCGGAGAGCGGTATGCCAGCTGTCTGCAGCAAGCATTCCCAATCGACCTCCTGAAAGCCGCGACGAATCGACACCAATCCATCATGTTGAACGAAGGGATGCCAGCGCAGGAGAGCGGAGCCGATCCGAAACAAGCGGTAGGAAGTAGCACTACGGACGAGATCCGAGACGAACCAGCCCATCCGGGCGTTTGATTCCATCCAGCGCAAGAAGTGAACAATCTCGCGATCTGTCATGTGATGGGTCACGAGCGAACTGAGTACCAGATCCGGTGTCTGTGTGACAGGAGCCGTGAACACGTCTCCTGTCAGCCAGTGAATCCGGCTGTATCGGGAGCAGTGAGCAGAGAACTCAGTTGCCGCCCGTGTGGCGTATGGGTTGAGATCGATCCCTATGAGCTCAACGGAGAGCCGGCGATGGCGCGCCCAGACCGCGACTCTCCGTAGCACGTCACCTCCGCCCGAACCAACGTCAACGACCTGCAAGGGAGCAAGGCTGGTTCGGCGGGCCGATGCGAGTGCGAGAAAACCGAGCGTCGGCTTGTATGCCCGGGTGAAACGAGACGATGCAGCGATGTCCCGTACACAACCGCGAAACTGTTCGTAGCTGCAGGGTTCATCCATCCACTCAGGAAGCAAAGCTGGGTTCAGCCG
>CAXTRM010000021.1:13168-20980 GCA_964246625.1 uncultured Acidobacteriaceae bacterium
GAAGTCGAGCGGAATGGCCTGCCGCGGCAGGTTAGTAGTCGTAGATGTCGCCATGCGTCTGTTTGTGGGATGCACGAAGCCAGTTATGTTCTTCAAAAGGTCTCCATCGAGACCAAGGCAAACACGCTGCAGCCACTGGCCGGCTAGGCGGCATGAAAGAGCATCGTTTCGGCCGTCAAGCCAGGTCCGAAGCTCATAGCGCAACCTCGCTGGCCCGTTTGCGCTTCAGCAAGCAACCGCTCCAAGACGAACATGACCGTGGCACTACTCATATTGCCGAACTGATTGAGCACTTCACGCGAGCAATCCAGGGCGTGAGGCGGAAGAGCAAGTCCGCGTTCCACTGCATCCAGCACGGACTTGCCGCCCGGATGCACGGCCCACAGCGCAACCTCTGCCTTGTGGCGAAGGGAGACTACCTCTTCACCGCTCTGCTCCAGAGCTTTCCCTATGGCGGAGGGTACCTGCCCGGAAAGGAGCATATCGAAGCCGACTCCCCCAATCTTCCAGGTAATCAACTCGCGAGTCTGCGGAATTACCACGGCACGGAAGCTGTCAAGAGCGAACCCTGCAGGCTCCGTAGACAGAAGCGAAGCCGCGCAACCGTCAGCAAAGACCAGAAAGCTCAGCACCTGTTCAAGGTCAGCTGTCTCCTGAAGGTGGAGTGTGCAGAGCTCCAGGTTCACCATGAGCACGCGAGAGTTTGGCTCAGAGCGCAAGATGTGCCGCGCCGTTTTCAGTCCGTTGATCGCGGCGTAGCAGCCCATGAATCCGATAACTGTGCGCTCAACGTCCGGGCGTAATCCAAGGTGCTCCACCGCCTCGAAGTCCAGCCCCGGCGCGTAGAGTCCGGTACAGGTGGTAATAAGAACATGCGTGATGGACTGCCGCTCTGCTTCAGTCAGAGCAAGCCGGTCCAAAGTACGCCTCATGAGTACCGGCGCAAAATCCTCATACACCTTCATACGCTGAGCGGTATGAGGGAAATCCCCTCTCCTGTAGAAGTCGTGAGCATTGATGTGGAACTCAGTAGAGGCCTTGCTCGGTGTGAGCACGGAAAAGCGGTGCTGAATGCCGGAGCGGCTCGCCATACGATTGAAAAGTGCCCGAACACGAGCATCGGTGCCCGTAGACAGCAGGTTGTCCGCGAAGGCCACAAAGGCCTGGTGGACATCGTGGTCCGGGACGGCGGTGGCGACGCGATTTAGATAAGCCTGGAGCAAGCGCAAGGTCTCCGGAGTTCAAGACATTGGATGCAGAGCGCTCGGACGTGACGAAAGCAGAGAAGAAGGTCTCGACCCCATGGAACTACGGCTGTGACCATGCCAGGCGCATTGTAAGGAACCGGCAAGAGGCTCGAAGCGTACACCCCAACCAGCATGTGGCTTGGGCGAGTAAACTGATCTACGTACCTGTGAATGGACAAAAAAGACGCATTTCGGATGGCTTTAGCTTCACTTTGGGCCAACAAGCTTCGTAGCGTGCTCACTCTGCTCGGTGTGGTCATCGGCGTCGCGAGTGTGATTGCGGTGGTGACTCTGGTCAACGGTGCGAACAGGTATGTCGCCAACAAGATCAACACGTTTGGCGCTGACATCTTCAGTGTGCAACAGATGCCCAGCGTGATCACGAGCTTTGAGGAGTACCTGAAGTACAACAAGCGCAAGGTCCTTACGATAGACGACTACCGCGCTGTAGTAGCCGGTTGCCGAAGCTGCCAGCAGGTCGGAGCCGACGCACAAACCGCTGGCAAGGTTGTCGTGGGTCGGCAAAATAGTACCGGCACGCAAATTCGTGGATACACCACCTTTATGCCGGAAATGACCAACATGAACATCACGGAAGGACGGTCGTTTGCTCAGTCAGAGGAGGATCATGCGGCACACGTCGCCATTATCGGCACCGACATTGAAGAGAACCTGTTCCAGGATGCAGATCCTATAGGTAAGGAGATCCGGGTCGATGGCGTTCCGTATACGGTGATTGGGCTAGGCGAAAAGCAGGGCAAGACGCTCGGTCAAAGCCAGGACGATTATGTCGCGATTCCCTTGCCGGCTTATCAAAAGACATATGGCGGTACAAAGACAATCAATATCGCCGTGCGAGCGGGCGTAGGGGCCAGCATGGACCGCGCTATCGATGAAGTGCGCTTGATCATGAGGGGCTTGCGTCATGACCGGCCCGGGGCAGACGACAGCTTCACGGTAGAAACGAGCGACAGCCTGATGTCCCTATGGTCTCAGCTCTCAAGTTCCTTTGAACTGGTCGCTGTTGGCATTGCTGCGATCTCGCTGGTGGTCGGTGGCATCGTGATTATGAACATCATGCTGGTCAGTGTGACCGAGCGCACCCGGGAGATTGGCGTCCGTAAGGCCCTGGGGGCCAGCCGGGCTGACGTTCTGCTGCAATTTCTCATGGAATCGGGCACCATGTCCCTAGTGGGCGGGTTTATTGGAGTGGTTGTCGGTGTTGGAGCGGCTGAGGGCATTACGGCTCTTCTCGGATTCCCGTCCAGCCTTGCCGTTTGGAGCATCTTTGCCGGGCTTTTTGTCGCCACATCTGTGGGCATTTTCTTTGGAGTGTATCCGGCACGCAAGGCCGCCAACCTCGATCCGATTGTTGCCCTACGGAGTGACTTCTAAAATGGCAGCCATTTCGCAACAGCGCGAAGCAATCGGCATGGCACTTGATACTCTCCGGGCCAACAAGCTCCGTTCCGGTCTGACGATCCTTGGCATAGTCATTGGCGTGATGACCGTCATTCTGATCTCATCGGTCATCAACGGCTTGAATAACAACGTTTCTGCATTGGTAGAGTCTTTCGGGACCAATATCCTGTGGGTCACCCGATTACCTTTTATCAATCAGCGACCTACCACGGAGATGCTTTCCCGCAAGTACCTGACCACCGAGGACGCACACGCGATTGGAGAGTTGCCCCACGTCGTTGCGGCTGCGCCGAGTTTGCGTTACCAGAACCCGTCAGTTTTCGGATCCAGCAAGGGAACGGCCAAGTATGGCCAGCACAAGGCTGAAAACTTGATTATCGCCGGCGACTCTGCTGCTAATGCCACAGTGTACGACCAAAAGGTCGCTCAAGGCCGTTTCCTGTCTCAGTCCGATCAGGACCGTGCCGCTGACGTCACGCTGCTTGGTGCTGATACAGCGGAAAGCCTGTTCGTGGGTGAGGATCCAATTGGGAAGGAGATCCAAATCGAGGGCAGGACCTTTACCGTCATTGGAGTCATGGAAAAGCAAAAGCGTGCGTTCGGGAGTGGCAAAAATCCCCAGGACAATCTGGTCAACATGCCTGTGACAACCTTCCGAAAACTACACCCCGAGGTGCTGGACTACTGGCTGAAGTATGACGATCAAAAAAATCGGCCCCTTGTTGAAGATGAGATTCGCGATCTTTTACGGCGACGTCGTAAGGTGCACAACGACGCTGATGACAACTTCGTTATCTCCGGGGCTGACTCCCTCACAAAGCTTTGGTCGCAGATTACAGGTAGCCTCTTCTTTCTCATGATCGGTCTAAGCGCGGTAGGGTTGATGGTCGGTGGCGTTGGTGTTATGAACATCATGCTTGTCTCGGTTACGGAGCGTACCCGGGAGATTGGTGTTCGTAAGGCGATCGGGGCCACACGCGGCACCATTTTGCTCCAGTTCACGGTCGAAGCCGTTGTTCTATGCGCCTTGGGCGGTGTTCTGGGAGTACTCCTGGGATCGTTGCTATCGTTCGGCATCAAGCTCGTAATCAGTGCTCAAGTCGGCATGATGTGGGTAGTCGCGGCCCTTCTGTGCTCTTGCGGCATCGGTCTTGTCTTCGGGATCTATCCTGCCTGGAAAGCCGCAACGCTGAATCCTATCGACGCCCTACGTTACGAGTAGCCCTTCATATCACCCGCTCCTTGCCTTGAGGCAAAGCAACACCCTCCGGGCTAATCCAGCATCGTACGTGACGCATGAAGGACACAGATCCATTTCACCTTAGTCGCTTTGTGACCGCGCAGGATCCCACGTTCGCGCGAGCCTCTGCCGAACTTGCCGCGGGGGCCAAGCAGTCTCATTGGATGTGGTTCATCTTTCCCCAAATTGCGGGTCTAGGTTCGAGTGCGATGGCTCAGCGCTTCGCCCTGAGCGGATTGAAGGAAGCCAGCGCGTATCTTGAACATCCATTGCTGGGGGCACGTCTTCGCCACTGCACCGTGCTTGTGAACGATGTACGTGACCGTTCAGCCAGAGAGATCTTTGGTTACCCAGACGATCTGAAGTTCTGTTCTTCCATGACTTTATTCGGTGAGGTCGCTGTCAGGCTTTCTCCTCAAGATGACGTTTTTACGTTTGCACTCGGCAAGTATTTCGGTGGTCAGAAGGACCAAGTAACTTTGAGGCGGCTTACGGGGGACTCGTGACAGGAAGTATCGACCTCAGTGACGGTGCTACGGGGCAGTCACGAGACGACCTTAGCACTCCTGAAGCGGTCGTTGTTTACGGAACGTAGCCCATTGCACCAAGCCGTGCAGGGCAGGGCGCAATGCCAAGCCGAGGTCGGTGAGGCAGTACTCGACCCGAGGAGGAACTTCGCGGTGCACCTTGCGCTCTATGATCGCTTTGGCCTCCAAGTCGCGAAGTTGTTGGATCAGCATCTTCTGAGACACAAGAGGCATGGCTCGCTCCAACTCAGAGAAGCGCATACTGCCGCGGTGAGAAAGGTGGAAGAGGATCAGCATCTTCCAACGGCCCTCAAGTAGACGGAAGGCTTCCTCTGCAGCGTCAGCCGACCAGCCCTCTTGCACGAGCACGGAAGTTTCGGCAATCTTACCGGGGAACACAACGTGCTGGTATTCAGAAGTGGTTGGCATTTGGCGAGTGTACTGCTGAAGCGCACTCCTCGAGGCACACTTTTAGTTTCTCTCCTTGGTAACTGCTACCCGCAAATAAGTTGCTAAACAGCTTAGAGCGCGAAATGGAGGATACTTCGCTCTAGGTACGTCAGCCTGATCCGCAGCTAGGAAATCAATCTCACATCGAAGGCAATGATGCACAAACGATCTTTGAGCAAAGGACTGTTCGTCGGGACCTTGAGTGGAGTGATTTGAACGCTGCTACTAAATCTTTAGCCATTTCGGCTGTTGGCTTCGTACCCTCACCGCAACAGCGAACCCCCTTCCCCCACCTTGGTGGACTGAGCGGCAATGTGGTGTATGGGATGACGGCAGAATGCTTCGTCGCACCCTGAGGGCTGCTGCGTACGGGCTCGCAATGCATCGAGGAGGCTCGCTCAAGCGCTCGCGGGCCAGTTCACTAAACTAGAGCAATTGTGAACCTTTTCTCTCGCACTGTGCCCCTCCTTACCGCCCTGCTGACTTTCTGCGGCATTGGGTACCACCTGCTGGTGCTTTGGAGTCTGCGCCAGTTCCATGCTGCGAGTAGACATTCGAAACAATGCCTTGACACATCTGCACCAGGGGTATCGCTTCTGAAACCGTTGCGTGGGGTGGACCCTCGGCAGTATGCGGGTTTCGCGAGTCATTGCCAACAAACCTACACAGGCCCTTTTGAAATCCTGTTTGGTGTATCTTCCCTCGAAGATCCCGCTGTCGCCGCCATAGCGCGTCTTCGAGTCGAGTTTCCGCATGTACCGATACAAGTCATCGAGTGCCTACAAAGGCTAGGACCTAATGGAAAGGTGTCGAGCCTGGCCCAGATGCTGCCACATGCAAGGTTTGAGCACGTTCTTGTTAATGACTCCGATATTCTTGTGTCCCCCACTTATCTCGCTGAGGTGATGACACCCTTTTGCATCAAGGCAAGTCCTGAAGAGAGACCGCTCGGCTTAGTTACCGCTCCCTACGTCGGACAGGCTGACAAGACGATCTGGTCTCGTCTGGAAGCACTTGGCATCTCCACAGACTTCATCCCCGGTGTGCTTGCAGCGCGTTGGTTGGAAGGCGGTTTGCGCTTCGGTCTTGGGTCTACCCTGGCAACGACGAAGAAGGCCCTCCATGCCATGGGCGATTTCGAAGCCTTAACGGATCAACTCGGGGATGATTACGAGATGGGTGCTCGGCTCCACCAAAGCGGCTACCGCGTTGAACTGATTCGTGAGGTGGTCGCAACAAGCGTACCGGCCTATACGTTCCGTGGGTTCACCGAACATCAACTCCGCTGGTCGCGCTCCACGAGAGATTCCCGTCGTGCAGGCTATCTCGGCCTGATTTTCACCTTCGTCCTTCCATGGTCTTTCGCGACGATCGTGGCAAGTGGCTTCGCTCTATGGAGTCTGAGTCTGTTCAGTGTGGCATTGCTCGTGCGTATGTTGGTTGCCTTGAATGTTGGGGTAGGTCTGCTGCGAGATGGACAAGTACTTCGCGATGCTCTGTTCATTCCTTTACGCGATCTCTTCGGGCTCCTGTTCTGGTCGTGGAGCTACGCCTCGGATGTCGTAGTCTGGCGTGGTGAACGCTTTCACCTGCGCCGGGGCACGCTGAGACCCATCTCAGAGTAGGAACAACCCGCCAAGAATTTGTGGAGCGTTCCTTTGCGAGCTGGCGGAGAGCTGATGCGGCACCACGTACGCGAAGTGGAGAGGATACGTGCTCTTTAAAGAGACACATTGTGGTTTGCCGGTAAGTCCTCAGGATTGTGCGGTGCACGTGACAGGCGCATCTGGTCATCGAGGTCGTCCAGCTTGTCCTGAAGTAAGTGCAGCTTGCGCGACAATGCCTGGATCTCACTTTCTGCACGACGGTTGACGTCGAAGTCGAGTTCGGAGCGAAGCCGGTCGCGCGAGTCCTGGCGATTCTGACTCATCATGATCACAGGTGCTTGGATAGCAGCGAGCATGGACAGAAAGAGATTGAGAAGAATGAAGGGATAAGGGTCCCAAGCACGGCCTTTTAGTGTGACGTTAATGGCCGTGTAGGCCGTGAGCACGACTGCAAAGGTGATGATAAAGGTCCAAGATCCACCAAACGACGCTACGCGATCTGCAATGCGCTCCCCAAAGGTTTCACGCTCATCAATCAGTTCGTTCGGGTTACGCGCCGAGCGACCCTGGACCAGTTGCTGTGTCGTATGTATCTCGCGAGCCACTACCGTCAACAGATCAAGACCGGCCAGCGGCTTGCGCTTGAACAACTCCGCAAGATCGTGGCGATCGATCTCGACGCAAACAGTTGGGTCGATGGCAACAGCGGTAGTCTGGTGCGGCGTCTTGTCGAGCATGGACGCGAACCCAAAGAAATCGCCATGTTTTGGCTCACTAAATAGGATTTCCTGCCCATCCTGATCGACCGATGTGACGTGAACGCAACCGCTTAAAACAATAAACGCGTTACTGGAAGCTTCGCCGATCCGGTAAATACGTTGTCGTGGAGCGAAATCACGAAGTTCAACTTGCTGCGCAAGCACAGCAAGTTCATCTTCGTCGAGAAGCGAAAAAAGGGGGACATGACGAAGCTCTTTCGGGTCAATAGGCATGGGCGGAGGGGTCGGTCTCGGGTGTGGGTTGGCAAGAGAGGCGGACATCGTAGCGTTTCCACCCCAGAAAATAGTGCGCCTTCCTGGGAGATGCTCTAGATCTACACTGGTTCACCTTTGGTTGCTCACAATTTCCTTGCCGCCGCTTCGCGCAATTACATATATGGGGCCAGGTAAAGCCGGCAGCATGTTTGGCGGGTTCGTCAACGATTGCCACAGGAAGATACGGTGTGGCCCATTCCACTGGGCAGCCAGCGTCTCAGAGGTTTCAAAGATGGCCGGCGCGTCCGAGAAGAAGGAGCCGTACCACAAATTAGAGCTTCGACC
>CAXTRM010000021.1:20990-24155 GCA_964246625.1 uncultured Acidobacteriaceae bacterium
AGATGTGCAGTGGATTGAGCACCTTGCGAGCGGAGCCGGTGTAACTGGTGGGCCGTCCGAGATAGAAGCCCAGTGTCGAACCAGCTTCATACTCTCCATGCAGAACTACTAAGTCGTCCGGGCGAAGCTTCGCCTGTATGGCGAAGGCCAGTTGAGCAGAACTCAAGACCGGGGTGAAGGTCTCCAGACCCAGGTGCGCGGCCAGTAAAAAGCTGAAGGTGCTTCCAGCAAGGGCTAAAACGGAGAGATGGACGGAAGAGCGCGGTCGACGGTTAGTCACTCTGCCCGATTGGAGAAGCCACGCCAAGGGCCAGCCAAGTCCAAGGGAAACTGCGGTGATAGCAAGAGGTGTGCGGAAGAGGCTCATGGCCTTCGCATTCAAGTCCAAGAAGTGGCCGAAGCTGAGGGCATACTCACCCGGGTTCTGGCTTAAAAGTTGCGCGAGGTCCGTCGAGGCGTCTGGTCGCCCTGTGTAGAGCAGAAGCAGCAGGCAAAGTGCGCCGGCCATTCCGCCTGTAACTGCAATAGCGGCAAAGCTCCGCCGCCCGGCCCTCTTGCAATCGGGAGTTTTTGCCGAGTTGGTGAGCCCGTAATGGAGCCAGCCGGCAATCAGGAGTGCCATGCCCGGAAGTGCAGGTAGAACGTAGTATTCCTGTCGCGTAGAGAGTGAAAAGAAGAGCAGCACGAACGCGACCCAGATCGCCAAGAGCAACCGTCCGCGTTGCTTTTGGTGCAGGTCGTGCCGTTGGAACTGCCTTCGCCATTTGCTGGAGCGAACCGGCAAAGCCAATCCTGCAGCTTTGAAAGCAAAAGCAGACCACGGCATCAACCATACAAAGCAAAGACCCCAGAACAGCCGTAGCGGTACCGTGTCATAGTCGCGCGGAATGCGAAGATTGAGGTAGCGCAGCAGGTGCTCATTCATGAAGTAGAACCACCACCATCCGCGTACGTTGCCCTTATTTGGGAGAGGTATCTGCCAGTGACCCCAGGGCAGAGCTGAGCTGGCATCCTGGATCCACAGGAACGAGGTCGGACGGCCCTGCGTCGGATTCGCAAACCCCGCCGCGAGATGCCATGGTGCAGCAATGAGGAGGAAAACCAGCAAAGAACTTACTGGGTATAGCAACTGGAGACGCTGCACCGCTCTCTGTCTGCCTCGCGTCACAAGCAGGTACAACAAGACAATGCCTACGGGGAACAGGACCCCTATCAGTCCCTTCGTCAAGACATTCAACGCACATATGGTTGAAAAGGCCCAACAGAGATTACGTAGCTGGTTTGTCCCGACTGAGTACTGCAGCGTACCATCCAGCATTTCGGTTAGCCAGAAAAGATAGATTGCTGTCGTTATCCAAAGACACACAAAGACATCGGGGATGGTGATCCGGGTGAAGATGAAGACACCGAAGCTCGATAGAAGGATGAGAACGGCATACAAACCTGCGCGTGTTGAAGAAAACAGGTGGCGTGCAAAGCTTTCTACAACGAGCGCCAAACCCAGTACGGCTAGCGCCAAAGGGAGACGCGCTGCTGTAGCGTAAATCCAGGGCTGGTGGGCCCCGAGGAGTTTGGCGCCGCCCATGGAGAGCGCCATAAGCCAATAGTGTAGTGGCGCTTTCTCGAGGTAGCGGACGCCATTGGCGTAGAGTGTCACAGGATCATGCCGCAAAAGCATCTCCCGCGCTACCTCAACATGTACCGAATCAGCATCGTCGAGCAGTGCTGGATGAACGAGTGTGAAGCTGCCGTAGAACGTAAACCAGAGCAGCAGAACAGTGGTTAGGGTCGTTGCCGGTCTCCGGGATGAAGCAGTAGGCATCGCGCCTAGTGTACGAGCATTCCACGGTCCGAGTGGGAGTCCATGAATTAAGAATCAGATGACCAGCAGAGTTCACCAAAGGTCCGGTGCTTACACAGATTCAAGTGTGAAGCACGAAACAGCACAAAGGGCCAGAGCTAGGCTCCGGCCCTTTTGTGATAGAACCCCGAATGTTTACTGAACGTTGCCGGCTTCGAGGTGTGACTCGATGAAGTAGAGTTCCTCTTCAGCCTCGACCACAAGTTGTTTAAAGAAGTCCGAGGTGGGCTCATCGTCCAGATCATCGATCTTGTCCGATGCATCGCGTAGAGCGGCGCAGTATGTGCCCAAGGCATTTGCCAAAGCTTCCAGGTGCTCCGGACCTGTGACCGATTCGACCTTGTATGGCGCGATTGGCGAGTTTGCTGCAGCCATACGGACGGTTCCGTTGGCTACTCCACCAAGTTGGGTAATCCGTTCCGCGATTGGGTCGATCTGCTTAAAGATGACCTTAGCGGTGGCGTCAAAGACAAGGTGAAGCTGGTAAAAGTTCATGCCTTTGACATTCCAGTGGGCATACTTTGCCTGCGTGTACATGTCGAGCGCGGCGGCGAGCTTTTCCTGCATCACCTCCACAACTTTGGTCTTGGTGTCATCCGGAAGGGCAACCCGGTTTTTATACATTCGTTTTACCGAGGTCGGCTCCATCGTCTTCTTATCTGCCATGATTCTCGAATCCTTTCGTCCGGGCTCACCCGGGCAGCGCTCTTCGTCAGCGTTCCCTTAGTTGGATGCAAATGGCGTGTGGAAGTTGACCCATGTACCGCGGCGTGAAATTCAGTCGCGTAAACTATTCAAGTTTCGTCCGGAGCGCCTGCTCTGCAGGCGATCTTTTTACGATGACTTGGACAAGTGCTTTCGGCAAAGGCAGCGGTTGGCTGCTTCAAAGGATCGTAAACGGCCTCGCGTTGTCGCGCATTTCCCCTAACACCCTCACCTTCCTAGGGCTCTTGATTAACGTTGTCGCTGCCCTGTTTTTCGGGTATGCGCGTGCTGAAAACTACGTACGTATGTTCCTCTACGCGGGCCTGGTGATCATCGGAGCCGGCCTCTTTGACATGGTCGATGGCCGCGTAGCGCGGCAGACCAATCAGGTATCAGTCTTTGGCGCTTTTTTTGATTCTGTTCTAGACCGCTACTCGGATGTAGCCCTTTTTTTCGGGCTCCTGGTGTTCTACGCGCGTGGGAACCGGTACTTTTACGTCTGTCTTGTCGCTTTTGTGATGACTACCAGCCTAATGGTGAGCTATACGCGTGCCAGGGCCGAGGCGCTTATCGGCTCCTGCAAAGTGGGATTCATGGAG
>CAXTRM010000022.1:0-1004 GCA_964246625.1 uncultured Acidobacteriaceae bacterium
GCGGAAGCGATTTTGTCGGCGGCGGAACCAATGGTGATGACCGTCTTGACCCGATCGCGGAGTAGCGGCGCGAGCGTGGTGTAGTCGGAGTCCTTGTCCTTGCCGCCGAGAATGACATGGAGCCCCCCGGGAAACGCGGCGATGGCCTTGGCGGTAGCGTCGACGTTGGTGGCCTTGGAGTCGTTGAAGTAACGAACGTTCCCAAGCTCGCGCACGAACTCGAGGCGGTGCTCGACGGCCTTGAAGGCGCCTACGGCGCGGCGGATGACCTCGGCTGGAACCCCGGCAAGACGGGCGGCGGTGACCGCGGCGAGGACGTTTTCGACGTTGTGCGCGCCGGGCAGCGGGATTTCGGCGGTGGGCATGATCGGCTCCGGCTCCCTGCCTTCGGCAGGGCGGAAGTAGAGGCCGTCCCCGTGGACGAAGCTTCCCTGCTTGACCTGGCGGCTGGGGCTGAACCAGAAGATCTGCGCGCTGGTGTTGGCGGCCACCATCTGGGTGGGCTTGTCGTCAGCGTTGAGGACGAGGAAGTCGGCGGCGGTCTGGTTCTCGGTGATGCGGGCCTTGGCCGCGGCGTAGGTTTGGAAGTCGCCGTGGCGGTCGAGGTGGTCTGGCGTGATGTTGAGCACCAGGGCAATATGCGGACGGAAGCTCTCGATGGTTTCCAGCTGAAAGCTCGAAACCTCGAGGACGTTGGCGCTCTCGGGGGTGGACGCCGGAACCATGTCGACAATCGGCAAACCGATGTTGCCGCCTACCAGGGTGGCACGCTCGGAGGCAGCCATGATCTCGCCCAGCAGCGAGGTGGTGGTGGTTTTGCCGTTCGAGCCGGTGATGGCCAGGATGTCGCCTTGTAGAAACTGGGACCCCAATTCGAGTTCCCCGAGGATCCGCATGCCCAAAGCACGTACCTGGGTCAGCTCGGGGACGTTCATGGGCACGCCCGGCGAAACGACGATAAGATCCTGGCGGCGGAAGGTGAGCAGGCCGTGGGAGCCGGTTTC
>CAXTRM010000022.1:1014-3320 GCA_964246625.1 uncultured Acidobacteriaceae bacterium
GGAGAAAATGCGCCGCGGCGATGCCGCTCTTGCCGATGCCGACGACGAGGACGCGCTTGTTCTGAAGGTCGACAGGAGCCGCACGAGCTGGGGAATCCACGTTCGTATGGTAGCTGAGCGGACGTCAGGCGCGGCAGACCGAGCACCAGCGTCGGCGCTTCTGGGCAGCGGAGCCGGTCTAGATTGAGCCCGCCATAATTGAGGTCGCGGAGCTTGAAGTCGTAGAAGTCGAAGTCGCGGAGCTGCCAGCCCATAGGTTCTGCCCTTCCAGCCGCCGCCCTTCCCCCGATAGAAGCGCAGCGCCGAAGCCACGGTCGCTAGCAGATAAAAGGTGGAGATTGCCGGCAGCCAAGCGCCCCAGAGCGGTGAGCGCCGGTAGCGCCGCAAGGTCGGCTGAAAGGCAGCTGCCATCAGGAACCAGCAGCCGAACCCTGCCCAGCGCGCGGCACCTCGCCCCGCAACACCCGCCCACACTGGCACGATGTAGAGCAGCACCATTCCCGCGCTCGTGCCTACGAGCAGCCAGGGTGAGTGCCGAAGTTGAACATAGGCTGTTCTCGCAACCATGTTCCAAACCTCCCCCCGGTTGGTATATCGCCTGTGACTGATCACCTGTTCGCCATGTCCGAGCCAGATGCGGAAACCAGCGCCCTTGATCTGCTGCGCAAGCGCCACGTCATCGATAAGCGCTTCACGGATGCGGTTGACTCCATCGATTGCTTGCAGTGCTCGCTGGGAAACCAGCATCGTGCCTCCTGCCGCGGCAGCAACATCGGTTGCCGGCTCATTCACAAGCCGAAAGGGGTAGAGCATCTGAAAAAGAACACGAAGGCGGGTAATGTAGCGCGTTCGGCAAAGGTGTGGCACCGGAGGTGCACCATCTCCGAAACCAGGTCCAGGTCGTTCTGCTGCGCGTGGGTGAGCAAGGCATTTAGGTGTTCGCGGCCGTGCACGATGTCGGCATCGGTCAGCAGCACATACTCGGCGTCCAGCACCTCAGGCTGGGCCAGCCCTTGCGCGACGGCCCACATTTTGCCGGTCCACCTCGCCTTCAAAGGCTGGCCCTGCACCACACGCAGCCGCGAGTCTTTTTCCGCAAAGGCATGGGCAAGGGTTGCGGTCGCGTCCTGACTGTTGTCATCGACGAGCACGAGCCGGAGCTCACCTGCAAGCTCCTGCGCCAGAAGAGAGTCCATGGTTGCCGCAATGTGCTCCGCTTCGTTACGCGCCGGGAGAACAACGCCCACCCGTACAGGCGCTGCCATGACAGGTGGTGGTGGAAGAACCGGGCCTGAACGCCAAAAGCGCCCGCGCCCAACCAACAGGTATACCCAGCCGATCAAGCTCAAGGCAGAACGCACAACCATGGTTCCTATTATCAGGATCAGAGCGGGCGCTGCCCTATTTGAAAACGCGACAGGGGGCGCGTCCCGTACGGTGCGTGCGTTTCGTCCAGCCAAACCGGGTTTAGGCGTTTTGAGACAATGGGGTGCAGACCGGAGTCTCATAAGCGTGCCCTTGCCATCCCGCCTTGCCCCGCTCACCTTTGCCCTTGCGATCGCCGTCCAGGCTCAAACACCCCAGCCACCCAAAGCGCCGCTCACGCCTGCAGCTACGCGTCCGGATGTAACGCGCGCCACGCTGGCCAACGGCATGCGGGTGGTAATCGTTCGTGATGCGCTCGCGCCTGTGGTGACCGTGGAAACCAATTTCATGGTTGGCGGGGATGAAACCCCCACCGGGTTCCCGGGAATGGCGCATGCGGAAGAGCACATGGCCTTTCGCGGCTGCACCGGCATGAGCGCGGACCAGACAGCGGCCATCTACGCCCAACTTGGCGGTGAAAACAATGCGGACACGCAGCAGAACATCACGCAGTTCTACGCCACAATTCCCGCAGGGGATCTCGGGGTGGCGCTGCAGGCACAGGCGGCCTGCCTGCGAGGTGCCGACAACGCACAGGCCGAGTGGGACCAGGAACGCGGTGCCATCGAGCAGGAGGTCGCCCGCGACCTGTCCAACCCCACCTATAAGTTCCTGACCCGCCTGAACACGGCGATGTTTGCCGGCACGCCGTACGCCACAGATCCACTCGGAACCAAAGAAAGCTTCGACAAGACTACCGCGGCGATGCTGGGCAATTTCTATAGGCAGTGGTACACGCCCGCCAACGCCATCATGGTTATCGCTGGAGACGTTGACGCCGAGGCGACGCTGAGCAGCATCAGGCAGCTGTTTGAGCCGATCCCGAGCCACCCGCTTCCAGCGCACCCGGCCATTGACCTGCAGCCGGTGAAGGCGGACAC
>CAXTRM010000022.1:3330-9256 GCA_964246625.1 uncultured Acidobacteriaceae bacterium
AGCTTCACCCTCGATAGCAACCTGCCGTATGTGCTTGGCTTTGTCTCCTACCGGCTGCCCGGAACCGACTCACCGGACTTCGCCGCGGCAACCATCCTTGCCGATGTCCTTTCCAGCCAGCGGGGAGACCTGTACGCCATGGTGCCCGCAGGACACGCCCTTGCCTCGCAGTTTCAATCGGTTGAAAGTTATCCCAAGGCGAGTGTGGGCTTCGGATTTGTCGCGGTACCGGCGGGCGCGGACGTAAACGCCCCGATGACGGAGATGCGCGGCATTCTAGACAGGTATGCGGCCAGTGGCGTTCCCGCCGACCTCGTGCAGGCGTCCAAGCTCGCGGAGATCTCGCAGGCTCAGTTCCAGCGCAACTCTATTCCAGGGCTGGCAAATACCTGGTCGAACGCGCTGGCAGCGGAAGGCCGCACTTCGCCGGAGGAGGATGTCGACGCCATCCGCAAGGTGACTGTTGCAGATGTGAACCGGGTCGCCAAGCAGTACCTTCTGCATGCTCCAACCATCACAGCGATCCTGAAGCCCGCGCCCAACGGTCAGCCCATCTCCCAAACCGGCTTTGGCGGCAGCGAAAAGCCGACTAGCGCGCCCACCAAACCCGTTGTGCTGCCGGACTGGGCTGCCACCCAACTGCAGCAGTTGAAGACGCCGACCCCCCTTGCCCCACCGAGCGACGTTACGCTGCCGAACGGCATACGTCTGATTGTGCGCACCGACCATACCAGCCCCACTGTGACGCTGGAGGGTGCAGTCAAAACCAACTCCGACCTGCAAACGCCCCAGGGGCAGGAAGGTGTTTCCGATCTTCTGGATCAGCTCTACAGCTATGGAACTACCAGCCTGGACCGTATTGCCTTCCAAAAGGCTCTTGATGATATCGCGGCGAATGTGAACGCAGGTGCTCGCTTTTCCCTGAGCGTGCTCAAGGAAAACTTTGCCCGCGGAGTGGAACTGCTGGCTGACAATGAGCTTCATCCGGCTCTGCCGGCCGACGCCTTCAAAGTCACTCAACAGCAGAGTGTGGAACTACAAGCCGGCAACCTCCAAAGCCCCGGCTACAAGTTCAATCACGCGCTGGAAACGGCCCTGGTTCCGCCGAATGACCCCACTCTGCGGCAGGCCACACCCGACACGATCGGGAAAGTTACGCTGGACAACGTGAAGCAGTTCCACGGCACCACGGTACGCCCGGACCTGACGACCGTCGTGGTAATCGGGGACATCTCCCCGGAGGAGGCACGTTCGGTTGTCGAGAAGTCATTCGGCAGCTGGAAGGCCACCGGCGTCAAGCCTGAAACAAACCTCATGGCGGTTCCGGTCAACAAGGCATCTGCGCAGGCCGTGCCGGATGCACAGCAGGTGCAGGATACCGTGGTGCTGGCCGAGCACCTTGACCTAAATCGCTTCAGCCCGGATTACTACCCCCTTCAACTCGGAACGCACGTCCTTGGCGGCGGCTTCTACGCGACGCGCTTGTACCACGATCTTCGCCAGCAGAGCGGACTGGTGTACACGGTCGATGTGGGGCTGAGCGCTGACAGGACTCGCTCCACTTACACAGTCGATTACGGCTGCGATCCCGCGAACGTGTCGAAAGCGCGTGCCCTGGTGGAACGCGACCTGAACCAGATGCGTACCGAAGAGGTCTCCTCAGGGGAACTGCACCAGGCCAAAGCCTTGCTGCTGCGGTCGATCACCTTGCAGGAATCCAGCGAGGAGGCAGTCGCGGGGGCCATCCTGGCCCGTGCTGAGATCGGGCTTCCCTTGGACGAGCCCACCCGTGCGGCTCAGCGCTACATCAATCTGACCGCACCGGAGGTCAAGGCGGCCTTTGCGCGTCATCTCGACACGGGCGCTCTGGCACAGGTCGTTCGTGGCCCGGCCCCAAAGTAAGAATTTTTGCTGAACCCAGGCCCCGGAGTTTATCTCCGGGGCCTCTACTTTCATTCCTGATTGACCCAGATTGGGACAGAACGGCCCCTTGAACCTCAATTGGGGTAGGGCTCTAGCTCGTATGAGGTAGTCACAATAGCGAGGACATTCAGGATACTGACATCTACAAAGTTTTCAGTGCGGAGGGAACTTGAGAGCGCCAGGGGTACAGCCGATCCGCGCTCTCCTTTGTTGGTGGTTGCTGCTTTTCTCCTCTGCAAACCAGCTCCCGGCGCAGCAGCAACAATTCAAGCAGTACGGCAACACAGATGGTCTAGCAAACCTGAACGTGCACGCTCTGCTGCAGGACAACGTCGGCTTCCTTTGGGTCGGTACCGATAACGGGCTGTTTCGTTACGACGGTTCGCACTTCCGCGAGTACGGCCACACAAATGGGCTGCCGAGCACGGAAGTCCATGTAGTGGTACAGAGTGCGCAGTCGGGGGAACTATGGGTTGCCACCACCGGAGGCTTGGCCCGCTTCGACCGATCGGACTCTATGTACGTCCGCAGTTGGCCCGAACCGGCCTTAAGCGACATCAGGCAGATGGCGTTCGACCCTGCAGGAAACCTCTACCTCCTTCGTCCCTCCCAACTGCTCAAGTGTCTTACCCACGGTGAAGACAGACCCACCTGCACGGTAGTCGCATCCGGGGAGCTTCAAAGTTTTCTGATTCACGGGACCTCGCTGCTGTTCAGTCGCTCTGGGCGGCTTTGGCGCAAGGATCTTGGCGCAGCGGAGGTGATGCAGGCCACCCCCGGACTTCCAGCAGATAACTGGCAGGCCCTTCTGGAAGACCGTGCCGGCAACCTTTGGGTACGAAGCGACACACGACTCTTCGAACGGTATGCCCGCACATCTGCTTTTGCTGATCGATCCTCAGGTGTGGAGCACGATCCCGAGCCGCACCTCGCCGTTGATCGTATCGGACATGTTTTCGTTAGCACACTCTCCGGAGCGGTGTCCTTTGAGGAACAGCGACGGTCGGTGCTGAGCACCGGTCACGGCGCTTCCGACGACGCCGTAGGTCCGTTGCTTGTGGACCGCGAGGGTAACCTGTGGCTCGGGATGTCGGGCGGAGGTCTGCTGAGGCGGTTGGGTCAGGGAGAATGGTCCAGTTGGAAGCGGGAGAACGGCCTTCTTAACAACAGCGTGTGGGCCATTCGACGTGCAGGAGATGGAGCGCTTTGGGCAGGCACCAGTGCTGGCCTTACCATCTTTGATCGACATGGGCGGCCAACACACTCGATCACGCCCAGAACAGGGCTGCCCTCCGACCGCGTTCTCTCGATTGAACCTGCTTTCACGGGCGATGTTTTTGTCGGCACGGACCCTGGCGGCGTTACCCAACTCTCCACCGCAGGTAGCATTTTGCGGGTGTACGGATCCGAAGCCGGTCTCCGTGGCAGAATCTCGGCTTCCGCAGTCGACCACGAGAATCGTCTCTGGGTGGTGGGAAGCAAGGGCGTGTTCCGCAGCGATCGTTTGGAGCGAGCCGGCCAGCACCTGCGTTTCACGCGTCTGTCGATCCCCTCTACAACAGCAGATGCGATTTTCCGTGACGTGCTTGTGACCCGAGCTGGGGCTGTATGGATTGCAAGCTCGGAAGGTCTCTCTATGTTGTTCCAAGGGCGATGGATGAGCTTCAAGGAGCACGAAGGTCTTGTCGCCAAGGATCTGGACGTGCTCGCAGAGAAAGACGGTGTGCTCTGGGTTGCGTACCGGGATGCGCTTGGGATCAGCCGCTTTGAGCGACAAGGAGATCACCTCCAAGGAATCACGATCACCAAGGGCGCGGGGCTTTCCTCCGATGTTGTGTATGCCCTGAGTTTCGACC
This sequence comes from uncultured Acidobacteriaceae bacterium, assembly GCA_964246625.1. Classification (GTDB taxonomy): domain Bacteria; phylum Acidobacteriota; class Terriglobia; order Terriglobales; family Acidobacteriaceae; genus Granulicella. Next base: position 7,110 of record CAXTRM010000022.1, read on the forward strand.
GGCAAGGGAATCTTTGGGCAACCAGTGATCGCGGAGCCGATGTGCTCGAGGAGGGTCGTTGGAGGCACTTCGACAGCAGCAATGGCCTGATCTGGGATGACGCGAACAGCCACTCCCTGGACACCGATGACGACGAGGGTATCTGGATTGGGACCTCGGAAGGAATGAGTCGGTTTAGCCCCACAAAAGAGGCGTTCTACAAGCAGCAGCCGCACACGGTCGTTACGGACATACATACAGGAGCTCGGCAATGGTCGCCCACGCAGGAACCGAGCTTACCGTATACGCAACGGGAGATCAGTCTGCATTTCGCCAGCCTGGACTTTGCGAACCCGCCCGCAGCTTTCCGTTACCGGCTGTCGGGCTACAGTCGAGGCTGGGTAGAGACACAGGGCCACAGCGTGCAGTTTGAGGCTTTGCCGGCCGGTGAACATCTGTTCGAAGTGCAGGCACAAAGCGGAGACGGCCTTTGGAATTCCAGTCCTGCCCAAGTACGTTTTCATATCCTTTTTCCCTGGTGGCAGCGTTGGTACTCGCTTGTAGGCTTTTGCCTTGCAGGTCTTCTTCTGATTCCTGCAGTGTGGCGGCTTCGGATGAGAGCCTTGCTGGCGCAAAAAGCCCACCTGCAACAGATCGTGGATCAGCAAACGAACGAACTGCGCGAAAACTACAACCGGATGGCTGATATCGCCTACCAGGATCAACTCACTTCCCTTCCGAACCGGCGCAAGTTCAGCGAAGAGATCCGCCATCGGTGCCAACTTGGGGTGCACTCGGTACTTCTGCTCGTGGATCTGGATCGCTTCAAAGCGGTGAACGACACCCACGGCCACGATGCGGGTGATGTTGTCCTGACTGCCACCGCGAACCGGCTGCAAGAAGCCGTGCCTGAGGAGGCCCTGGTCGCCCGGCTCGGCGGGGATGAATTCGCAGTACTGTTCGATGCTGCGGCTTTCTATGCGGAGCAGGTCGAGACAATCTGCCGCCGCGTGCTTGAGCACTGTTCCGCTCCGATACCCTTTCAGGACAGGACACTTCATGTCGCGTGCAGCATTGGGATGGCTGTCTCAGATCCGCAACTCAGAAGGGAAGATGATCTGTACAAGGCAGCCGACCTTGCTTTATATGAAGCCAAACGCGGTGGCCGCAACGGCTTTCGAAAATATATTCCTGATGCGCTACGTCCGGTGCCGGACGCTGCGCCATGGAGCTCTGGAGTGGGCGCTTCCAGCATAGCTCCCCGATCTGCTGCCGCCCTGGTGCAAGACTAAATCCGGGGATCAGCCTGCTGCGGCCTCTCAGGATGAGCGTTCTCGGCGCCTGCGATACTGAGGTAAGTTTCGACTACAAAGCTGCTGCCAGGGCTGGTGTCCTTGCAATGTGGCAGACCTGATAAAGGCCCAACAAGCGGCCTCGCATAAGAAAGTAGGTCGCCGCAGCTTCCTGAACGTCGAAGGCCAACGAGACATGTACCTTCCGCATAACAAGGCTGAATTGCATGCGGGTGACTAGGTGCTTGATCCGAACACCATCCCGGCGCACTAGTTCGGCCGTCAGCGCGGCTTCGGGATGCTGCCACTGCTCGGCAAAGGTAGCCAGCTCCAGCATGAGCTCGGCATTGCGGTAAAGGCGATTGATGCCTTCCAACCCGCCCAGCAGTTCCCAAAGCTCCCCGGGCTCCCGCTGGAAGGGATTCCTCTCCGGATGGAGGTAGCAATCTGCCACGAGCTGAACCTTCTGAAGATCCACGTGCTCGGCTCGTTTTAGCAGGTCGTTCCAGTCGCTGGCAGACCGCCTCCGGCGCTTCCACACCCATCGCAGCTGGACGACACCCACCCCTAAAAGGCAGGCGAACAGCAAAATTAGGTACGTCATAGCTCTGCTCCACCCGAAGACGTGTGTTGCGACTCGCCATATCGTAACTGAGAAGCTAACTTTCGTAACTGTATTTCTGCCTCACCTTCCAGAAGAACGCGTTTTGACTCGGGCCGCCAGAAAATAAGGCACCAGTAGATCAGCGACGCCTGAAACACGGTGATCCGTACGTTTTCAAGCAGCGTAAAGTGCCCCAAGGTTCCCCAGTACGCATGCAGGCTGTCCGTGAGAAAGGCCACAAGACTCCACAGGATGAAGCCGTAGCTTTCCTG
>CAXTRM010000022.1:9266-16869 GCA_964246625.1 uncultured Acidobacteriaceae bacterium
GCTTCGGAGGGCTAGGCCGAGCCGCTGCGACAGCACGATCACTGCTGTCAGCAACAAGCAGACCAGGATGGTTGTGAAGAGACTGGACCGAGCGGCGAGCGCATCCAAGCGTGTCTGCGCCGCAGGTTTCATGTACCAGGCCATTGCGCCGGCAAAGGTGAATGCAGCAATACCCGTTAGCGTTAGGCGCAGGCGCGCTCCCTCCACCCAATTCCCAAAACGCTTGAAGACGTACCCGGCGATCTCTCCGATCACAGCAAGCTGCAACACGACATCCAGAAAGTCTGCAATCCAGTACGCCATGGCGTACGCCGCATGCGAGCCTAAGCGAGAGATCAGGAACAGCACAGCCGTGTACACGGCTTCTGCCGAGATCCATAGCGTGAACCAGGGCACGGTCCTGTAGCGGTGCCTGTAGACCAACACAAATACGAGGACTAGGTTAAGACCAAAGTCCATCGCCCACAGGACCGATGCCCAAATTGACAGCGTCATGCCAGCGCCCTCATGGTGACGCTTCCATATTGCTGCGTATTACAAAGAAAAGCCAAACATGGAGAAAACAGCCGACACGATCGAGCCGAATGTATCTTGCGAGATCGCTCCAGCACCACTCACAACCTGAGGACGAGGATTGGCACCACCCATAGCCTGAGGACGAGGATTTGCGCCGCCCATGGCCTGGGGCCGGGGGTTGGCGCCACCCATGGCCTGAGTGGACATGCCTTGGGCTTTGAGGCCCAGGGTGAGGGTGGAGGCTGCAAGAACAATGGCGAGGGTGGATTTCTTCATATGGGTTAGGCTCCTGTTCGGCGCTCTGCGCCTATGGAAGCAGGTTAGAGGCAACAAGGCCGCTTGCTCACCTGAAAGCCGCAGGTATCGTCCTGTTTGTCTTTAAAACAGCGAACAGTCCGCCATTTCTTTTGCTGGCTGCATACTCCATCCCTTGCCAGGGCTGAATGCGCCCAACCCGGCCCCGCTACCCCGCCCGCAGTCCTGAGCACCAGGGTAGGATTCCGTTTCAGGCAGTCCGGCACTTCCACTGCCCAGAGCAGAATGATCTGTAGACTTCCCGAACCGCAGTGATACAGTCTGCGTACCGGAAAGACACGTTCCAGGAGTTGCCGATGGCCCTGACCATTCAAGGTTTGTCGAAGACGTACCCCAATGGCGTTCGCGCCCTCAAAAACCTGACACTTTCCATCGGCAATCACATGTTTGGCCTCTTAGGACCAAACGGGGCCGGCAAGAGCAGCTTGATGCGAACCGTTGCGACCCTGCAGGACCCGGATTCAGGGTCGATCGACCTCGACGGGATAGATGTTCTGCGCCAAAAGGACGAGGTTCGTCGTGTCCTGGGCTACCTTCCCCAGGAGTTTGGGGTGTACCCAAAGATGTCGGCTGTTGACATGCTTTCGCACCTAGCGGTCATGAAGGGAATCGTTCAGGCGGGCGAGCGCAAGGAAGTGATCGATGCGCTTCTTCACCAAACAAACCTCTGGGACGTCCGCAGGAAGGCTTTGTCCACGTACTCCGGCGGGATGAAGCAGCGTTTTGGCATCGCCCAGGCGTTGCTTGCCAACCCGAAGCTGATCATCGTCGATGAGCCCACTGCCGGGCTCGATCCAGCTGAGCGGAACCGTTTTCTCAACCTGCTCTCCTCTATTGGCCGCGACCGCACCGTCATCCTGTCCACGCATATTGTGGACGATGTGCGCGAGTTGTGCCCCCGTATGGCGATCATCGCTGCCGGGGAGGTCCTTCTTGAAGGTGCTCCCCATGAGGCACTCGCTGCGCTTGAAGGAAGGATCTGGAGCAAGATCCTCCAGTCTGACGAGGAGCTTCGCACCATGGAAACCCAGCTTTCCGTGATCTCGACGCACCTGGTCGGCGGTCAGCATGAGATTCGCGTCTTTTCCGACGCTGCTCCCGATGGTGGATTCCATGCCGTTCCTTCCGGCCTTGAGGACGTGTATTTCCTCAACTTAGCCCGCCAGTCAAACGCTCAGTTTGCTCGCACGGCAGTGAATTAGCCCCTCGGAGACCCGCCACAATGCGTATGTTCTGGGAGTTCTTTACCTTTGAACTGAGGTTCCGTCTCAAAAGCCTTTCCACCTATGTGTACTTCGCCCTTTGGGTGACCTTTTCCTTTCTTTGCGTCGCCTCGGAAAGCTTTGGCCCTGTGGGTTCCGGTAATGGCAAGGTGCTGCTGGACGGCCCATTCGCAAACTACCAAAACGACGTGGGGGCTATCTGGTTCGGCTCCATCATTGTGGCCGCTATTTTTGGAACGTCGATCCTGCGTGACTTCCAACGCGACACGTACCAAATCCTATTCACCAAACCGATCGGTAAACTCGCGTACCTCGGCGGTCGCTGGGCCGGGTCGTTCGTGACGACCCTCTTCACCTTCACCGGAATGCTCTTCGGCACGTGGCTCGGCGCGTTGGCGCCGTGGGCCGATCACTCTCGCCTTGCGACGCACGCTCCCCTTGCCTGGTCCGTGATTCCCTTTGTCTCCGTGATCGTCGTCCAGAGCTTCTTCCTTGGCTCGCTCTTTTTCGCTGTTGCCGCCCTGTCACGAAAGATCTTTCTCGTGTATCTCCAGGGCGTTGCGCTGTTCATGATCTATATCGTCGGGCTCACCATCTTCTCGGCCACGCGCTCCCTGGAACGGTTCTGGTCGACCATCTTCGACCCAATCGGTTTGCTCGCCTTCGCCAACGTCACCCGGTACTGGACCGTGGCCGAAAAGAACTCTCTGCTGCTGCCCTGGACCGACGCCTTTCTTTACAACCGGCTGCTCTGGCTTCTTTTCGGTTGTGTTTGCCTTGGCGTCACCTGGGCACTGTTTCCCATGTCCGTTGAGGCGCTGACCGCGCGAACACAGGGACGCCGTGCCGCCCGCGTCCGCCAGCAGGAAGAGGCAGCCGCGCGCCCCAGCCGATCTCTGGCCGTGGCGCGCCTGCCTTTGGTTCACCAGATCTTCAATCGTTCCACGGCGTGGGCTCAGTTCCGATCCCTTATGCGGCTCCGCATCTCCAACATCCTGCATGAGGTTCCGTTCTGGGGGATTCTCGCCCTCGATGCCGTCCTTGCCCTGACGAACAGCTACTTCGCGGGGCATCGGTCTGGATCAAGAGTGTATCCGGTCACCTACCTCGTTCTCGGCGTCGTCGAGGGGAATGCCTCGCTGTTTGGCTATATCGTTGTAGCTCTCTATGCCGCCGAGCTCCTTTGGCGCGAGCGCGATACCCACTTCGATGGCATCCACGATGCCCTTCCTGTGCGCGACACTCCCGATTGGCTTTCTAAACTCGCCGCTCTGGCCTTTGTGGCTCTCATGGTCCTCGCCGTCACCATGTGTTGCGGCATCCTGATGCAAACGGCTCTGGGCTTCCATCGTTACGACCTGCTTCAGTACGTCCAGGAACTCTTTCTCATCACCTTTGTGGAGATCATGATCTATGCTCTCCTCGCCCTGTTCGTTCAAACCCTCGTTCCCAACAAGTTCGTTGGCCACGCCATCGTGATCGGTGCCTTTGTCATTCAACCCATCCTCTTTAACTTTGGTTTGGAAAACACCCTTTACCTGTTCGGCTCAACTCCCCAATACACCTTTTCGGACATGAATCGCTTCGGACACTTTGTCCCAGCCATCACCTGGGCCCTTGTGTACTGGTCTGCCGTTGCAGCCATCCTCGGCATCGTATCGATTCTTTTTGCGCGTCGGGGCCCCGAACTTGCCTGGCGCAACCGCACGCACCTAGCTGCAGCTCGCCTGCCGCGGCTCCTGCCCGCCGCTCTGGTATGTCTTCTCCTTGCCATCGGCGCTGGCAGTTGGTACTTCTACAACGCTCATGTGTTGAACGAGTACCTGACCGCCAAAGATCGCCGGCATATCCAGGCCGACTACGAACGTGCGTTCAAGCGGTACGAGACCTTGCCGCAGCCCAAAGTCACCGCGATCGACGCCTCGATCGACATCTACCCCGAACGCCGCTCTTTTTCCGGCACGGTCACCTATACCCTCCAGAACAAGACCTCAAGCCCCCTCAACCAGATCCATATTACCGACACGAAGCAGTCTCTCTCCGACCTTCACTTTTCCCGTGCCGTTCATCTGGTGAGCCGTGCTCCTCGTGACCTCTACTCCATCTACACCTTTGATCAACCGCTTGCCCCGGGCGAGACAGTGACTCTGGTTTCCACGGTCGGGCACCAGAGTCGCGGCTTTCGTGACGGCAACGAGCTTGCTGAATTTGCCCACAACGGGACCTTTTTCGACGTAACCTATCTTCCGCAGATCGGATATGACCGCTCGAACGAGGTAAGCGATCCCCGTCGCCGCCGCGAAGAACACCTCCCTGCCCTGCAGGAGCTCGCACCCCGTGGCGACCCGCACTATGCGCGCGTCAATCTCTTCACCGGTCAACAAGCCGATTGGGTCACCTATCACACCACCGTAAGCACTTCGGGAGATCAGATCGCCTTGTCGCCCGGCTACCTGCAACGCCGCTGGAGCCATAACGGACGCAACTTCTTCGAGTACTCCATGGGAGGAACGCACATCGCTGACTTCCTCTCCTGGATCTCCGGCCGTTACACGGTCAAGTCGGTTCCCTATAAGGGCGTAAACGTGGAGGTCTATTACGACAGCGCTCACCCTTACGACGTTGACAGAATGATCGATGCCGCGAAGAAAGGCCTGGATTACGATCAGGCCAACTACAGTCCCTACCAGTTCGCGCAATACCGTGTGATCGAGTTCCCGCGCTACCGGGCCTTCGCCCAATCGTTTCCGAACACCATCCCTTACTCGGAAGAGATGGGCTTTATCGGTCGCGTTGAAAACCCGAAAAAAGATATCGACTTCGCGTACTTCGTCACCGCCCACGAGCTTGGCCATCAATGGTGGGGTCATCAGCTCATTGGCGGCGATGTCGCCGGCTCCAACATGATGTCTGAGTCCCTGGCCGAGTACACCGCGTTACGCATCATGAACCACACCTACGGCGATGAGAACATGCGGCTCTTCTTGAAGAACGAGTTGGACGGCTATCTCCGGGGTCGCTCCGGCGAGGTGCGCCATGAAAACCCACTCGCCCTTGTTCAAAACGAGCCCTACGTCTGGTACCAGAAAGGTGCGGTGATCCTGTACGCCTTGTCTGATTACATCGGGGAAGACAGGTTGAACCAGGCACTTGGCACCTTTCTCCGTCAGAATCGCTACGCCAATGCCAACAACCAGGTGGACGCAGTCGACGCGACCCGGGGACCCGCCTCGTCGGACCAGCTGTACCCGGACACCCGCGGCTTTGTCGCCGCTCTGCGGACTGTCACGCCGCCTGAGCTCCAGTACTTCATCACAGATGGCTTTGAACGCATCGTCCTCTATGACAACAAGGCGCTTTCCGCCACTTCCCAGAAGACGGCCGATGGAAGATACAAGGTGACCTTCACCGTCCAGGCGCACAAGGTGCAAGCCGACGGCAACGGCACGGAAACTCCGATGCCCCTCAGTGACTATATCGACGTGGGTGTCGTCAGTGGTAGCAAGGACGATGAGAAGCCCCTTGCCATACGCAAAGAGCACCTCACCCAGGCGCAGCAGACGTTCACCATGGTTGTCGCACAACAGCCCACACGCGCCGGCATCGATCCGTACAACAAGCTGATCGACCGCGTGGCCGATGACAACATGATCGCGGTTGTGGCGAAATGATGTTTCTTAGCGTGCAGCCTTGCGCCCCGAGGGCACACAGGGAGGGATCGAGGCGCCGGGCCCCAGCACAGGCTAAGAACAGCTGATGTGAGAGCATCACGAGATCGGCTTGCCTCGCTCCAGGGAAGCGTCCCCAGGTGAGGCAAACCCCACTGACTGCACATGAACTGTCCCTCGCCCCACTGTACGGGAGTCCTGCATACCGGTGTTGCCACCGGCTTTTGCACCCTTTGCCGCCTTCCGGCCAGCATTTGCCGTCAGTGTCACGCCTGGAACCGCGCCTTTGCCAACGTTTGCCGGCAGTGTGGCCGCGCCGGAACGCTTTGGGAGCAGATGGACTCGGTTGAACCGGAAGCATTGCATCGTGACCCGCGCCGCACTGCCATGCCGCAACAGATCAGTACCCCTCCCCAGGCCGCATCCGGATTTTTATGGGCCATGGGGGAAGGGGGAGACCTGTACCGTTTGAGTCCGTACGCCCAAGCAGGCGAGCAGCTCGAGGTCCATGACCGCTTCTGGGCACAGCCGCAACCTCACGCGTTCACACTCGGACGCCTACCGACCCCTCGCAGCTCGACGGAACCCGCTACCTCCGCCGTCGCAGCGGAGCTGTGTGCCGTGGTCGCCCTGGAAGACCGCCTCCTCCTGAGTGGCCTCTTCTCCAGGCAGCGCCGTCCCCTGCTGCCTATGGCGGGCGAGACCTTTCTCGTGAACTCACGGGACGCCTACCAATCTGTCGTTGCGTTTGGAACGCAGGTGTACCTGCTGAGCCGCTATGCCGGGCAGATTGCTTTTTGCGAGATCGACGCCCTCACAGGCGAGACGCGCAGATTTTCTGTCGGGTACGGCGACACGGCCATATGCGGTCCGGCTTTGCTGCGGGATGCAGAAACATGGCAACTCGTCCTCTGGTCGTCAACGTCCCTGTGGGTCTACGCAGAGGGCGAGCTCAAGGCCGTTACCCTGCCCGAGGCGGTCGAGTTGTGGACGGCTCCGAGGGAGGACAATTTGAAGCTGCCGCCTGGTCGCCTTCCCGCGATCGGCGGTTCCGGCCAGCTCCTTCTGCCCGCCCAGCACTTTGGCCGTCCCGCTCTTGTTCGCCTTGCACGCACTCTTGCCCACTGGTCGACCACCGCGATCGCCGTGACAGAAGACGGCACGCTGAGTGAATCTACGGACGGAGATCCTCTGCTTTCTGCCGCAAACGGGCTGCTCGTCTCGACGGGCTCGGCCTTCCGCTCCTTGGTGCAGGACACTCAGATCGACACCCGGTTGCCGGCCTGGGCCCACAAAGGGCTTGCACTGTTCTTTTGCCAAACGGACTACGGCGGATGGAAGCAATGGGTTAAGGCATACTTGGAGGGCGCAGCCCTCCAGGTCTCCTGGACCGGAGAGGCTCAGGTGCATGCATGCAGCGGTTTCTGGAACATGGGAACCGCGCTATGCTCCGTTTGCGTATCAGCAGATCGGGGCTTGCGAACGGAGTTTCTCTCTTGGTGCGTTTGAAGCGGTGGGGCAGGTTAAAAGGGCGCGTGCTGGCCTTACTTTCGATGGCGGCTCTGTTGCCTACACTCTCGACCGCTGCCCAGAACACCTTCCCGCACCCTGCCGAGGCGCTGTTTCTCGATAACTCGGGCAGTATGCGCCCGTACTATACAAACGAGCTCATCCAGCAGATCACGGAGCCACTTGCCTCATCGGTCGCTACCCAGGGCGCGCTGCAGCTTTACGCCTTCTCGAGCGAGGTGTTTCCTGCGCGCAGCCTGCAGGCGATCGAAGGCGCCCCCTTCGGCCAATACACCTTTCTGGACAAAGTCATCGACAGGTGCGAGCTGAGACACATCGGCATTGCCTGGATTGTGACCGATAATATAGAAG
>CAXTRM010000022.1:16879-23169 GCA_964246625.1 uncultured Acidobacteriaceae bacterium
GAGCGGTTTTACGCCAGGTTGCGCAGTGATGCCGTTCGGCGCGTGGTCGTCTTCCCTGTCCGGGCCGCAGCCGGTCATCCCGGGTTGGTCGTCTATGCGCTCCTGTTCGATGCGGCAGCCCGCGCCGCCTTCGACAACACGCTCCAACAATTCGTCGCCAACGGCTCCGGGGTGTTGCGCACTGAGCCGTTGCTGATGAAACCCGTCAACCAGGACACAATCGAGGTGACCTCGCGCGATCTTGCGCCCCTCACGCGTCGCGGCGGCCCCAAGATCTATGACACCGGCAGCCCCATTCAGGCGGAGGCGGAGGTCCGTTTTCGCTCCCGTTTGGATCACATCGAGATCGTGGATTCATCGCTGCGCATTCTCGACGCGAAACCTTCCTTCGCTCCCGGAAGCCTCCTTGTGCCGGCTCAGCGCCAACTGGCTATCACCCCTAACCGCATCAGCGATCTGGGGCCGGGGCGCGAAACCGCACAGGTATACCATCTGAGCGCGAACCTCGGCGAAGTTCGGCTCAAGTCCTCCCCCGCCGTCTGGTGGCGTGCCGCCTGGGGCCGTCCGGAAGAAGAGGCCGAGCTTCCGCTCCGGTTCGCCATTAACGTCCCGCAGCGAAACTTCCGCCTCCGTCAAGCGTTTTTGGACCAGTGGAGCGCTTCTACCGTCGCCAGTGCGCAAGCGAGCGGCAAAGTCTACGCCCTGGACCGTTTGCTCGCCTCGATCAACGCCGGCGAAACCAAGATTCAGTTGACCTCGCCGTTGTTCTTCCGCGTACGATACCCGGCCTGGCCTGCCGTGCTTTGGGTCGCTCTCCTTACGCTCGGCCTGGCCCTTCCTCTCGGGCTCGCTCTTGGGGCCCGAAGCCTTCTGCGCCGGCGTCCAGCGTGGACCCTAACGGCCAGAACTCCTGAAGGGCAGCCGCTCAAAGCCGCCCTGCAGGCTGACCGCATCCTCATCGACGGTCAACCAGTCGCCCGTCTGGAAGGCGATCATCTGGTTCCACTTCCACCCGCGCGCCTCGCCTCCGCCAGGCCTCGGGCGTCTGTGGTCGACAGCGAACCAATTCGAATTCTCTTTCGCAGTCAGCTCATTGATCTTGTCTTCACCCAAACTGCCCCGCAGACCGCCTTGCCGAGTGCCGCGTCGCGCTCTTTTCCAGGCTCGCAGGGAGTCTCCGCGGCGCCCCGTGCCTCCGCAGGCTCCTCAACACCGCCCCCACGCCGGCGATAAACTCACCTCACGCACCCCTTTGCAAGGAACAAGCTCATGGCCACCGCAGCGCTCCAAAAGAATGTCCGCCTGACACTTAGCACCATCTTTGGCGTGTTCTTTTTTGCCAATGTGCTGGTTTTCGTGCTTTCTCTCTGGGCCGCCTTTGGCGGTAAGGCCGTGCTGCTGCCGGAAGACCTCAGCACCGGCGTCCGCCTCGTCATCTTCCTCGTCGGAGCGGGCATCAGCTGGATCGCCGGCCGCTGGCTTTTCATGCAGCTCATCCATGGCGAGCTCGGCGTCGATGAAAGCTCCAACGCCGCCGTGCTTATGCTCGGCTACCTGCTGCTGATGTTTACAGGCATCGCGTTTATTAGTGCCTGGAGCTGGCTTTGGCTGTTGATTCTGCTGCTCGTTCTCGTGCTCGGCACCATGCTGATCCTGCGTCGCATCGTGGGGCTGCCGATTGCCCTCACCATCATCGGGGTCTCCATCGTGCTTGGTGTAGTTGTTTACAAGCTGTTTCGCTAGTTCCATGCATCGCCTGCCCAGGAGGGCCATCGTCTCCGCATGAGTTCCCCCGCAAGCTCCAGCCCGAAAGCCTACCGTCCCGTCTTCTTCCTTGGCCTCGGGGGTACGGGGAAGGAGGTGCTGCTTCGCCTCCGCCTACGCTTGTACGAGCGCTTTCGCACCTTTGACGTCCCGTTCTGCCGGTTTCTATGGGTCGATACTGACCTCCGTGCCACAGGCGCGCGCGGGGAAGATCTGTCCAGTGCCCTGACAAGCGTTGCCTTCGAGGAACACGAGAAGTTCGGTCTGCTGCATGGCTCGGTGGGCAAAGACCTCAACGAAGTTTTCCTGAATCCCACTCAATGGCCCCACATCCACGATTGGCTCTACCCCGAGGTGCAGCGCTACGGCAGTGAGATCCGGGACGGCGCCGGCGGTGTCCGCGCCGTAGGCCGCCTCACGTTCTTTGCCCAGTACGCGGCTCTCCGCGAAGCGCTTGAGCGCAAGCTAGGGGAGCTTTCGCGCATGGAGACCATTGGCGAAACCCAGCAGTTCTTTCGCGAACATGGTTTGCCCTCGGTGGTCACCAGCGGCGGCTTCTCCCCGACGGTCTATCTGGTCACATCCCTGGCCGGCGGCACCGGGTGCGGCACGTTTCTGGATACAGCCTTTCTGCTTCGCGACATCAAGACTCAAACAGGCAACGGGGCCGATATCTTCGCCTACGCTCTGATGCCCAACGTCTATAACCCAGGACCACAGGGCGAGATCGCGCAGCGCTCCTTTGCCAACGCCTATGCGGCGCTCGAAGAACTCGACCACTACACCAAACGCATCAACCCCGCCTATAGCCAGGACGCCAAGGAGCAGAACCCGTACTCGGACTTTATCGTTAGCTGGGAGCGCAACCGTGAGCGTCGCATTGTCGGCCCACCCTTCAGTGCGACCTTTCTGCTGGAGATCACGAACGAGGCTCACCTGCCGATCAGCCAGGAGCACCGCGGTGACCTGTTCAGCATGCTCGCCGAAACCCTGTTTCTCGATCTACTGCCCGGCCCGTTCTCCGATGCGAAACGCTCTGATTACTCCAACATCGTGGAAGGGCTCAGCAGCGCGGCAGACGCCAACGTCCATAGCGGCACCGTGCAGTTCCAGCAGGTCTTCGGTCGCCGGTACGCCTCCTGCGGCATGAGCAAGATTGCAGTCCCACTCGATACCGTGCGGGGTGCCTGCGCCGCCCAGCTCGCCACCGAGATCTTCGACTATATGCGCCGGGAAAAAGAGGATGCCCGTCACGGCGAGGCTGTTCCTCGTGACTTGGCTGCCAACAAGCTTGACCAGGACGGCATCGGTTCCAGTTTCGGCCCTGACTGGCGCACCATGATCACGGCGGCCGTCTCTTCAGCCGTCGATGGACATGCCATCAACACCGCCGAAGACATCGCGCAGCTTCGGGAGCGTCTCAACCGCGCCGAGTATGACACCGTGCTCGACGACGCCGACCGCCTCGGCACGGCGACCCGCTGGCTCCGCTCTCGTACCAGCACCGTGACCGAGGAGGCGAGGGACCGTTTCGAATCTCTTCTCAGCGATCGGATCCTTGAAAATTCGGAGCGGGGGCTCGCCACTGCCCTGCGTAAAGGCTACTTTGACCTGCTGATCCGCCGAACACGCGAGCTGATCGATCCGACCCGCGAGGGCGAAACCGGCCGCTTCGAAGCCGAGCGCCAGCAACTGGAGACCGAGGCAACACAGTATCGCCAGCAGCGGGATCACCAACTCGCCGAACTGAACGTCGCGGTTAAAAGTGTCGCTGCACGTGCCCTCGGGGTGCGCGAGTCGCTCGTCGCAACCCTGCTCGCCCGCGTGCGCGATACCCAGGAGCAGTACTTGTTCGCGCTGTTGCTGCAGAGCATGGCGGTGGAAAGCCGCAAGGTCGCTCAGGAGCTGCTGCGCCTCATGGTCGAAACGCGCGATGCCCTGCTCACCTTTCTCGAAAAAGCCGATGCGATCCGTGGTGAGTCCGAAGCCCGCCTCCAAACCTACCGAACCCGCCTTCTCACTGGCAATCACGTCCTCTTCCTGCAGCTCTATGATCCCAACCGCGACTGGCAGCGCTTCTACAAACTCGGGCTCGACCCGGACTCCAATCAGCCCGCCCCCGTGGAGCCAAAGCGGGAGTACAACAATCTGCTACGGGATCTAGGCCTCGGACGGGGTCTGCTCGGTCTTGCCACGGAGCTACGCCGCCAGACCACAGGGGAGTTCTCCCGTCGCGTCCAGGGTTTTTGCGAGAAGCGATTCTACGATGACATGCTCGCAAACCCGCGCCAGGTCCGTGTGCTCGACCATCCTAGCCTGCGCGACCCCGCTTCAGCTCGCCAGGTCGTCAATAATTTCGTCAATGCGGCACGGCCCATGCTGCGGCGCGATGCCATGCTCGCCGCCACGGCCGTCGAATCCACCACCTTCGCGTACCTCGGTGTGTCCGATCTCGACGCGCCCGCAACCCGTGAGTTTGTTCAACAGGTAAACGACCTTGCCGGCTGCCGTGTGGAGGCGTTCGACACCGGCCAGCCCAACGAGGTCTACCTCTACTTCTCAACGTTTGCCTTCCCTTTGCCCTCAGTCGCCTTGGTGCAAAACGAGTGCCATCGGGCATACACCGATTTCTACTCGCAGCTTCAACCCGGCCAGGCCCGAAGGCCCTCTCAGGGAATCCCGCTGCACCTCTCCAGGAAGTGGGAAGGCCGCTTCGATGACCTGATCACCTATAGCGATCGCGAAGCTGCCCTGCTTGAGAAGGTATTGACCATCCTGAACCTTGCGCCTGCGCTTCGAGTCCTTGACGTCCAGGTGAACCGTTCAAGCGACATGACGGAGTTTGAGTACCGTTATGCGAAGCCGCTGAACACCTCGCATCTTCTGGGCAAGCGCCGCAACGCCATCGCCCAGCTGATGGCCGACGCTCAGCTGCGCGAGCTCTTGGAACACACCGTGCTGTCCCGTGAAGCCGCGCTCACGCCGGAGCAGCTCAGGTCGTTCTTTTGGGCCCTTTACGCTCAGCTGGCGCATCCTGAAGTGGAGCGCGACAGCCCTGAGCACCAACTGCTCACAAGACGCTACGCGCAGATCTATCACCGTATCCAGCAGACCGCTCCCAACCTCCTGCCCGAGGTCGATACGGACCGTCTGCCCAGCAACAATACCGTCGCGTTTCTTAAACGCCAGGATCTCGGCCTTGATTGGACCGACCCTCGATATCCAGCCCTCGCCAGCCTCGAACCGTGGCGTCGCCCCGTTGTCTTCCAGTAAGGAGCGTCATGCATTGCACACACTGCGGCTTGTGGGAACTCGCCCAGGGGGACCTTGTCTGCGGCTGGTGCGGCACAAGCCATCTCCGCTACAGAGTCAGCCTCGATCCCGCGGAGATTGCTGCCGAGGACTACCCTCCTCCCGTGGCACTGCGTATCTACAACGAGTCGCCCGTGGGAGTGCTCACGCTGGAACACATCGAGGCGGGCGCACCCTGGATCACCTTGCTGCCCGATCAGCCGCTTCCGCACGTACTCGCGCCAGGTACCCATTGCCGGTTCTTCCTGGACGTGGACACCTTCTCTGCAGGCGCCCGAACCGAAGCCTCCATCGCCGTATCTGCCTCATACGCCGCTGAGCCGCAGATCGCCCGGCTCTCCTTGCGGCAGCCCGTCCCCTCAGCTGCCTAACGATGAGCTGCCTTGGCGAGCAACACAGTTTTGCCCCCGGCGCGTCCGTCTGCCACTGCGGGCAACACCATACGTTGCTCACCGGTGCCGGTCTGCCGTACCCCTCTTGGCGTGTGGAAGAGGCCTCGGTCCGCGGTCTTCGCGATAGTAATCTCTGCACCGCCGTTGACACGCACACCGGCCGTAGCTACTGGGTACGCGAGTACGTGCCCGATGCCGTATCCGATCCCCAGGGCCAGCGCCGGCGCTTTATCGCGGTAGCGAAGGCGCTCCGGCACTCGCCTATACCCTCCCAACGCATCCTCTTTGCGTACACCCGTAACGGCCGTTGCTACACCGTTGCCGACCCGCTTGCGGGTACACCGCTCTCCGCAGCTACGTTCCCGGAAAAACCATCGGAGTCCGACTGCCTCGCGAGGCTTGAGGCCATACTCTCCAGCCTGGCGCAACTCCACGCATCCGGGACCGCGGCGGGGCCGCTCTTCCACGGCGACCTGCACGCCCGAAACATCCTGGCCACCGACATCGGCCCGCGCGCCCCACTTTGCCTGCTGCATTCCCTTTATCTCGATACTCTGCTCAGGGAAAACCCGCTTCCCCCGGAGCACTTCCAGCTGCAGGACCTGTATGCGGCGGCAGACATCACGCTTGCGCTTGCAACAGCCCAGGGGTCGACAGCCACCAGGCAGAACCATCTCGCGCGCATCGCCGATCCCTTGCTCGGCGCCACACTCGAATACCTCTTCGGTGCACACGGCACCCGCCCGAACACGGCCCAGGCCGCCCTTGACTACCTGCACCTGCTGCAAAGGGCGTCGGTCAGCACGGACCCCGCACTCTTTC
>CAXTRM010000023.1:0-22616 GCA_964246625.1 uncultured Acidobacteriaceae bacterium
TTCAACGTCCAAGTCCCGGGCAAGCGTCCGTAGATGCAGCTCAAAGTCCCGCTCGGCAAAAAGAGCCGATCCAATGATTTCAAATTTGGCCTTTGGGTAGGAGCGTAGGACCCGTGCTGCCGCTTGTAAGAAGATGTCCTGGCCCTTCCACGGACTGATGCGACCTACCAGGCCGATGCGCGGCGCTGTTTGGGACAGTGCCGTTCCGACACTGTCGGCTTCTGTGACCGGGGTTTCGCTCTGGTAGCGCGGGCCAAGGTCGACGCCAGACCCGATCGCCATGCTGGGTCGCTTTCCGTGAAGTTCGATGGTGCGTAACGTCGCTTGTGAGTTGGCAATGACAAAGCGCGGGATCGTTCGGCAAAGAAAGCGGAAAAGGTGCACCACGGACACTGGCAGGTAGTCGGGGCTGATACGGTCTCGGATGTGCCAAACGACCGGTATGCCCACCAAGCGTCCCGCCAGCCCCCCAATCATGTCTGCCTTGAGAGAGTTGGTGTGAATTACGTCAGCCTGCATTCGACGTGCAAAGGCGGCCACGCGCAGAACGTGCCGTATCGTAAGCCAGAGCGCTTTGACCTTTGCCAGCGAACCAACGCCCAGCTCGTCTTTCGACGCTGTCGCCACGGAAGGATCCAGAGCGAGTACCTGGGTGCGCGTGGTAGGGCGCAACCTGTCGGCAAGCGGACCGTCCTCAAAGAGCAGCACGGTGGGATCGATTTCCGCCGGGTCAAGATAGCGAACCAGGTTCAGCAAGGCACGCTCTCCCCCGCCGATCTTGGCTGTGTGATCGATAAACAGCACACGTAATGGACGCGCCAGGGCTCACCCACTTTCTGTTTGCCTGCTCAGGGTTAGGCAAACCTGTTCTGGATCTTGTTCATGCTCCCTGTGACGAGCGCTTCGTTAGCTGACAGGCGCACCGATGCGACGAAGGAAGTCTGTGAACCGTTGCCGGAAAACGTCGCTCCCAAAACCTTCCGCGTGCTTTCGAATGACCTCGACACTCCAGTGCTGGCGTTCAAAGCGTGCGACAGCATCCATCAGCGACTCGGTGGTTTGCTCTTCAAAAAAGACACCCGTCACGCCGTCCACAACCGTTTCGACGGCGCCCCCCGCACGATACGCGATCGTTGGACGGCCAGCAGCGGCTACCTCGACCGGTGCCATGCCGAAGTCTTCCTCACCAGGAAAGATGAGGGCCCGACACTTCGACACACGCTCCTCGACTACCTCGTCCGGGGCCCGCCCTAGAAACTCGATAGTAGGGCCAGCGTCGACCTTTAAGCGCTCCAGTGCAGGACCTGTGCCGATCACAACCAGCCTCTTTCCCAGCCGGGTAAAAGCGCTCACCGCGAGGTCCAGGCGTTTGTAGGACACAAGTCGAGCAAGTACGAGATAGTAGTCCTCCTGCTCCGAGGAGGGCTTAAATCGCTCAATGTCGATCGGGGGAACGATGACCTCTGAATACCGTCCATAGACTCGCTGTATGCGATCCGCAACAGCCTGGGAGTTCGCAACGAAGTGATCGGGCTGCCTTGCCGCGCCCTCGTCCCATCGCCGCAAACCTTGGATGAAAGCGGGCAGCACCGTGCGGAGACCGCCTCCAAACGATTCACGAGAGGAGTAGCTGTCGAAACTCCATGCCCATCGCATGGGCGTGTGGCAGTAGCACACGTGTAAGGCATTCAGATTGGCTTGGACGCCTTTGACATACCCGGAGGAACTGGAAACCACAAGGTCATAGCCAGACAGATCCAGCGAGTTCACCGCCAAAGGGTAAAGCGGAAAGTACAATCTGTAGTACTGATCCAGCTTGGGCAAGTGTTGCATCCACGAGGTTTGGACGGGCACGTCGCGCAAGGTGTCCGGCATCTTGTCCTTAAGCGCAACCGTCGCGAAGAGTTGAGCCCCTGGCAGGATCTTGTAGAGCGCTTCGGCTACCCGCTCGGCCCCGCCAAGCTGTGTGAAGTAGTCGTGCACCAGCGCAATTTTCAAAAAGCCCTCCGCAGGCTGACCACACACATCCCCTTAGATCGCACCAGAGCGTTTGATGACGGTTCCAACCGTTCTTGCCAGAATCTTGAGATCCAGTCCAAGAGACCAGCCATCAATATACCGGTTGTCCATCCTGACCCACTCCTCAAACCCTACCTCGCTTCGGCCACTTACCTGCCACAAACCGGTCATTCCTGGTCGGACACTGAACCGCCGCATAAGCGCCGCTTCGTCGAAAAGGGAGACATCACGAACGCTCATAGGCCGAGGGCCCACCAGCGACATGTCCCCGGTGAGCACGTTCCAGAGTTGGGGCAGTTCGTCCAAAGACGTCGAGCGAAGGAAACGTCCGAAACGGGTAACGCGTGGGTCGTTCTTGATCTTGAAAATCGGGCCACTTGCTTCGTTTGCATGTTCCAGGTCAGGGAGAAGTTGTTCGGCTCCGTGCACCATACTGCGGAACTTGATCATTCTGAAGCGCCGGCGGCGGTAGCCGTAACGCTCCTGGCAGAAGAAAACGGGGCCAGGACTCGTGAGCTTGACGCCTATTGCAATACAGAGAAAGAGAGGCGACAGCAAAACCAACCCGAAGAGAGCACCCAGGACGTCCACCACCCGTTTGGCTGTCAAAAAGACTAAGTATTGCTCCTGGTCGGGCGCCAACTCCCGGAAGATCGTAATGTGCGGGTCATTGTGTTGCCGACGGGTCGCGTAGATGTCATCCAGGTACACCACGCGAACACCCGCACTCTCGGCGATATGGACCGCGCGCTGCATCAGGGGATAGCAAGACCGGATCGGCATAGCGATCAGGATCAGGTCGACCACTTCCTTCAACAGCAGGGAACTGAGGTCATCGAGTGTCCCGAGATAACGGCTTGCCACGTCTGGTGGCATCTCTTCGAGCTCACGATCGTCTACAAAGCCAAGCATTTGGATGGACGAGCGGTATCGTGTGCGAATGGCGCGCCATGCCTTGCTGGCCCGACGTCCGCTACCCAGAATGACCGCTCGCCTGGGATCCCGTGCAGCAACCCAGTCCAGCAGATAGGCACTTAGCGTGATTCGCAGCGTCTCATAGCAGATCAAGGCAACAACCGTGACCATCAGAGCTCGCCAGGTAAGAACACTTGGGTGCATAACCCGGCAATAGGTCATCACAAGGATCATGACGACCGAGATGCCCTGGAGCATAGCCGCGGTACGACTCGGTATGGTGGCAAACTTGTCGTACAAGCAGAGCAGAGAAAAACAGTACTGCCACACGAAGATGAACAGCAGGCCAGCTATGGCATCCACCAGGGTGACCCTGGAGCCAGTAAGCTGGCCCAGCGTGCCAGAGAAGACATGCGGCATCAGACCAATCACGGTGATCCCGAGGGCAAAGACGCCATCAAGAGCATAGAAGCTAAAGTGATTGGACCTTGGCCTGATCACGGGCAGAACTCATTTCTTTTTCCTGTGAGGGACAGCACCTGAGAGGGGAGATCCAATTGCCGGTACCAATCTGTCAAAGGTTGACCACGAAAACATCAGACGTAGAAGTTACCAACAATGGTCCAGGGCAGCTCTGTTTTCCAGAAAAGATCGCCCTCGTGCAAAGCTACATGGAGACATGCTGATCTTCTGTGAGCGGTTGGAGGATGTCCAGAGTACGAAACGGTACAAAAACGCTCCCCAAGGTAATGTGTCCTGAGCCACCGGCCGTACTGGCGTGCCCTTCTCCCGGAAGATTGTCCTATGCGAGACGGAGTTGATGAGCCCGCACACGGCATTCCGCCCGTTTTGGACCGAACGCCAGTTTACCTTAATTACCCGGCAGGAGCGATTGCAATAGACCCCTGGAGAACCAGGCAGGTTCACCACAAGGATGCAACAGGCGTATTAATAGACTGTTTCCGTGAGAATCAGCTTCAAGTAGTTCCCATAAGAACTTTTCCCGATCCTCGCTGCCAGACCTGCGAGTTGCTCACGTGAGATGTATCCGAGGCGGAAGGCGATCTCTTCCGGACAGGCTACCTTGAGACCCTGACGCTGCTCAATGGTTTGGATGAAGTTGGAAGCGGCAAGAAGCGTTTCATGCGTTCCTGTGTCCAGCCAGGCCGTGCCCCGACCCAGGATCTCCGTTCGAAGCTCACCCTGCTCGAGGTACCAGCGATTCACGTCTGTAATCTCCAACTCTCCCCGAGGTGAGGGTTGAAGCGCTTCTGCTACCGGAACGACCTGATGATCGTAGAAGTAGATGCCCGTAACAGCGTAACGTGACTTCGGGAGCGCGGGTTTTTCCTCAAGAGAGATGACCTTCATGTCCTCGTCGAATTCCACGACGCCATAGCGCTCCGGGTCATGCACCGCGTAGGCGAAGATCGTCGCTCCTGTTTGGAGGCCCGCAGCACTTCGCAGCGACTTCGCAAAATCATGCCCGAAGAAGATGTTGTCGCCCAGAGCTAAGCAGCAGGTCTGTCCAGCAAGAAACTCTTTGCCGATTAGAAAAGCTTGAGCCAGACCGTCAGGTGAGGGCTGGACGGCATAGTGAAGGTTCAATCCCCACTGCTCGCCCGACCCAAGCAGCGCCTCGAACCGAGGCGTGTCCTGGGGCGTGGAGATGAGCAGAATGTCACGAATCCCAGCGAGCATCAAGGCCGACAAAGGATAATAAATCATGGGTTTGTCATAGATCGGCAGCAACTGTTTGCTGACCGCCTGTGTGACGGGATGCAAACGAGTGCCGGACCCGCCGGCGAGAAGAATACCTTTCACGCGACCGTCACCTGCCCTGTTCGTGAGCCGTAATTGGTAGTGACCCATTGCTGGTAGCTGCCACTGGTCACACCTCGAACCCACTCGTCATTTTCGAGGTACCACTGGACCGTCTTCCGAAGACCCGTCTCAAAGCTCTCGACGGGGCGCCAGCCAATCTCGCGCTCGATCTTTGTGGCATCGATCGCATACCGGCGGTCGTGCCCTGGGCGATCCCTGACGGAGGTAACCAGCTTTGCATGGGGCTTGTACACCGAATCCGGAACCAACTCATCCAGCAGGGCGCATAGCTGGTGAACTACGTCACGGTTGCTGCGCTGATTGCACCCCCCAACGTTATAGGTTTCCCCGACAGTTCCCTTCTCGAGCACGGCGGCGATGGCGCGGCAGTGATCCTCGACGAACAGCCAGTCACGCACCTGCAAACCGTCGCCATAGAGAGGAAGCGGTTTGCCCGCGAGAGCATGAGTGATCATGAGCGGAATGAGCTTCTCCGGAAACTGGTAAGGACCATAGTTGTTGGAACAGTTGGTGATCAGTACGGGAAGCTTGTAGGTATGAAACCAGGCGCGAGCCAGAAAGTCGGACGAAGCCTTGGAAGCGGCGTACGGACTGTTTGGTGCGTAAGCTGTCGTTTCAGAGAAGGCCGGATCGTCCGGGCCAAGCGTGCCGTAGACCTCATCGGTCGAAACATGAAGGAAACGAAAGCGAGTACGCTCCTCGTCACTGAGCGCCTGCACGTACTCACGGGCTGACTCGAGCAGGCGAAAGGTTCCGTCGACATTGGTCTTGAGGAACGCTTCCGGGCCGAGGATAGAACGATCGACATGGCTTTCTGCAGCGAAGTGGACGATAGCCCTTGGCTGGTGCCGTTGCAGGAGCTCACGGACGAGCTCTCGGTCGCTGATGTCCGCGTGCACAAAAGTGTAGTCCGGTCGATTTGCCACAGAAGCAAGCGTTTGCAGATTGCCTGCATAGGTCAGCTTGTCCATGTTTACGACGGGCCCACGATCTTCGCGAAGCCACTGCAACACAAAGTTGGAACCAATGAAACCAGCTCCACCTGTCACTAAGATTGCTTCTGTCACGCGGCTTCAGACCTCCACACGTTCTTAACCTTCCGACTCTGGGGGCGAGCATGCATTCCTTCAGAGTGCAGGTTGTGCTCACCGCAATGCTGCCCCGGAGGACGACCCACCCTCGCTCAATCAGGCCGGCCTGTATAACGACGCAATGAAGCGACGCATCTTTATCGTACCCGACCGACCTGTGCCCAGCTTTGGCGCGTCCTGCCCGTCACGGCAACTGATCGGTCCGGGTGCAGCCACCGAGCTTCTATCGATCCGGCAGATCGGCTTCCCTGAAGCTCGTGCCTTTGGCGTCCTTGTCTGAAAGCGAGGGCGTGCCAAGGGTGTTCAAAGGCCAGTCAATCGCGAGTTCCGGGTCGTTCCACCTGATGGAACGCTCCCCTGCGGGGTAGTAAAAGCGTGTGGTCTTATACGTAACGTTGGCTGCCTCAGAAAGGACGAGGAATCCATGGGCGAAGCCTTCCGGGATCCACAGGTAGTCCACCGACTGTTCGGTGAGGTGAAAGCCGGCCCACTTGCCGAAATCCGGCGAATCCCGTCTCAGGTCCACGGCGACATCCCAGATGTGACCTGACAAACATCGTACGAGCTTCCCTTGTGGCTCACCCAGCTGATAGTGAAGACCTCGAAGGATGCCTTTGCGGGAAAAGGATTGATTCTCTTGAACAAAATGGTCCGGGAGGTTTTGGGCAGCAAATGACCTCGCGTTGAAGGTTTCTGCGAACCAGCCGCGCTCATCCCCATGCTGTTGAGGCCGCACCAGTTTCACATCGCGAAGCGGTGTGTTGATCACTTCCATAGCTACAGTATGCCGGAAGGATGTTCGTCAGACACACCCTTAGCCAACTCCGGGCCTTGGACCGAAGCAACGGACGGTGTTGGTTCGGCTGTCCGTCACTTGTCTCTGTCCATGGGAATACCTAACCATCGATCACGGCCATCCATGCCAGGATGACCTGCCTGAGCCTCGGGATTTGTGAGGTACTGTAAGGTGTATCCCTTGTTGAAGCGCACTGAAGATTTTCTGCTGATCCGACCAGGAAACAGAACAGACGGTTCTTGACGCAGGTAAGGCTCGTGGCTGAGACACTCGGTTAATTCATGTCCCCTTGATTCGGAGCGATCGTGAAAAGAATCCTCGTTGTGGATGACGAAAGACAGATCACCCGGATGCTTCGAACTGCCCTTCAAGCAAACGGATATATGGTCGACACGGCAGCGAATGGCCGGGAAGCCCTGATATCGTTTGAAGCAAACCAGCCCGACATGCTGGTCACAGATCTATCCATGCCCGCGATGGACGGCATAGAACTCACTCGAGCTATACGTCTCCGGTCGAATGTGCCCATTCTGGTCTTAAGTGTTCGCAACACCGATGCCTTGAAAGTCTCCGCGCTCGATGAAGGGGCCGACGACTACCTCACCAAGCCGTTCAGCATGCCCGAGTTGCTTGCCCGTGTCCGGGCTCAACTGCGCCGACCTTTTGATCCAGCCGTGCACTCGGAGGCGCTGGAGGTAGGGCCTCTTCGGCTAGACGTAGCGTCCCGGGTAGCGACCTTTCAGGGCGACGTTCTGAGTCTCACGCCAAAGGAGTTTCAGCTGCTCGAGCTGCTCGTGGAAAAGGCCGGCGTAGTTGTGACACACACAGCGCTCATAAAAGCCATCTGGGGCAACAGAGCAGACGATCAGCATGAGAACTTGCGTGTTCTGATAGGGCAGCTCAGGAAGAAACTTGAGCGCGGCGAGGGTACTCGGTACATCCAGAGCGAGCCGTGGATCGGGTACCGACTGCTACTTTGAGATGTGAGCGCAGCGCCCACGCACTGCCGTACTTTAATTTCCGGCTCTTATGAAATTCTTATGCTTTCGTGCCTTGAAATGGTTCGAGAGGCATTGCCGATGATGTACCGCTCTTTCCCCGCTTTGCACGCAACACCGCTTCCTTGTGCCCCCGCTTCTCTTGCGCAACAAGGCGCGAGCAGCAGCCTTTCACTCCAGGACATCGAGGGGTGCGAGCTAAACCTCGGCAGGGGGGGGGAGTTGCGATTTTGGAAGACGTGGTGATGAAGTCCTGGTTTCTGGCAGACCGTGGCTTTGCCTTCGCTCGTCAAGGTGATGCATCCGCAGGAACAGGTCAGATCAAGGACTTTCTACCTCAACATCGCTGGAACAAGTGAGCATGCACGGTCCACTGCGACTTGTATCTGACCTGCTCGCAGAAAGCACAAATGAATCAGCTGACAAGGAGATCTTCATGCTTGATGTGATCGCCATCCTCTCGTCTCCCATTCTCTTCGGCCTGAGCATTGTGTACGCCCTGGGCTGCGACCGCCTGAAAGGAAGCCGGCTTTGAGCTCCGTGCTGTTGAACCTGCTCCTGCTCCTCATCGTGCTGGCCCTTCTCGCCTATCTCGTGTATGCACTGCTACGCCCGGAAAAATTCTAAAGGCACATATGACCCTCAATGGTTGGCTGCAGATCTTGCTCTTTATCGCGATCATTCTGCTCTTGGCAAAGCCTATGGGCAGCTTCATGACGGCCGTCTTTGAGCGTCGCAAGACGTTTCTTGATCCCGTCCTGAGTCCCTGCGAACGCCTCCTCTACAGGTTGACCCGTGTTGATGAGGAGAAAGAGATGCGCTGGACGGAATACATCCTCGCCATGCTGCTCTTCAGCGCGGTGACAATGCTGCTCACATACTTTGTCGAGCGGCTTCAAGGCCTGCTGCCCCTGAACCCGCAGCACCTTCCCGGAGTGGAACCGGCCCTGGCTTTTAACACCGCTATCTCGTTTACAACCAACACCAACTGGCAGTCTTATGTGCCTGAGTCAACCATGAGCTATCTCACACAGATGCTCGGTCTGGCAACGCATAACTTCTGGTCGGCAGCAGTTGGCATGGCACTTGCTATCGCGTTTGTACGCGGCATTGCACGTCGCGAAACCGAGACACTGGGCAACTTCTGGGTGGACCTGACGCGAGGGACACTCTGGATCTTGCTGCCAATCTCGATTGTGTTTTCCCTTGTCCTTGTCTCGCAGGGTGTAATCCAAAACCTGCGACCCTATGACACGGCCAAGTTGATCGAGCCGCAGAAGGTCACCGATCCAGCTGGGAAAGTGACAACGGTCTCTACGCAGACCATCGCCCAGGGCCCCGTCGCTTCACAGGAAGCGATCAAGATGCTGGGAACCAACGGGGGCGGCTTCTTTAACGCGAACAGCGCCCACCCCTTTGAGAATCCCACACCGCTCACCAACTTCCTCCAAATGGTATCGATTTTCCTGCTACCTGCCAGCCTAGCGCTGACGCTGGGGCAGATGGTGGGTTCGCCGAAACATGGCTGGGCTGTCCTCGCGGCCATGGTAGTGCTGTGGTTTGCCGGCACATGCACCGCCTACTGGGCCGAATCGCACGGCAATCCACTCTTGCACGGCGTGAACACAGCCGTCACGCAGGCGCAGTCCGGCGGCAACATGGAAGGCAAAGAGGTTCGCTTCGGCATCGCGGATTCAGCACTCTTTGCCACCGTGACGACGGACGCCAGCTGCGGCGCCGTGAACAGCATGCATGACAGCTTCACCCCGCTTGGCGGGCTGGTGCCACTCACGAATATCCTACTGGGTGAAGTCGTGTTTGGTGGGGTGGGTGCCGGCTTGTACGGCATGCTCGTCTTTGTGGTCATGGCCGTTTTCATCGCCGGCCTTATGGTCGGTCGCACGCCTGAATACCTTGGCAAAAAGATCGAAGCCTTCGATGTGCAGATGGCTATGCTGTACCTCCTTATCTTTCCTTTGCTGATCCTCGGTTTCGCCGCGGTAGCCATCCTGATGCCCCACCTGGGCCTAGGCAGTTTGGCAAATCACGGGCCACATGGCTTGAGCGAGATCCTCTACGCTTACACCTCGGCAACCGGCAACAATGGCTCTGCCTTTGCGGGGCTGAACGCGAACACACCTTGGTACAACTATTCCCTCGCCGTTGCGATGTTCTTTGGGCGGTTCATGATGATTGTCCCGATGCTCGCGATCGCGGGCAATCTTGCGGGAAAAAAGATCACGCCTGCAACCTCCGGTACCTTCCCCGTGACCACTCCTCTTTTTACCGTCCTGCTCACCGGCGTCATCGTTATTGTCGGCGCGCTGACCTTCTTCCCTGCTCTTTCTCTCGGTCCTATCCTGGAGCACCTTCTGCTCCGGGCCGGCCAGAGCTTTTAAAGCGAGATCCCATGGCTACGCAAACAAAACGCTCCCTTTTCGATCCGAAGATCGTTCGCAGGGCATCGCTTGATGCACTCGCCAAGCTGAATCCTCGCATCATGATGCGCAATCCGGTGATGTTTGTCGTTGAGGTTGGCAGCGTCCTCACGGCGATTCTCCTGGCCGTCAATGCGGTCACGCATAAAGGGCATTTCAGCTTCAATCTCCAGATCACCTTATGGCTCTGGTTCACGGTGCTATTTGCAAACTTCGCCGAAGCGATGGCGGAAGGCCGGGGCAAAGCGCAGGCCGACGCTCTCAGGCAGGCCAAGTCGGAGACGACGGCCTACCGCGTCGACAGGCAAGGTGAGCTGGAGGAGGTACCCAGCTCCCAGCTTCGCGTTCAAGACCGTGTTCGCGTCAGCGCCGGTCAGATGATCCCCGGTGATGGCGAGGTTGTAGAAGGGGTAGCATCTGTTGACGAATCGGCTATCACGGGTGAATCCGCCCCTGTGATTCGGGAAGCCGGGGGTGACCGTTCCGCCGTAACAGGAGGTACGCGGGTTCTGTCGGATATGATCCTTGTCCAGATCACCTCCAATCCGGGCGAAACCTTTCTTGATCGCATGATCGCTCTTGTTGAAGGAGCTGAGCGTAAGAAAACCCCAAATGAGATCGCGCTCAACATCCTCCTAGCCGGGCTGACCATCATCTTTTTGCTCGCGGTTGTGACGCTTCAGCCTTTTGCAATCTACTCAGGTGCGCCACAGACAATCTTTGTTCTGATCTCGCTTCTCGTCTGCCTCATCCCTACAACCATTGGCGGCCTCTTATCCGCTATCGGCATCGCCGGCATGGATCGCCTCGTGCAGCACAACGTACTCGCCACAAGTGGCCGCGCTGTGGAGGCGGCGGGGGATGTCAACACACTCCTGCTCGACAAGACGGGCACGATCACGATTGGCAATCGGCAGGCTGCGGAGTTCTTACCTGCGCCCGGCGTGACAGCCCAACAACTCGCGGATGCATCGCAACTGTCGTCTCTTTCAGATGAGACTCCGGAAGGGCGGAGCATCGTGGTTCTGGCCAAGGAGCAGTACAACATCCGCGGACGCGAGCTTGGTCAGATGAACGCCGAGTTCGTACCATTTTCGGCGACGACTCGTATGAGCGGGATCGAAGTCGATGGCCGGTCCATCCGTAAGGGTGCCGTCGATGCCATCAGCCGCTACTTGCAAGAGCATGGTTCTCCCATGCCGGATCCAGTTTGCACGTCTGTCGAGGAGATCTCCCGTAAGGGTGGAACACCTCTCGTTGTGGCCGAAAACGGCCGTGCCTTGGGAGTCATCTACCTCAAAGACGTCGTGAAGGGCGGCATGAAGGAGCGCTTCGAGCAACTGCGCGCCATGGGCATACGGACCGTCATGATCACAGGGGATAATCCCCTCACGGCGGCCGCGATCGCCCGTGAGGCCGGTGTCGACGACTTTCTCGCGGAGGCCAAGCCGAAAGACAAGATGGATCTGATCAAGCGCGAGCAGAGCGAAGGAAAATTGGTGGCCATGACAGGCGATGGCACGAATGACGCGCCCGCTCTCGCGCAGGCCGATGTTGGTGTCGCGATGAACTCCGGGACACAAGCCGCCAAAGAAGCTGGCAACATGGTCGATCTCGACTCGAACCCCACCAAGCTTATCGAGATCGTAGGTATCGGGAAGCAGCTACTAATGACTCGTGGAGCTTTAACAACCTTCTCCATATCCAACGATGTAGCGAAATACTTTGCGATCATCCCTGCCATGTTTGCAGGCGTCTTCCCTGTGCTCAACGCGTTGAACGTGATGCACCTGCACAATGCCGAGTCGGCCGTACTTTCCGCGGTCATCTTCAATGCACTCATCATCATCGCCCTGATTCCGCTTGCCCTGCGGGGCGTCAGGTACAAACCGATGTCCGCTGCGGCCCTGCTTCAGCGCAATCTGCTTCTGTACGGTCTGGGCGGCATCATCGTTCCCTTCATCGGGATCAAGCTGCTCGACATGCTTGTCGCTGCACTTCACCTGGCGTAAGCCGCAAAGGTTCTCACCATGAAACAACACCTGATGACCTCTTTTCTCTACACCGTGGTGACCGCCGTCGCTCTTGGCATCGGCTATCCGCTGCTCATCACGGGAGTCGCGCAGTTGACCATGCATCAGAGGGCCAACGGCCAACTGCTGCAGCGGAATGGAGAGACGATCGGTTCAGCCATACTCGGACAAGCCTTTACCGGGCCCGGATACTTCCATAGCCGACCCTCCGCGGCCGGCACAGGCTATGACGCTTCGGCCTCGTCTGGATCCAACTATGGCCCCACGAACAAGGCTCTCCGCGACCGCGTGGCCGGCAGTGTCAACGCGGAGAATACCGGTCCTGACGTTCCTGTCGACCTAGTTACAGCGTCTGCGTCAGGACTCGATCCGGACATCACACCAGCGGCAGCTCTCTACCAGGTAGCCCGCGTCGCAAGGGAGCGCCACATCGCCAAAACGACGGTGCAAGAGCTTGTACAGCAGCATACAAAAGCACGGCAGTTTGGTCTTCTTGGCGAGGATCGAGTGAACGTGCTTGAGTTGAACCTGGCTTTGAACGAGTCGGCCCATGCTCATCCTTAAGCTTCCGTCAGAACATGGGTCTTCTCACTGCAAGAAGATCACCTCCGCCGAGAATGGCCGAGAAACGCTGTTGATCGACGCTCTGGGAGCCTTCATCGCCGTCGGCCTTTATGCGCTGGCCTGTCTGATCGGGCATTTGAAGCACTGAAGGAGGGCAGCCTGAGCAGCGTGTTTACACGATCGGGCACCGTCAGGTCTTGTTCCTTTGGCGGATCTTTCGAAGAAGCTGCAGTCCTGCAGGATCGTGAATACGCCGAAGATGCTGAAGCAGACTTTGTTCCTCACTGTCCGCTTCCTCCTGGCCATCAACTTGTTGAGAAAGGACCTTGGCAGACGGTGCAGCTCTGCGCTGGTCTGAACCACCCTCTGACAGTGGCGCAGTTTGCGTATCGACGGTGAGAGCGGGCAAGATCATCGTTTCTTTGCGAAGCACGTCGATGACACCTCTGAAAATATCTTCGTCCACGACAACGTAAGTTTTCCGTAAGAGGTAGAACGAGTTCGTTCTTCAGGGTGATCCTGAGGTGTCGAGCGGTCAGGTGATCTGCGTTCCTAGTCGAAAGGTGCCTAGGGCAGATCTTCTCTACGTAAGGTGTCCTCTCACTTGGAATCGGGATGCAGCATCTGCAGGGCCTCACGCAGGTCGGCTATGCGGCTCGCCTGATCCTGCTGCTCTTCGAGAGGCACTTTGTTGGCACGCCCTTTGAGACGATTCGCTTCATCCTGAAGGACGGCTTCCAGCGGGCCCGCTATTTGGGTGCAGGAGGATTCCTCTTTTCGCGGCTTGATCATAGTCAGTTCCCAGATCCACAGCGCGCAAGGGCTTCATGGACCTTGTATCCATTGTTGTCACTTGCGCGTAAGAAGTCCGTAAGCGGAACAGTTTTTGTAGCGCACAGATCAGGTGCAAGACCTCTGAGTCCTTATGGAGTGTGGGGTGGAATCGATCACTAGTCCCTTCTGTATACCTTTGTGATTTTTCGTGGTCCGTTATGCGCTGCGACGATCCTGAGAGCTTATGTCTCCTGCGTGACTGACGTCGTGCCACGATCAAGCCACTGTAAGGAATGGAAACTGTGAGGGATAAGCGGTTCTCGTCAGAGCGCGTCATTCTCGACGACAAAGACTTCATGAACTGCCAACTTCATAAGTGTGAACTGGTCTATCACGGTGGACCCGTGACGTTCCTAGAGACGGCGATCGTTCGCTGTCGCTGGTCGTTCGGCGGTGCAGCCCATTGCACCCTCAATCTGGTGCAGTGTTTGGCTTAGGTGAAGCTCGTGATTCAGTTCGCGAGGCGGTGCTTCTAACCCAGCCCTGGACAACGATCCACGACGCAACCTGAAGAAGTGCACAGCACTGAACGGGCTACTCTGAAATAGAGAAATCCATCGTAGAGCGTTCTAAGGGAAGATCCTCACCTGGCGCCTTCATCAGAAGGTAGACCTAACAGGAATATCTTCGCCGACAAGGGAGCGGTTCGAAAAGACGAAGTGTCGGCGTGTGCTTGTAAGTAAGGGCCGAACGATTGCGCCCGAGCCACTAAGAAGACAAGCAAAGCTCCATTCGTAGCTGCCGTAGGGAATAGTAGCCCACTCGCCAAAATGCGTTGCTGAGTTTCGAGTGCTACGGTCAGCTCTGCCTGTAGTTCCATCTCCTTAGCGGAACACTGGAACGCAATGGGGTCTGCATGGATCCTCCCCTGTCTCAGAGTTGGCACATTCTACTGACGTTCCTTCGAGGAATCGCTCAGTAGCTGAAAATGAAGGAGTTCGACGAAGAACGCTTCCGGCGTGGTGATCTCGTTCACTACACTGTCCCTGGATGGTGCCTGCCTCGCCTACGGTTTCGTCATTCCTTCAACGCTCGATACACTCCCTGTGCCCCCGCTTCCGGGCTGCCGTACTCGTATGTTTCGGGCTACTTAGTGTGTCCGGCTTTGCGCAAGGAGGACCGCCCTTTCGCACCGACGATCCGGAGACTCCTGGCAATCGGCATTGGGAGATCAACTTCGGATGCATTGGGGACCGCAACTTGACTGCGGGAGCTTACCAGGTCCCGGATTTCGACTTCAACTATGGTCTGGGCGACCGCATTCAGCTGAAGTACGAGATCCCGATCGCCATAAAAGACACCCGGCCACAGCCAGCAACCGCCATGGCTGATGCGGTGAACGGGCAAGTGCTCGGCGGTTTAGGGGAAAGCTTACTCGGCGTCAAATGGCGTTTTTACGAGCATCACCCTGGCGATGGATGGGTACAGCAACTCTTCGGGACCGGGCTGCTCGGAGCATTCGGACATCGTGCTGCGCAGCCCGTTGCGCCAGCAGAGGCTTCGGGCGATACGCCCGGAGCGAAGGACGCGCCAGAGCAGATGGTGAACCTAAGCGTATCCACATACCCCCAGCTGTTTCTAGACAACCCTACGCGAGCCGTACCTCGTGGGCTGGTCGCCCCCGGGCCGAGTTTTTACTTACCGCTTGAGGTCAATGGCCGCATCGGACCTTTACGCTTCGACGGCGAGCTTGGCTACAACTTCGGCAACCACGCTGTACCGCAAAGCTGGGGCCGTGGTCTCCTGGTCGGCCATGAGTTTGGCGACCGCACCGAAGCGTACCTTGAGCTCTACGACGAACAGGACGCGAACAGGATCGCCCCTGGACAGGGCACCGGTCAGTTCACTACAAGGGCGCCGAAGCAGCGCGAAACCACGCTTGGTCTTGGGGGCCGGAGGGCTCTCAATCAACACAAGACGCTAAACCTCCTGCTCATGGGCGGACGCAGCTTTCAGGCTGTCTCCGTCACGAATAATCAGCCTAGCTGGATAGCCTACGTTGGCCTGCAAGTTCTGTTCGGCCCACGGGTGCCGCCGTTTCACAAAGTCGAGCCAAAGATGCCGAACGAGCGCAAGCCTTAGCAGGCAATCATTGCGGTATTCTCCTTTGCTGCCGGTGCCTCCAGGCGTTCAGCGCGTCTGCGAATGAATGCCCTTCGCTGGCGAGTTCGAAGGACAGCAGCTGCTTGGGCGGCTTCCGCTTACGGGTGTGGGGAGGCCAGATGCTGGGCGGCGCTGAACAGGCGTATTCGCGTCAAGGTACCTGCGTGTGGCCTGAACCGGCTGATGAGGCCTTGTGCTGAGAGCTTTTTGCCGGGCCAGCAAGGCCGGGAAACTCCTATTACCACCCTGATGCCAGCGACCGTCGGTACCATGAAGTTGCACTGTAGGAAATACTCTGACGCAAGCAACAAGGGCTAGTGAGCTCACAAGCCTAAGCTGGACTAAACACGCTTGAGCTTGATGAACGCTAGAGATCCAGTCGTGCGAAAGCCCAAGTGCTCATACAGCGCAATCGCCCGCTTGTTGGTTGCTGTGACGTGGAGGAGCGAACTGCTTCCTTGATAGGCCTGATGGCGAACAATGGTGCGCACTAAGCGGGCAGCATAGCCCTTCCCGCTATGCTCCGGATCGGTACAGATGGCGGACATCTCGCGATCACGATACGTGGCAAGCCTTTCACCGCCCATCGCGACAAGGCGACCACTCGCAGGGTCACGGATGCCGAAGAAATTACCGAGTTCCGGTGCACGCCGACCAAAGAACCCCGGAAAGGCACGAAGTTTCAGATCGAGGATTTCGTCAGTATTTGCCCTCCCCAGGGGGATCACCATGGGGTCGTTTGTCTCTTCGAATGGGGCACCAATAAAGCGCATCTGGAGACAGGGAAGCGACGAGACAAGCATCAACCCGCTTGTGGCACTCATGGTTTCGCCCGCGTCCAAAGTAAGGTAGATCTCTTCCCCAGCCATGAGCAAGGGAACAAGATCCTTGAAAGCTTCAGCATTTGGCCGAACGACAGCGCCAAAGGGAACGATATCTGGCTTGTATCGTCGCGCGAGGCTGTGCACCGCAGCAAAGGGCTCGTTGGCTGTAGTCAGCGCGGCGTAGAACGGATTGGGCAAGTACATGGGCTGCTTCGTCATGAGAACGAACCTGTGTCGTTGGAGACGCCATTTTCATATAGTCTGCACTCTCGCGATCTATGTGTGGCACACGGTCACACCTCGTACGTCGCAACAGCGGGATTCGGCTAGCAAGCAGACCTGGTTGTCTACAACCTCAAAGCGACCGACGGCGCGGTCACACCCACGCTGAAGCAGGATAGGAGACCTGTAGGGGTGTCGTGCCCTCTCCTCCCCACGAGGGAAATCACCTCTCGGCTGCTTTACCTCTGAGCGTCGAATCAGGCGGGGGGGGGGTGCAAGGCACACTCTCGACAAGTGTTTTACCGTTGTTGCTCATGCCCGTGTGGCAATGCTACGCCGTGACCTGTCTGTCGATGAGAACGTTGCACAAGGAGCGTTCCATCTCACTCGCGGGAGATGGTTTCGCGAAAAGATAACCTTGCCCAAGACTGCAGCCCATGCTTAGCAGACTGCTCAACTGATCACGGGTCTCGATTCCTTCTGCAACGATCTTCAGATCAAGAGCATGACCCAGCGCAATGATGGAACGTGTGATGGTGGAACTGTCATCGACACCGCCCAGTCTACTGATGAAAGCTCTGTCAATCTTCAGCGTATCAAACGGGTATCGGTCCAGGTAGCTAAGCGACGAGTACCCCTTGCCGAAGTCATCAAGATCTAAACCGATCCCAACCTCTTTCAGTTCAGCCAGAACTCGGCTTGCCTTGATTGAATCTCCGATCAGAACGCCTTCCGTGATCTCTAAAATCAGGCATGCAGCCGGGAGCTGATTGCGAATCAGTTCACTGTTTAGAAAGCTCACCAGATCGGGATCTCCAAACTGTTTTGGAGACAGATTGACTGAAACGGTTGTGTCGGGAGGCACAAGGTTCTGCCCTCTCCAGGCAGCCAGTTGTTGTATTGCCGTCTGAAGCGTCCAACGCCCAATGTCACAGATGAGATTACTTTCTTCAGCAATCCTGATGAAGGTATCGGGAGGCACCATCCCTCGCGTTGGATGAGGCCAACGCCCCAGCGCTTCGAAGCCGATGATCCTTTCCGTCTGAAGATCAACCTGGGGTTGATAGTAAAGCAGCAATTCGTTGGTTTCGAGGGCTCTGTACAGGTCAGCTTCGAGCGCCATCCGTTCCGCGAGAACGAGTCGCATGGTGTCTGAGAACAGAACGGTGCTGCCGATTCCTTCGGCTTTGGCCCGGTGCATTGCCAAGTCTGCATCGCGAAGGAGTTCCTCCGCTGAGCTTGCGGCGTCACTCGAAAGAGTGATCCCGACGCTTGCACTTATCCGAAGATGGAGCTCTGAAAAAAAGAGAGGACGTCCCAAAGCAGCATGGAGTTGCTGGGCCGTAGACCATGCCCGCTCCGGAGTACCCACCCCATCTACGACGATGATAAATTCGTCAGCCCTTGCCCGAGCAGCACAAGACAAGGGGCACTCTCCCAAGAATGCCTTCACTCGTAACGCGATCTCTACCAGTACCCGATCTCCAACGCCGTAGTTGAATCCATCGTTGACCTTTCTGAAGGAATCGAGATCTATGAAGAATAGGGCGAACCCCTGATCACTACGGCAAGGGTTTTTGATCAAACTGTCAAGATGCTCAAGCAACGACAGGCGGGTATGTAAGCCAGTGAGCGCATCTTTCTGCTTGCGTAAGGTCACGTCCGTTATTGACCCTACAATACGGACAAGGGTGCCTTCTGGCCCAAACAGGGGCATGCTGCGGCTGTGCAACCATCGCCAGCTTCCTGTTTGATGACGAACCCTGTATTCGATCTCAAGCCGCTCACCAGGCGAAACCTGCAGAGTAACGTCACGAAATTGAGCCTTTGCGACGTCTTCCGGGTGAACGCGCTCGAGCCAATAGGCCAGCCCTTGCGTGTTCTCTTGCTCCTGGAGGCCAAGCATCGCCTGCACCCGGCCCGAGGTGTAAAGAATGTCTGTCTCACAGTTGAGATCCCATATACCATCGCTGGTCGCCATGGCCATGAGGGAGAATCGTTCATGAGCTTGCTGCAAAGCCGTTTGTGAGGCTCGCTCTTGTGTAATGTCGGCAAGAAAGACGGCTATACCGTCAGATAACGGGTATGCGGTTATACGACTAAGTTTCTTTCCACTGAGTTGCTGCTCAAATATCACCGGAGCTGAGGTCTCGAGCGAATAAAGAAAGCGCTCCATGCAGCGCTCGGGCAGAACCTGATTCAGAGATTTCGCTCTTACGAGCGGGCCGCCGAGCAGATGGTGAGCTGCCGCGTTCCATGTCTCAACTTCCAGATCAAAGGACGCAGTCAGGATCGCAGTATCTGAAAAGCGGACAACATCGGCAAGGATGTCAGCCTTCCGCTTGGCAGCAATCAGTTCCCGCTCATACCGGCGACGCTCAGTGATGTCAAAAAGGGTGGAACTAATGTGTGTCGGCCGCTTTTCCTCATCCATCACGACGCGCGACGTGATCATGACGGCAAGAGGCGGTTTACCGCTTCGATTTAGCTCAAGAGCAACGTCACCCACCGTTCCCTGTACCTGCAAGAGAGAGGAATAGTACGTTCCATAAAGGAGCTTACTTGGCGGGGTGAGTAGCTCCGGAAACTTTCTCCCTTCAAGAATCTCAGTCTCAGCACATCCCATCCACCCAGCAAAGGTTTTGTTGCTTCGGACAATGGTGCCGTCCAGCGCGAGCGAGGCATACCCACAAGGGGCGTCCTCGTATAGACGTACCGCTTCTTCCAGTGTTAGACCAACGCCCATGACGCGCTCAGTTCTGCGAATCCAGAAAGCGACGGATTGCCTCGACTGTTTCTTCAGGAGCGCTAAGGTGAGGACAGTGCCCGCGCGCTTTCATGAGCAGCAATTCATTGCCGTTCATGATCCGGTTCATATACCTGCCCACACTCAGCGGAGCAATCGCGTCGTCGGCACACTGCAGGGTGAGCGACCGCAAAGGAAGTTTCGCCAGGTCGGGAAGATTGTTTGAAAGAAACGTAGCCCGGGCGAAGTGGCGTGCAATCTCAGGGTCCATACGGCAGAAGTTGCCTTCAAGTTCTGCCGTTAGCTCTGGGCGTTCCGGGTTTCCCATAATGACCGGAGCCATGGCAGCAGACCACCCAAGATGATTGGTGTCCAGAAGGTCAAGCAGGCCATCAATATCCTCTCGAGTGAATCCCCCTACGTAGTCGGCGTGATCGATATAACACGGTGAAGGAGCCACCATAACAAGGCCAGCAAACAGCTCAGGGCGCTCCAGCACCGCCAGTGCACCGATCACAGCACTTACGGAGTGACCGACCAGCGTCACCTTCTCCAAATGCAGTTGCTCACACAGTTCGACGATGTCCTGAGCATAGCCTCGCAGGCTACGGTACTTGAATCGGTTGTACGCCGATAGGTCGGATCTACCTGCTCCCACATGGTCGAACAAGACCACTCGGCGGTCCGGAAATGCTCTGGC
Organism: uncultured Acidobacteriaceae bacterium; assembly: GCA_964246625.1. Taxonomy (GTDB): domain Bacteria; phylum Acidobacteriota; class Terriglobia; order Terriglobales; family Acidobacteriaceae; genus Granulicella. The sequence continues at coordinate 20,129 of CAXTRM010000023.1, forward strand.
GACATAACGCCATACGCTCTGATCACATCCATAGCCGTGGGCGAAGAGAAGTGGAGCTCCTTCACCGCTTTCAACTACATTGTTTCTGCTCAAGACTGACACAACAGGCACTGCTTTGAGTCTCCCTAGTCCTAGCCTAGGATCGTCCGGATCAAACTCCATTCCCTAAAAGAAGCATTGGGTGACCCGGAAGTCGAGGGTTTGCACCAGTTTTCGATAGTGTTGTCGCTCCTCGCGGCAATATTCACGACACAAAGCTTGGTGCTGCACGAGTTGGTGCTGGTATAGGGCCTGAGAAGCTGGACTTGATCCAGAGGCAGCCCTGAGGCGACTCTCAGAAGACTCGGCACCGTAGATGCCCCTGTACATATTGCAAGCTATGGACAGTTCGGTCCGTTCTTGTAGAGGTGAGCGTCGCGGATGTAGCGAAGTAGTTCGGTCCGGAAATCTACGGCGAGCGCTATTGCAAACGGCTTATCCGCTCGAGTACCAGAGATGCGAGCAGTTTTGATGCTAAGTTGTTGAAGGCTCGATCTGCATCGGAAGCGTGCTCAGCTGACGAGCTGCCGCGACGCGATTCGTTGCGAGAGCATGTCAAGTCGCAACGAGCCGAGCCCGCCCGAGGAGCGGATCTCACATCGCTGGTCTCGGACATGGTAGGTGCACCTTGTTGCGGAGAGCTGATTCCAGTTGCCAGTGGGCTACCGTGACATTCTGTTCCTGTTTAAAAGACCCTGTGCTTACAAAGTCATTGAGATCTGCGGATTGCGTTAAACGCAATCATACCCTTACCGCCACCCCATTTTCTGAAGTCGCTTGCCCGCCTAGAGTAGCTCCTGGCGGTCTTCCCGTCAGCAAGGACCGGCATGATGTTTTCCTTCAGGCAAATGGACAGGATCGCGAAATCGACCCGTAGGCTGCTCCCATGCATATGCCTTCTGGTGCTTGCTTCTATCTCGGTTCAACTACTGCCCGCCCAGAGCACGACCGTGCCGCTGCGACTCACGTTGAAGGACGCCGTTGCTCTCGCGTTGCGGCAGAACCTCGACATCCAGGTCGCAAATATCGACACAGCCGAGCGGCAACAGGACCGCAACGTGTCCCGTTCAAATCTCCTTCCACAAGCAAGCCTTCAGGCAACCGAAGAGATCTCGCGTTACAACCTTGAAGCCCTGATCGGTTTGCAGTTCGCAGGCGTGGCCAAGAACGTCGGCCCATTTCAAAGCTTTCGCGTTGGTCCCCGCTTTTCCTCGCCGGTCTTCGACTTAAGCCTGATCCGGCTCTACCAGGCCAGCGGCCATCGCCTGGCCGCCAGCAAGGACGACCTACGCTCCACGCGTGAGCAGACCGTGCTGCTTACCGTGGCGCAGTACCTTGCAGAGCTGCGCGCGCAGGCAGATGTGATGGCGGCAACTTCGCGCGTGCAGCTTGCGGTAAGTCTCGCCGACCAAGCTGCGGCCTTGCAGGCCGGTGGAGTCGCTACGGAGATCGACGTGTCCCGTGCAAAGGTGAGTCTTCTGGATCAGAAACAACGCCTCACGGACGCACAGGACCAGGTTGCAACTGCCATGTTTGCTCTCAAGCGCATACTAAATGTTCCTCAGAGCCAGTCCATCGAGCTCCTCGATAAAGATCAGTTTACCCAGACACTAGCTTTTGAGATCCCGGATGCTGTGGACCGCGCCCTCTCACAACGGCCGGAACTCCAGTCGCTGGCGGAACGCGAAGCAGCAGCCAGGATGGAGCATCAGGCTTCGTCTGCTCGCAGCTTACCAACGCTGGCCCTGAACGGCGGTTGGAACGAGCAGGGCCGTACTCCGGGCAACATCTACCCGGGCTACGACTATGAGCTGAACTTCAGCGTTCCCTTGTTCACCGGGGGCAGGTTGACTGCGCAACGACGGCTGGCTGCACTGGACCAACAAAGGCTTGGCAAGCAGTTGCAGGATGCGCGTAACCGCGTGAGTGAACAGGTACGCGACGACCAGACAGAATTGAACGCAGCAAAAAGCGATGTGGATCTTGGACGAGAACAGGTCCGCCTAGCGCGCCAGGAAGTCGATCTGGCGCAGGGCCGGTTCGCCGCAGGGGTAACAGACAACATCGAAGTCACGACCGCGCAGGATGAGCTTGCCCGCGCCAACGACACGGAGATTGGTGCGCTCTACCGCTTCAACATAGCTCGTGCAAACCTCGCGCGCGCCGTGGGCTCGGCCGAGCTCACCTACACACAACCCTGACGGGAGAAGCAGGCACGTATGCCAGAAGTTCTAGAAGCTCCGAAGAGTTCCGACCGCGTCGCAACCACCGAGGGTGAAGCCACGCAGGAGGTAAATGCAGGCGGACGCCCTGTGCGTCTCGGCGGACGAGGATGGCTGCTTGCGCTCGCCACCGTAGCGTTGATCGCGGTCGGCTGCTTTGCAGTCCGTTATGTCACATGGTCGGCGTCTCACGAGGAAACGGACGATGCCTACCTCCAGGGGCACAT
>CAXTRM010000024.1:0-3844 GCA_964246625.1 uncultured Acidobacteriaceae bacterium
GGGAGGTAAACAGGGTGTGCGAGATCTCGGTGATGTTGTTGACGGCGCCGGACAGCTGCGTGCTGAGTTGGGCCGTTCCCAGGGCTTTGCGCTCAGAAAGAAACACAAAGGCCAGAAGGCAAAGGATGGCGGCAGCTCCAGGAAAGCCCGCGATCGATGCGATTCTTGATGCCTTGGACCGGTCCTCTTCGCCCGCGTTGAGCAGCATGATGACGAACACGAACAGCACCATGATGGCGCCTGAGTACACAATGACCTGCGCGGCAGCGAGGAACTCTGCACCAAGCGAGAAGTACAGCACCGCAAGCGACATCATGACGACAATCAGCGAAAGCGCCGAGTTGATGGGGTGGCGCTGCAGGAGCAGGTTCAAGGCGCCGCTAATCGCGAGCAGGCCGAAAAGGATGAAGAGAAAGAGTTCCATCGTGGCGTGTGTGTCCGGTGACCTTGTCAGGAAGCGCGGGTACGGCTGTGTTGTTGCGGTGCGAGACCATTGTAAAGCGTTTGCCCTCCAGCACGACCGCTTTGCGGCGGGAACGTCGTTCTGCCCGCAAAGCGTACCGGATGGGCACCCTAGCCGTGGAAGGCAAGCACCAGCGAGGTCGCGAGGATGTTCAGCATGGCCACGGGCAGCAGAAACTTCCACCCGAAGCTCATAAGCTGGTCATAACGGAAGCGCGGCAGCGTGGCACGGACCCAGATATACAGCAGGATGAAGGCAAACACCTTGAACACAAACCAGGCAATGGAGAACAGGATCGAAAGCACCGGGCCATTCAGAAAGCCGTCGAAAGAGTGGCCGAACGGCGAGGTGGCGCCCCCAAAGAAGAGCAGGGTCGCGACACAGGCCACGGTAATCATGTTGGCGTACTCGGCCATGAAGAACATGGCAAATTTCATAGAGCTGTACTCGGTGTGGTAGCCGGCGACGAGTTCGGACTCGGCCTCGGGCAGATCAAAGGGCGAGCGATTGGTTTCAGCATAGGCGGCCATCAGGTAGATGAAGAAGCCGATCAGCTGAAAGCCTCCAGCGACCACCCAAACGGTGCCGTGGGCGGTGTGCTCGCGGGCGGGGCCGCCAAAGATGTTCCAACTCAGGGCACCATGGGCTGACTGCGACGCGACGATGTCCCGCAGACGCAGGGAGCCGGCGCGAAGAACGACCCCCACTAGCGACAGGCCCAGGGCAAGCTCATAGCTGATGACCTGCGCGGTGGCGCGCAGCGAACCGAACAACGAGAACTTGTTATTGGAGCTCCACCCCGAAAGCGCGATGCCATATACGCCGATGGATGTGATGCCCAGAATGACAAGCAGACCGATGTTGAGGTCGGAGATCTGCGTGAGCACCACGCCGCGGTAGTAGACCGGTGCGCCGAAGGGCACCACCGAGATCGAGATCAGCGCGCAACCAAGCGCGATGACCGGCGCCAGAATGAACAAGGGCCGCGCAACGGCAAGGGGCATCATGTCTTCTTTGAGAAAGAGCTTGATGCCATCGGCAAGGGGCTGCAACAGGCCAAACGGGCCGGTCCGCGAGGGACCCCACCGGTTCTGCATGCGCCCCAGCACCTTGCGCTCGAGCAAAACCGTATAGGCGACGGCGGTGAGCGTGATGACAAGCACCACGGCGATCTTCAGGATGCTGAGGAGGAGAAAGACTTGAAAGTCAGAAAGATGGCTCATCGGTCGAGGTGTGCCCCTCTATCCTACAGCTCTCTTTCGGCAAACAGGTCTGCGGTGACCTGCTCAAGCCGGAAGAAAGACGGAAACGGGAAACGGCAGGTGATCTTCACTGCAATGTGCGCCCGGAGCGTGACCGGCAGACCGTGGGCCAGCAAGCACCTGCCCACGGCAGGACTTCGGCGATCTGCGCTGCTTCCCGTTGATCTGATTCACGAGGGGGCCAGGCTTCCGTATGCTGGGAGCGCCATATCGGCCTGAACCGGGCCGACGGTGGAAGCCACGCTTCCAAAAGGACCAGCCTGATGCCCCTTGCCGCCTTCGCTTTCTACCCCACGCCGATGCGTCTCCGTAGCAGGGCTCCACGACCTGCGCTGCCGGGGCTGGCCCGGTTGGTTCTGGCCTGGTTCGTTCCGGCAGGCCTGGTTGCCTTGGCGGTCCTCCTGCCGGGCGCCCAGGCACAGGCCCAGACCGCAGCGTTGCGGATCACCGGCAGCACGCCCCTGGTCGTGACGGCGACGCAGCCCAGCGGGGTCCAGGCCGCCGCGGAGGATCTTGCCGACGACATGGGCAAGGTCTTCGGTGAGCGGCCGCCCGTGCTTCGCGAGCTGCCCCGGCACGGAAGCGCGATCGTCGTCGGCAACGTTCCCGCACTGCCTTCGACGGTGGCCCAGGGGGCCTCGGAGGAGAGCTTCGGCATGGCGGTGCAGCCCTTTGGGCCTCAGCGCGCGCCCGTACTGCATCTGGCGGGTGCCGACATGCGCGGTACCCTGTACGCCATCTACCAGTTTTCCCAGCAGTTCCTGGGTGTCGATCCGATGTACTACTGGACCGACAAGGAGCCAGCCAGGCAGTTGGCGGTCACCCTGTCCCCAACGTATGCGCAGATCTTTCCCCCGCCGGTGTTTCGCTTTCGTGGCTTCTTTATCAATGACGAGGATCTGCTCACCGGGTGGGCGCCGGGCGCTCCGGGCGAGGGCACCGGCATCCGCCTTGCGGTTTGGAATAAGATCTTCGAGACCGTGTTGCGTCTGAAAGGCAACATCATCGTTCCGGGAACCTGGATCTTTCCGAACGAGCCGCAGGAACAGCTGGCTTCACGGCGTGGCCTCATCCTGAACCAGCATCACGCTGAGCCGTTGGGGATCAATGCGTCGCGCTGGCCCAAAGGCGTTCCGTACAACTACACGACCCATCCGGAGATCCTGGAAGCTGCCTGGAAGAAGGCCGTTGCCGCGGTGCCAGCCGGCACGGAGGAGCTGTGGACCGTTGGGCTGCGCGGCCTGTCCGATCAAAGCTATGCGGCACTGGACCCTGCCGCACGCGACGACAAGGTTTTGGGCGCTCTGATCAGCAAAGCCATTGCCAGGCAGGTGGAGATTGTGCGCGCCAGATTCCCGGAGGCGCACTTCGCCACGGATCTGTGGATGGAAGGGGCGCACCTGCGGACCGAGGGGCTGCTCACCATACCCAAAGACGTCATCACGGTGTGGGCCGACACGGGCTATGGCTACCTGCAGGACCGCGGTACCGTGCAGGCCGGCTCAGGGGCGTACTTCCATGTTGCCATGATGAACAACGAGGCTAACCAACTCACCGAGATGGTGCCCGTGGAGCGCATCCTTGCCGAACAGGCCAGGCTGCAGCAGGCTGGCGCCACCGCGGTCTTTCTGGTAAACACAAGTGATCTTCGGCCGGTGGCCATGAGCGCCCGGGCCACCATGCAGTTTGCCTGGAGCGGCGCCCAGGGTGCCACCGCGGAGGCGTACCGGCGCCAATGGGTAAAGGAAGAGTTCGGGGAAGCGGCGGTAGCCGATGTCGCCGAGGTGTACCGCCTGTACCACCAGGCTCCGGCCCATCAACCGGCGACCGCGCACCCCGGGGAGGAGCCCAGGGTCTATGGCGACCAGATCTACCACACCGAGGCGCGGCAGATGATGCTGGGGGCCATGTTGGACTTCCCGCTCGCGTACCTGCAGGACCAGGCGCCCAAGGGCACGGCACCCTCGATGTCCAACTCCGGGCGTCGTTCGCAGGCACTTGCCCTGGCCCAGCGTGAACAGGTGGCCTGCGCGGACGCCGGCCCTCGTTGGGATGCGGTATGGCAGGCCGCCCAGGCCGCCACAGCCAAGGTCGCGCCCGAGCGCAAGCCGTTCTATAA
>CAXTRM010000024.1:3854-11502 GCA_964246625.1 uncultured Acidobacteriaceae bacterium
CCTCACGATCATCGCCATCTCACGCGAAAGCAATGCGGCTCTGCTACAGCTTTCGAGGGCGGTGCTGGCGTTGCAGGATGGCAAACGGCGGGACGCCCTGGAAGAGAGCCGGAGCGCGGCGGCGGCTTTGGACAGCATCCTGCAGCAGGAGCAATCCGTCGAGTACGGCAAGTGGAAGGGTTGGTACCACGGCGACTGGCTTACCGGGATCCGCCGTACACGTCAGCTGGTGGACACTTTTTCGCAGTACGTGCAGGATCCAACGGCGCCTGTGCCCGCGCCCATTGTGTGGAACGACTGGGAGGCGTACTTCCACATCATGGGCTATGAGGGCGACAGGACCGTAGACGTACCGTAGCGCCCCAGGGAAGGCGCGGGACGGGCGCTGCGGACAGGGCGCTGGCATGGAACGGGGTGAGGCCGCGGGTGACCCTAGTCTCCCGCGGCCTCCGCGAAGTGATCAGCGACTTCGCGCTCCTGGTGGCGGTTGATCTGCTGCAGGATGGGCGAATGCGCTGTGAGCGAGCCCGAGGTGAACAGCGTGTCGGACGAAGGCAGGACCAGGTCCTTGCGGCCCTCGATCTGTACCAAGCCCGAAGCGGCAGGCGTGAGGTGCTGGTCGTTTCCGCTGAGCAGTTGCAGGCGACGAAGTTTGTCGTAGCCGGGGACTAGCCGCTGCATCTCGTCCAGGATGGCGAATGGATCAAACGGGCTCAGCTTGGGTTCGAGGTGGTTGGCCGTCAACCAGACCGCATGGCGATCGGCTTCACCGGCCTGCGCCCCGCGGCTCTGGCCGAGGTCGGCGCGGACCCCCGTCGTGTTTCCGCGGCCAAAGGGCACGAGCGACTTCACTGGGTGGCCCATCTTGTCCGCCAGGCGAACGATCATCTCGAAGTCGGTGCGTGTGCCCGGTTTGTCGCCAGCCTTCTGAATCAGCTGGAGGTCGCCGTACGAGTTGGTCACCGAGCCGGACTTCTCATACAGTGTGGCCGCCGGGAGGACGACGTCGGCCAGCGCTGCCGTTTCGGTCAGGAACAGGTCCTGCACAACGGTGAAGGTGTTGGCCAGTGCCGAAGGCTCCATGGCAAAGCGCGCCACGGGGTTGGCACCGACCACATACAGCGCGGCCAGCTCCCCGGCCTGCGCTGCGTCAAACATCGCGAGCAGATCCAGACCCGGCTTGGCGGGTGTCTGGTATTCCATCGCCAGCGAGGTCCCGGACAGGGGCTGGTAGCCGGGCAGCACATCCGGCAACACGCCCATATCGGAGGCGCCGCGGGAGTTTACGTAATCAGCGTTGCAGGCGAACTTGGCGTTGGGCAGGGCCTGGATCAGGCGCGTCAGATCGCCGTCCCGTACCTCGTTGCCCACAAGCACCACGAGGTTGGGTTCGTTCGACACCGCGTCGCGGAAGGTTGCAAGCTGGTCAGCCTGGGCCACCACGGACGCAGCTCCGGCTTCCTGGTCGTTTCCGGCAAGGTAGTCGATGAAGCTGCCATACCCGAAGGCGGAGACCTGGATATAGGCCTTTGCCTGGCGGCGGAGCTTGATCTCCTCTGTATTGGCGATATACACCTTGGCGCGGGTGAGGCGGACGTTGGTGCGGACATTCCAGGCGGTGAGCGGGGCCTGCTGGCTGGGGTCACCGCCAATCAGCAACAGGGCCGGCGCGTTCACCACATCCCGTTGCGAGGCGTAGCGGCCCTCCGTACCCTGCAGTGCCGCGGCAAGCGTGACGTAGTCTGCCGTGCGGTGGTGATCGAGGTTGTTGGTGCCGATCACCGTGCGGGCAAACTTCTGCAGCAGGTAGCTTTCCTCGTTGGTCGTGCGGTTGGAGCCAATCACGCCGATCGCATTCGGGCCACGCGTGTCGCGGAGCTCGCGCAGACGGGTGCCGGCAAAGGTAAGAGCCTCTTCCCACGTGGCGGGAGTCAGCGGCGTTCCTTTTCCGCCCCGGCGGATCATCGGTTGCGTGAGACGGTCGGGCTCATTGGCGAAGTCGAAGGCATAACGCCCCTTGTTGCACAGGAAGTCGCCGTTGATGCCGCTCTTGTCGCGGTTGTCGCCTCGCATCACGATGCCGCCCTCGGCGGACTGGCGGACGCCCAGCGTGGTCTTGCAGCCGTCCCCACAGTGCGTGCAGATGGTGGAGGTGTGGTTCATCTCCCACGGACGGGTCTTGTAGCGGTACGGCCCGGGCAGCAGCGCGCCGACCGGGCAGGCGTCGATGCACATGCCGCACTGTTCGCAATCGATCCGATTGAGGTGGTCCGGGGAGAGCTGCGCGGGCACATTGGGGGCGATCACGGCCGCGGAGCCCCGGTTCTGGATGCCGAGCGCAAAGACGTCCATGCCTTCGCCGCACATGCGCACACAGCGGTAGCAGAGGATGCAGCGCGGGCGATCGAAGAAGACGACCGGCGACCACTGCTGCTCTTCGCGGTGGTTCTTTGCCTCGGCATAGAGGCTCTCGCCCGCACCGTACTTGAAGGTCATATCCTGCAGCTCGCACTGGCCGCCGGCGTCGCAGACCGGGCAGTCGAGCGGATGGTTGCCGAGCAGGAGTTGCAGCGTGGACTTGCGCGCCTGGGCGATCTCGGGCGTCTCGGTCTGGACGACCATGCCCTCAGCGACCGGGGTGGTGCAGGCGGTTTGTAGCTTGGGCATCTTCTCGATGCGCACGACGCACATGCGGCAGGCTGCCTGCAGCGACAGGCCGGGGTAGTAGCAGAAGGCGGGCACTTCAATGCCGGCGGCCTTGCAGGCGTCGATAAGGAGAGTGCCGGCGGGGGCGGTGATCTTTTTGCCGTCTACGGTAAAGGATACGTCGGGCATGGTCTGGGTCCTGAGTTACTTGCTGAAGCCCTGGGGTGTGCCGGGCTGGATGGAGCAAAAGGCATCCGGGGGTGCGTTGCCGTTGGTGCTTTGCACCACGGCGTCACGAGCACCTGTGCCGCTGGCTGCCTGCCCACGGGAAAGTACCGGGGTTTGCGAGTGGGCGAGCCGGCTCACGTCCGGTGGGGGCGCTGTTTGGAGCGGCTTTGCGAGCAGCAGATCCAGGGCGTCGTCGTTTTGTGCGGCATACACCGGGAATGCGTTGCGGAAGTGGGTCGGGTTGGCGAGGTTGCGGCTTAGGTCGTCAGAGCCATAGCCGTTTTTGCCGAGGTCAGGCCAGCAGGCCTTGGTTGCGGTCACCCAGCTCGCGTCGACACCCTTGCCGTTGCTGCCGGCGGTTCCCACGCCCTTGTGTTTGGAGGAGCAACCCGACAGCACAGCGAGAACCACCAGAGCCGAAAGGCTCGGTCCTACGCTCCCCGTAGATCGATTGTGTCGTAGCATCTCGGCTTCGGCTCCTGTGCCAGGGCTTGAAAAATTAGTGTGCGCCGACCAGCTCATTGGTTTCCAGGCCAAAGGGCTGAATCTGGATCAGCGGGTTCGCGACGCGCGCGCCGTTGACGTACTCCTCGAACTCCGAGCGGAACTTCTTGATGAAGCCGAGCGTGGGCATGGCGGCCGCGTCGCCGAGCGGGCAGAAGGTGCGCCCCATCATGTTTTCCGCCAGGTACTGGATGTTGTCGATGTCCTTTTTGCTGCCGGCACCGGCATGGAAGCGGGTCAGGGTCTTCTTCAGCCAGTCGGTCCCTTCGCGGCATGGGATGCACCAGCCGCAGCTCTCGTGCTGGTAGAACTTGATCGTCCGAAGGGCGAACTCGACGATGGACACCGACTCATCAAGAACCACCACACCGGCCGAACCGAGCATGGTGCCGGCCTTGGCCATCTGATCGAAGTCCATGCCCACATCGATCTCGTCGGCCTTGAGCACGGGGCAGGAGCTGCCACCGGGAACAACGGCCTTCAGCTGCTTGCCGTCCTTGATGCCGCCGGCAACCTCGTAGATCGCTTTACGGAGCGAGTAGCCCATCGGCAGCTCATACACGCCAGGACGCTCCACATGGCCGGAGATACCGAACAGGCGCGTGCCGCCGTTGCGCTCGGAGCCGAGCTTCGCATACGCTTCGCCACCCATCAGCAGGATGTGCGGCGCGTTCGCGATGGTTTCCGCGTTGTTGATCACCGTGGGACCGCCGTACAGGCCCACCACGGCCGGAAAGGGCGGCTTGATGCGCGGCACCCCGCGCTTGCCCTCGAGCGACTCCATCAGCGCGGACTCTTCGCCAACCTCGTAGGCGCCCGCCCCGGTCTGGGTGACTATGTCGAAGTCGACACCCTCATGACCGAAGATATTCTTGCCCAGGAACCCCTTGGCGTAGGCGTCGGCAACGGCCTTTTCCACGACCTTGAGCAGGTACCGGTACTCCCCGCGTAGGTAGATGAAGCCCATCTTGGCCCCGATCGCCAGGCCGGCAATGATGGTGCCCTCCACCACGGCGTGGGGATCGTTCAGGAAGATGACATGGTCTTTGCAGGTGCCGGGCTCGGACTCATCCCCGTTGACCAGGACGTATTTGGGCTTTTCCGATTGCTTCGGCACGAAGCTCCACTTCATGCCGGTCGGGAAGCCCGCACCGCCGCGGCCCCGGAGCCCCGAGGCCTTCATGGTGTCGATGATCCAGGCCGGGCCGTCGGCTCCTTTGTCCAGGGCCATCTGGACGGCCTTGTAGCCGTCCGACTCGAGATACCGGTCGATCTGTGCGGCGCCCTGTCCGAAGCGGCGCTTAAGGACGATCACTTCGTCGGGATGCGTTACCTGATTGGGCATAAGTGGGCAGTACCTGCTATCGGTCAGTATACAAAGCGCACACGAACGTTTACCGGGCGGCGGGTTACGCCTCGAAGCAGGGTGAACACTTTCCAGGGAAGCTATGCATTGGATGCATCCGGCCTCGGCCATCTGTCACCGAGGTGACACAGCAGGCCCGGCGGAGCTAGGGCGGCTCCGCCCTCGCAGCTGTCTCTCCCCGCAGCCGCTTCGCCCCCGCTGCTGTCTGGCTTACTTGACGTCTTCGCCCCGGCCGGCAGCATAGTCCGAGATCATCTGGTCGACCTTGGCGGGCGTCAGGAACTCGTGAAAGTCATAGTTCACCTGGGCCGCGGGCGCCCAGCAACACGCGCCGATGCACTCCACCTCTTCCAAGGAAAAAAGGCCGTCCTGCGTCACACCCTTGAGCTCAATGCCGAGCCGCTGCTTGCAGTGGTCCAGGATGTCGTAGCCGCCCCGGAGCATGCACGAGATGTTCGTGCATACCTGGATGTTGTACTTGCCCGCGGGCACGGTGCGCAGCATGGAATAGTAGCTGAGCACGTTGCGCACATCCAGTTCCAGCAGATCGAGCCGCTTGGCCACCTCGGCCACAACCTCGTCGGACACATAGCCGATCTCATCCTGTGCATAAAGCAGCATGGGAATCAGGGCAGAGCGCCTGATCGGGTAAAGGGTCACCAGGTGCTCAAAGCGGGCGGCAAGTTCGGGCGAGAAGATGGTATTGGCGATCGCGGCCATGGTCAGATCTCATCTTACGGCAAGCCGAAGGCGGCGCGGCTCCTCCGGTCCCGGGGACCTGGACGCTGTTGCTGCGGTCACAAGAAGGCAAGAACGTACGGAATGAGGTGACCGGATGCAACGTCGCAGCTTTCTCCGCCAGGCTCTGCAAACAGCCGCAACGGCCGGGCTGTCCAACCTTTCCCGTGCTCCGCTCGCAGAGGCCCTGCCCACGGCCGTGACCCCCGACGCATCCGCCGCTCCCTTGCCGGCCGGGGCCGCCGCGCCCCTCCCGGCAGACTTTCTCGGCCTGGGCTACGAGATGTCCTCGGTCGCGCAACCGGGGCTGCTGTCTCCGGAAAACACCCGCTACATCGCCCTCCTCCGCAATCTGGGCCGCTCCGGCGTGATGCGCTTCGGCGGCATCGTCGCCGATTTCACCAGTTACCAGCCGGAAGGGCCAGCCGCGAGCGACCCCAAGCACACCGTGATCACGCGCAGAGCGTTGCAGCAGCTCCGGGCGTTTCTGGACCAAACCGGCTGGAACGCCATCTGGAGCGTCAATTTCGGCCAGGGCACTCTGCCGGAGGCGCTCACCGAAGCCCGCGACGTCGCGCAGATCCTTGGCCCGCACCTGCTCTTCCTTGAGCTCGGCAACGAGGTCGATAACTATGGCTGCGGCGGCACACCCCTGCGCAAGCCGCCCTACACCTATGCCGAGTTCCGCGCCGAGTATGCCCGCTGGCATGACGCCCTGGCCGCGGCCGTTCCGGGGCCGCGCTTTGCCGCACCGGACACCGCCGAGTCGATCGACTGGGTGGAACAGATGGCGGCCGACGCCCGCGGCACCGTCCAGCTGCTCACCACGCACTTCTACCGCAACGCCCAGCAGCACGGCAGTGCCGGGCAGCTGGCCACCCCTGACCCTGCGCTCGCGCTGAAGCTGCAGCGGCTGCGGCAGGCGGCGCGGGCCAGCGGCATCCCGTGGCGCATGTGCGAGACCAACTCCTTTTCCGGGGGCGGCCTGCCCGGTGTGAGCAACACCCTCCTGGGCGCGCTGTGGACGCTCGATTACCTGCTTCTGCTGGCGGCCAACGGGTGTGCCGGCGTGAACCTGGAGACCGGCGTCAACCAGCTGGGCTTCATCAGCTCGTACTCGCCCCTTCAGGACGATGGGCATGGCGTGAACAGCGCGGGCGCGCCTTTCTATGGCATGCTCGCTTTTGCGGAAGCCGCCCGCGGGGCCGCGGGCGTGCGGGTGCAACCGCTTGCGGACGCTCCCCCCGGCGTCACGGGGTACTACCTGGACCGGGTCGGCTCGCCAGGCACCCTGGTGCTGATCAACCGCGGCCAGGGGGCGTATACCCGGCCTGGTACCCAGGCGGTGCAAACGTCGGATATTCTGCGGCTCCGGGGCGACGCGGAACTCACGGCCGCAGGCATCACCTTGGGCAACGCGTCGGTACAGCCCGACGGCTCCTGGTCAGCCCGTGAGGTGGAGTCGGGAGCCCACAGCGCGTTGCATGTGCCGCCCATGAGCGCGGCCGTGGTGACGGGTGAGCTTCGCCCCGCGGCACCGGGCAGGTCTTAACCCGCCGTCAGCATCTCGCGTGCGAACCGCTCGGCGGCCATATCCATCTCCTCGGGAGCCGCTCCCTCGCCGGTCCGAACGGTTCCATCCACGTTCAGGCCGAAGGGCTGCGCGGCGACATCGCTGCCTGAAACCTGACCATGGGTAAACCGCAGCCAGCGCGAGCCCACCCGCAGGGTGATCGCCTCCCGGCTCACCTCGACCACGGCATGTTGCGCGGCGTTGAGCCCATGGGCGGCCGCATAGGAACGCAGCAGGGAAGCCCACGAGGTCCAAAGTTCAATGTGCACCGCATCGGAACTAGGCATGGATCCTATTCTGCATGGCAAAGGAAGAGGTTCAACAGCCGGCGGTGAAGCGCACATCCCGAAAGAGCTTCCCCGTTGCGGCGTTACACTGGGAAACAGTCCATGTCCATCGTCCGGCTCCAGAAGATTCGCAAGGTGTACGACACCAAGGTAGCTGTTGAAGGCCTGTCGCTCACCATCGAGCCGGGCACCATGTTCGGCCTGCTTGGGCCAAACGGGTCCGGCAAAACCAGCTCGATTCGCATGATGATCGGCATGACGGTTCCGGATTCGGGGTCTGTGGAGCTCTTCGGCCAGCCCTTTGAC
>CAXTRM010000024.1:11512-12591 GCA_964246625.1 uncultured Acidobacteriaceae bacterium
ACAAGAAAATGAAGGTCATCGAGCAGCTCATCTTTCTTGGTCAACTGCACGGCCTTCCCGAGGCCACCGCGCGCAAGCGGTCCCTGGTCTGGTGCGAACGGCTCCAGATCACCGAGGCCATCGACAAGCGCACCGAAGAGCTGTCCAAGGGCATGCAGCAGAAGATCCAGTTCATCGCCGCGCTGCTTCATGAGCCCGAACTCATCATTATGGACGAGCCTTTCAGCGGTCTCGACCCCGTAAACGCCACCCTGCTGCAGGACACGCTCGTGGAGCTGCGGCGTGAAGGCAAAGCCATCCTGTTCTCGACCCATCGCATGGACCAGGTGGAAAAGCTTTGCGATGCCATCGCGCTCATCTACCAGGGCAAGCTGGTGCTCCACGGCACTGTGCGCGAGATCAAGAGCCGCTATCCCCGGAACCGTGTCCAGATGGTGTTTGCCGGCTCGGACAGCTTTCTTCAGCACCCTTCGGTGTTGGAAGCCAAGAACTACGCCGGGATCGCGGAGATCACGGTGCGCACCCCGGAGGCCGCCCAGGCCTTGCTGGCCGGTGCGGTCGCCAATGGTGTCGAGGTGACCAAGTTTGAGGTGACCGAGCCTACGCTCGAGGAGATCTTTATCGAAACCGTGAAGGGAACGCCGGAGTATGAGGCGGCCGGAGGTCTCGTGCATGCCTAACGCGCTCAAGAACGTGTTTCTGGTGGCAAGGCGGGAGTACCTGGAGCGGGTCCGCGCCAAAAGCTTCGTGGTCATGACGGTCCTGATCCCCGCCTTGATGGGCGGCGTCCTGTTTGCGATGAGCTTCATGACCCGGAGCATGGGTTCCGGGCAGCACATCGCGGTGGTAACCGACAACCCCCGTTTCGGCACGGACTTCCAGATGGAGTTCGACAACGGGCAAAGCGGGGCAAAACCGGTCGTGGACGTCTTTTCCCCCGTCGATCCCGCAGTACGGGCCCGGCTCGACCAGGAGCTCACGGCCAAGGGTTCCACGCTGGACGGCTACCTTATCGTGCTGCCTGCCGCGGCGGGTCAGCGGCCTGATTTTGAGTGGGTGCCCAAGGTGCAGTCCGACGT
>CAXTRM010000024.1:12601-13940 GCA_964246625.1 uncultured Acidobacteriaceae bacterium
GGGCGGCTCTCACGCGGGAACAGCTGACGCGGTCCGGCATGTCTGCCACGCAGGTCAACGGCCTGCTCAAACCCGTCCAGCTGATCTCGAATGGTGGCAAGGGCGACCATGCCGGGGCGGCCGTGGCCAGTGCCTACGGCATGTACTTCCTGATGTACTTCGTCATCCTCTTCTACGGCATGAACGTGGCGCGCTCCATCATCGAAGAGAAGACCTCGCGGGTCTTCGAAGTGCTGCTCGCGACCATACGCCCGGCAGAGATGCTGGCAGGCAAGGTGATCGGTGTAGGTGCGGTCGGCCTCACACAGGTCGGCATCTGGATCGTGCTTGCCTTAGGTGCCCTGAAGCTGCAACTGATCGGGCAGGATCTCCACATTCTTCCCACCCCCGGGCAGACCGCATTGTTTGTTGTGTTCTTTCTGCTGGGCTACCTGTTGTACTCCTCGATCGCCGCGGCACTGGGCGCCATGACTAACTCCGAGCAGGAGTTGCAGCAGATGCAGATCTTCCTCATGCTGCCGCTCATCATCAGTTCGCTGGTCATTTGGATCGTGATCACCAACCCGGATGGCGGAGTTTCCAAGGTGTTCTCCTTCATCCCGTTCACCACGCCGCTCATTATGTATTCACGGGTGATCGTGGGGCACCCCGGCGCCCTGGCGGTAGCCGGCTCCATCGCTCTGCTGAGCGTCACAATCGCGATTGTGCTCTGGCTTGCCAGCCGGATCTACCGCGTCGGCATCCTCATGTACGGCAAAAAGCCCAACCTGCCCGAAATCCTTCGCTGGCTTCGGTACAGCTAGGCGAGTCAGCGGATGGAGATCGACCTGGAACAGGCCGCCGGCGATCTCCCTTCCGGACAAGCCCGCCTTCACGCGCAGGTCTGTGTTGTGGGAGGTGGTATCGCCGGCCTGCTCACGGCCCATCGGCTGGCCTTGCAGGGCGTAGACGTCCTGCTGCTGGAGGCGGGTGGAAGACACGCAGCGGATGATCCGGACGCGGAAAATGCTTCCTTAGAAGCTCCCGAACTTCGGCCACCCGAATCGTCACCGTATCGTGCGATCGCCCTGGGCGGTACCTCACTCCTTTGGGGAGGCCAGCTGCTGCCCGCGGACGATTTGCAGGGCTGGCCCATCGATCCCACGGCGTTGGCGCCGTACTGGCCCGAGATCGAGCGCATGATGGGCGTGGATGGGCTGCCCTGGGACGCCGGTGCTTTCTTCGCGCAACATGGGGCCGCTCCCCCGTCCGCTTGTTTGCGCCTGCCGGGGCTGAAGGCGAGGCTTTCGAAGTTCGTCCCCTTTCCCCGCCGTAACCTTGGCCTCTTGTTGGGCAACGG
>CAXTRM010000024.1:13950-22210 GCA_964246625.1 uncultured Acidobacteriaceae bacterium
ATGCTGCGGCAACGGAACTTCTGCTCGCCCTCGGTGGCGGGGCGGTGCGAGCTGTGCACGTTCGCACACGCTCCGGTCGTCTGGTACAGGTCACCGCCGAGCATTTCGTGGTGGCTGCCGGGACGCTGGAAAGCTGTCGATTGCTGCTCGCGTCCCGTGACAGGTACGGGCACGGGGCAGGGAACGCGCACGGCCAGGTAGGCCGGCACCTCCACGATCACCTTACGGTCACCGCGGGGACCTTTACCGGACAGCGGGCACGCGAAAGGGCCATGGAGCTGTTTGCTCCCTGGCTGGTCGGCGGCGTGAGGGGCACCGTGCATTCGGTGAAGCTGGAAGCCGATGCGGCGCTGCGAGCGCGCCTTGAGCTCCCGTACGCGATGGCCCATGTCACCCTGGAAGAGCCGGAACACACCGGTGCGGGCGTCCTTCGGCAGATCCTGCGCTCCAGGCAGAGCGGACAACGTCCATGGCTGCAGCCGCAGCTGCTGCAACTCCCTCGCGCGCTGGGGGATGCGGCGCAATGGATCCTGCACGCCATATGGCGCAAACGACGCTTTATCTCGACTGGGGCAACCATCGCCCTTCGGCTCAACCTCGCTCAGCAGCTCGGCATGCCTACAGGGGGCGAGCTCTCGCACAAAAAGCTCGACCGCCGTGTCAGCCCTGCCGACCGTGAGGCTTTGCGTCGCTTTGCTGGCCTCGTGCGTGATCGGCTGGCCGAGCTCGGCTTCGGGGACGGGGACGGTCTGGCGTGGAACAGCGGGCTCGTGTCCGGTGCAGGCGAGCTGACCGGGGTGGACGACGCACGGCACCTGATGGGCGGGGCCTGTATGGGCGTCGATCCCCGTTGGAGTGTCGTGGACGGCAACCTCCAGGTGCACGGGATCCGCAACCTTCATCTCGCCAGCGCCGCGGTGCTGCCTGACGGCCGCGCCCAGCTGCCCACCATGACGCTTATGGCGCTGAGTCTCCGATTGGCGGACCGGCTTGGGGCGGACCTGAACACCGCAGGGGCCCTGTGACGCCGGGGCGCTCCTTCGATCGCGGGCAGAGGGTCCTGCTTGCCCTCCTTCCGCCCCTCGCGGCGTGGCTCATCCGTCTTCTGGGCGCTACCTGGAAGCTACGCGACGAGCCGGCCCCAGGCACGCCGGCCGGTTATACCCTGGCAGGGCCGACCGGGTTCGCGTTCTGGCATGAGGGCCTGCTCAGCGGTGGCCTACAGTCGGGGGCACATCTGCGCCTTCACCGCGGATGGCCCGAAGGGTCCGCGCCGCCTCGCTAAAGCCGGTCCCGTGCAACTGGCCGAGCTGGCCGGGGCGGCCTGGGTCGGCTGCTTCCACGCCGAACCGGAGCGTGCCTGGCGTCTTGGGTCCTGGGACCGCTTTGCCATCCCGCGGCCCTTCACCACCGTCCGCTTCGGGTGGGCTGCCCACATCGCTCCAAGCATTCCCGAGCTGCAAGGCGGCCTGGACAGTGCAGTCGCCCTGGCGACACCTTCCGCTCGGCCCAGGTCCTAAACTGGAAAGGCCGATGCTGGTCTCCGACTTCGACTTTCCCCTTCCCCCCGATCTGATCGCGCAGCACCCGCCAGCCGTTCGCGGCACCAGCCGCATGCTCCAGGTCGACCGACGCTCCGGGCAATGGCATGACCGCACCTTTACGGACCTCCCGTCCATCCTCGGTCCGGGCGACCTTCTCGTCCTGAACGACACCCGCGTGCTGCCGGCGCGCCTGTTCGCCACGCGCTCCGGCGTGCGCACCCAGCCTGGCTCTCCAGCCCCTGCCGGCCCAGTGGAAGTCCTGCTCACCGAACGGGTCGAAGACTGCCACGACCACGCCGGAGCAAGCAGCGAGGAACAGATCTGGAAGGCGCTGGTCAGGCCCGCGAAGAAGATCCCCGTCGGCGAAACGCTGCACTTTGCCGAGCCCTCCGGGGCTCCGCTGCTGCAGGCCACGGTAATGGCCGCCGGAGACTTCGGCGAGCGGACGTTGCGCTTCACCCCGGCAAAGGGTTTCCATGAGGCTTTGGAACGGATCGGCTCGCTTCCCCTGCCGCCCTACATTCACCGCGACCGCGAGCAGCCCAACACGGCCGAAGACCGCGAACGCTACCAGACCGTCTACTCCCACCCCGGGGAGCCGCGCTCCGTCGCCGCGCCGACGGCTGGCCTCCACTTCACGCCGGCAATCCTTCAGCAGCTTGGGGACCGTGGCGTCGAGATCACCCACATCACCCTCCATGTGGGCCTCGGCACCTTTCAGCCCGTGCGCGTCGCCCGGACCGAAGACATCCAGCTCCATGCCGAGCCGTACACCCTCAGTGGGGAGGCCGCGGCGGCCCTGAACCGGGCATGGGCCCAGGGGCGGCGCATCGTTGCTGTGGGTACCACCACAACCCGCACCCTGGAACACCTCGCCCGGCAGTTCACCTCAGCGTACGGACCGCCTTCGCGCTCCAACCCGCTGCAGCTGGAGCCTCACACCGGCTCTACCCGCCTGTTTCTTTCGCCCACCCCGGACGGGGCAAGCCCCTTTCAACTCGTCGGCGGTCTGCTGACCAACTTCCACCTGCCAAAATCCACCCTGCTCATGCTCGTGAGCGCCTTTGCCGGGACCAATCCGGTACTGGCCGCCTACCGCTATGCCGTCCAGGCCCGTTACCGCTTCTTCAGCTATGGGGATTGCATGCTGCTACTGTAGGCCGGCTCCTCCTGCCTCACTGCGCGTGGAAGTGGTCCTGGAACTGGCTGATCAGCGCGTGAACCTGGGCGGGCCACGGACGGTCGCCCTGTCCCTTCAGCGTTTCAGCCCAAAGCAGGGTGCCATGGGCGGCTCCGTCGCCGGGCGCGTACACGCGCAGGGTGGCCAGTTCATGGTCTGCCGGCCCCAGGTTCACCCCGCTCGGCTCCACCGGGCGGATCACCATCGTCAGATCGGCGCCCTGGCCGTCCGGGCTCCGCTGTTTGCCAAGCTCTGCCACCAGGGTCCCTATCTGGTGTGCCGTGGAACGGTCCAACGGCCCGGTCTCGATGGCAACCGTGCGGGAACGGTCCAGCCTCAACTTGAAACTGGACCAGTTGCACACGTACTCGCCCTTGCTGAGCACACAGCCCGCATCGGGCGCAACTGCCTGCTGCGCCTGCAGCAAAACACCTGCCCTGGACACGATGATCAAACAAAGGGCGGCAAACAGCATGGACCTGCGGGAACGACGTCTCATCCTCAGCACTGTAGCGCAGCCCACCGGCTCCGCGCGAGAACGTCCCGCTTCATGGGCCGCAAACTCGCTCCTGAAGCGGGCAGCCCCAACCGCATCCTAGGGGAAAGAGATCGAGATGCCTGAAAAGACCAGCACGTCCGCGCCTGCCTCCTCCGCCAAGCCCCCTGTGTACCTGTTGGACACGATGGCCTTTATCTTTCGTGCCTACCACGCCATGCAACGCTCGCGGCCCATGTCCACCCGGACAGGCATTCCCACGGCAGCCACCTACGTCTTCGTCAATATGCTCAACAAGCTTCGCGAAGACTTTGCCCCGACCTACCTCGCTGCCGTATATGACGTGGGACGACCGGTCCACCGCAACGAGCTCGCCGGGCAGATGAAGGACGTCCAGAAGTTCAATCTCAAAACGCAACAGTTCGAAACCGTGGAGTACGGCGGCTACAAGGCCAATCGCACGGCAACACCGCCCGACCTGATTCAGCAGCAGCCCTACATCCGGCGCGCTCTGGAGGCCTTTCGCATCCCCATCATCTACTACGAGGGGTTTGAGGCCGACGATGTGATCGGTACCCTGAGCTGCCAGCTCGGCGCCCTTGGGCATCATGTCTACGTCGTGTCCAGCGACAAGGACATGATGCAGCTCGTCAATGAGAATGTATCCATCCTGAACCCCACCAAGGACAACCTCATCCTCGATGCCAAGGGGGTGGAAGACACCCTCGGTGTGCCGCCGCCGCGGGTCATCGACGTCATGGCATTGCGGGGCGATGCCGTCGATAACATCCCGGGCGCGCCGGGCATCGGGGACAAGGGCTCCATCGAGCTGATCCAGCAGTTCGGCACAGTGGAAGCCGCCATTGCTGCTTCCACCGAGACGCCCGAGGCCATTAAGCGCAAAACCTACCGAGAATCGCTGGCAAACAACAAGGACAATATCCTGCTGTCCAAGGAGCTGGTCACCATCCACACCGCCGTGCCCATCGAAGCAGACCTGGATCTGATGCGCACGCCCGACCCGGACACCGCGGCTCTGCGCAAGCTCTATACCGAGCTGGAATTCACCACGCTGTTAAAGCTGCTGGCTCCGGACACGGATGCCGTCGCCCCCGAGTACGTCGCACGGGCCTCCGACAGCGAGCTGGAGGCTCTGCTGGGGGAGGCTCGCGAGAAGGGTCAGCTGGCGATCGCGCTCGTGGCAAACACGCAGGCCGTCAGCGAGGAGGTCGCCGCCGAGCCGGGTGACGCAGGCGCGGATGCGGAGCTGGAAGGGGTCGCCGAGGCCGAGCCTGAGCTGCCGCAGACCATGTCCCTGTTTGGCGCCGCACCCTCGTCCACGCCTCCCGCGCAGCCTTTGGAGACGCCCGCCGACGTTGCGTGCCGGATCGGCCTCGCCGTGACCTCGGCCAGAGGCATCGACGTAGGGCTCGACGCGCCTGGGCTGCGCGAGGCCCTTGGCGATCCGTCCCTGCCCAAGTTGGTGCACGATCTCAAGGCCATTCTGCGCGCGCTCGAGCCGCACCGCATCCCCTTGGAGGGGCCGATCACCGACGTCATGTTGGAAAGCTACCTCGTCAACCCAACGCACAGCTCCCACACGCTGATCGACATCGCCGCCCGCACCACCAGCCGCGCCCTTGTGCACCAGCCCACAAAGGAAAACCCGGACGACAAGGATCGCCTCCCCGAGGCCGCCGCCGCGGTCGCCCGTCTTGCGGCGGCTCTGAAACAACAGCTCTCCGAAGCTTCTACCGTGGAGCACAACATACCCGAAGACGAGCCCGGCCTGGGTGGGGCGCTCACCCCGGAGATGCTCTTTGGCGACTCTGCAGCGCACGCGGCGCCGGACGCTCAGCCGAAGCCGAAAACCCAGCCCAAGCCGAAAAAGGGGAGCGCCCAAGCCGTGGCTGCTGCGCCTGAGCCGCCACCGGCCGCAGCATCTGGTCTCGACGAGAACTCATCCCTGACCGACGTGTACCGTGCCATCGATCTGCCGCTGATCCACGTTCTGCTTCGCATGGAGCAGGCAGGGGTTCGCGTGGACCTGCCCTTGCTCGGCGAGATGGGCTCGCGCCTTGCCGTGACGATCGACGACCTGGCGGAACGGGTGTATATGAGCTCGGGGCATCGCTTCAACATCAACTCCCCCAAGCAGCTCGGTGATGTGCTGTTCAACAAGATGGACCTTCCCAAGCCTTTGAAGTACGGCAAAGGCAAGGTCATCTCGACGGCACAGGACATCCTGGAAGACCTGGCGCAGCACCACGAGGTGCCGGCGCTTGTGCTGGAGCACCGGCAGCTGCAGAAGCTCAAATCCACGTATCTGGATCAGCTGCCTGTGCTGGCCGACTCCCAGGGCAGGGTGCACACCACCTTCAACCAGGTCGGAACGGCCACGGGACGCCTCAGCTCCACCAACCCCAACCTGCAGAACATCCCTGTCCGTACCGCGGTTGGGCGGGAGATTCGGGCCGCGTTCATCGCCGCGCCCGGCAACCTGCTCATGTCGGCTGATTATTCGCAGATCGAACTTCGGCTCATGGCGCACTTCTCAGGGGATCCGCTCCTGGTGGACGCCTACCAGACAGGCAAGGACATCCACACCCTCACGGCTGCCGAGGTCTTCGAGGTGGATCCGGAAACCATGGACAAGGAGACCCGCGCGCGTGCCAAGGCCGTCAACTTCGGCATCGTGTACGGCATCTCGCCCTTTGGTCTGGCGGCAAACCTCAACATCGATCAAAAAACGGCGCGCGAGTACATTGAGCGCTACTTCACCCGCTACAAGGGCGTCGCCGAGTTCATCGAGCGAACCTTGGCCGAGGTCCGCAAGACACAGGCGGTACGCACGGCCTTTGGGCGGGTGCGTCCCATTCCGGACATCCAGTCGCGCAACCCGAATCAGCGCGGCTTTGCGGAGCGTACGGCCGTCAACACGCCGCTTCAGGGAACGGCGGCAGACCTCATCAAGATCGCCATGATCCGCATCGATCAGGAGATGCGCCGTCGGCAGCTCAAGTCCAGCATGACCCTGCAGGTACACGATGAACTGCTCTTCGACGTGGTTCCGGAGGAGGCCGAGGAGATGCAAACCCTGGTCAAGGAGCAGATGGAAGGCGCGGCGAGCTTCCGTGTGCCTATTGTGGCCGAGGTCGGCCTTGGGCCAAACTGGCGCGACATCAAATAGAGCCGCTGCGCAGTCGCAAGTCGGGCCGCCAGGTCGCCGGCGGCTCGGTTCGCCAAAGCCAACGCCAGAGCCGCTGGGCCTGTCAGAGACACTCCGGTGAGCAGCCCAGGGTATCTCTGTGGAGACTGCGGTAGCGCTGCTGACCGGGAAAAGATCTGTGGAGCCCTGGAGATAGCTCTGCTGTGCTGAACGGGGATCCGCTGCAAAGCCGAAGGCAGGGCCGCCCGGGTCCGCGAGCTCTGCTGAGCCGGAGGTGAAGCCGCTGGGGTCGGAGGGCAGCTCGCCTGGGCTGACGATACACTCGCGCAGCTATGGGTAGGTCCGATGTGTTGGAAAGTGAGTTGCGCTGGTGCAGATCTGCCCGATCCGCCGAAGCTGGTACCGCCCATCGCCGGAGTAGCTCTTCCGGGGCGGCGGTGAATCTGCCGCGTCGCGTCCTGGGTTACACAGCCGACGGCCGAAGGTCGAGCTGCGGGCCGGAAATGCCTCTGCTACGCCGCAGATAGCTCCTACGCAGCACATAGCTCCGCTCGGTCGCCGATTAGTTGGGCCGCCAAGAACCGGAAAGCACCGGCTGGACTGAGTTAGAGCCGCTGC
Organism: uncultured Acidobacteriaceae bacterium; assembly: GCA_964246625.1. Classification (GTDB taxonomy): domain Bacteria; phylum Acidobacteriota; class Terriglobia; order Terriglobales; family Acidobacteriaceae; genus Granulicella. The sequence continues at coordinate 20,958 of CAXTRM010000024.1, forward strand.
CGAGCCGGTGGTAAACGGCGCCGGAGGCCAGGGTTAACTCTGCTGGCAGCGGTACCTGTGCAAGCGAGTAGTTCTACTAAGCCGAAGGTAGATTTTTGAGGCCAGAAGCAGGTCCGCTTTACTGAAAAGAGAGGCGTGCTAAAGCAGATCTGCTAGGTGAGTCGGAGTGGAGCTGTTGATAGCCGGAGCAGTCCTGTTAGGCCGGCGGTGAGTCTGCTCCGTCGCCCGGTGATGCTCCTGACAGCCACAGGTCACACCGTTGGCCCTACAAGTCACACCGTTGGCCGGGAACACCCCTGCTAGGCCGCAGGTAGCTCCGCTCGGTCGTCGAAAGGTTTGCTGCCGGCAGCCAGAGTAAGCCTTGGTGGGCTGGCAGTGAGTCTGCTGCGTCGCCCGGTGATGCTCCCGACAGCTACAGATTGCACCGCTGGCCAGGAACGCCTCTGCTAGGCCGCAGGTAGCTCCGCTGGGTCGCAGAAAGGTGTGCTGCCGGCAGTAGCCGAAGTGCCTTTCTGAGCCGGCGGGCACCCGTTTGTGGACCTCGGTGTGCCGTCGGCAACCCGACTAAAAGCTACTGGCCGCGAACAGATTGGCTATTCCGGAGTAGCCCTGTTGGCCGGGGTTGCTCCGCTGTGTTGCCGAGGTAATTCCTTCGGCAGCCTGTGTGGAGCCAAGGGACCGACAAGGGTCGAGCCGCTGAGGAGCCCCAAGTCTCCCCGGGCGGCTACGAGGCCAGGGGAAAGGCGCTGTGTTTGGAAGTGTGGGCGACAGCTGTTCCTTGCGGGGCCTTGCGCGCCGGCATGCTTCCTTTCCAACGGGCAACGCAGGCTCGTAAAGCGGCAAAGCAGCTTGCGTCGAACTTGCGCGGTACATCCTGGCTGATCTCTGCGAGGATGTCCTTCGGATCCAGTCCGGGCCGGTACGGCCGGTTTTCCGCCATGGCAGAGTAGCAGTCGGCCAGAGCGATCACACGGGATTCCAGGGAAATCTGCTCCGCCTTCAAGCCGAACGGGTACCCTGAACCATCCAGACGCTCATGGTGCTCCGCTGCCAGGCTTGCCAGCTCGCGAAAGGCTCCTACCCGTTGCAGGATCGACCCGGAGATCCTCGGGTGCTTGGTGATGACCTCCCACTCGCGTGAATCCAGCTTGCCGCGCTTGTTCAGGATTCCTTCGGTACGGCCCGCTTGCCGCTTTAGTGGAGAAAGGCAGCCCGCCGCCCCAGCGAGATACCTTCGTGCGGCCCGCCCAGTT
>CAXTRM010000024.1:22220-22431 GCA_964246625.1 uncultured Acidobacteriaceae bacterium
GGTTCTTCCTCCACGCCCAGTTCGGTCGCAATCGCGACCGCGACCTCGGTGACGCCCACCGAATGGTGATACGTAAACGGGGATTTCGCATCCACCACGTTGCCAAACGCCTCGCAGATACGGTCCATCCTGTCCGGCGTGAGCGGGGAAGAGACCCCGGGGTCCAGGCGCAAAACCTCGGCGCGAGTTGCTTCGACGTTTCGTGGCTGAC
>CAXTRM010000025.1:0-5290 GCA_964246625.1 uncultured Acidobacteriaceae bacterium
AGCATCGAGAATCTCTTTGCTCTTCACCTCTAATTCTCTTGCGAGATCGTTAATGCGAACTTTGCTCATCCGGTCCTTTTTGAATTCCCTCGGCGCGTCTAGCTGGTCATAGCAGCCCCATTCGTGTTCGGGATAGAAATAGATCCAAGGGTATTATCCCTCGAAATTGGAAAATTGCCAGCCCTTCCCTGCGAGCGGGGCACTTGCTCGCTGCAAGGGAAGGGCTGACGTGTGGACAAACCGGAGATCCGGGGGCAGGAAGTGGTTATCGGCGATCGTGCGCGTCCGAATCGATGCCCTCGTCCGAGTAATCCTGCGCGTCATCTACCAATCGATCGACAGAGTCATTCTCCATCTCGATCCGTTCTTCCCGGGCGTCCGCGGCGTCGTTCGCATCCGAGGCCGACAGCGAATCTTCCACGTCGGTGATGTCCTCGGTCGAAAACTCCCGTACCTCCGTCACCCCGCCCGCGGCGGCTGCCTGTTCAGCCAGGATCTCTTCCGGCGTCCTTGTCATCGAGTGCACCTCATCTCCGTCTTCATCTGATGCTGGCTCGGCAGCAACCGCTTCCTCGCCTGCCTCGAGCACCGCATTCGGGACGGGGCTGTCGGTCGGCCGCGCCTCGCCCTCGTTGTAATGGCCGAAGTAATGCCGGACTGCTGTGGCAATACGCTCCACCGACCGCTCCCCAATGCCGGGGACCTCGCCCAACTCCTCTTCGGTCATATCGGCCAGCTGTTCCACCGTGGTAATGCCCGCGGCGATCAGCTTTTCCATCACCGCTTCGCCCAGCTCGGTCACCTGTTCGATGGGCGTCTGCGGTGCACCCTGCATGGCCTGCATCTGCTGCTCGACCTCTTGCCGCTTCTCTTCTTCACTCTTGATGTCGATCTTCCACTGCAGCAGCTTGGCGGCCAAACGGACATTTTGACCCTTTTTGCCGATCGCCAGCGAAAGCTGCGTGTCATCCACGATGACTTCCAGCTGCTTTTCCCCTAGGTCGAGGATCGACACGCGGCTTACCTTGGCCGGCTGCAAAGCCTTCTCGGCGAAGGTGGTGATCTCGTCCGAGTACTCAATAATGTCGATCTTTTCTCCGCGCAGTTCGCGAATGATCGACTGCACCCGCATGCCTTTCATGCCGACGCAGGCGCCGACCGGATCGACGTCCTTGTCGCGGCTCTGTACAGCGATCTTGGTCCGCTCGCCGGCTTCCCGTGCAATTGCCTTGACCTGGACGGTTCCGTCATAGATCTCGGGTACCTCGCTTTGGAACAGGTTCTGCACCAGCGCCGGAGCGGCACGGCTCACGATCACCTGGGGGCCCTTGGCCGCGCGGTCTACCCGCAGCAGGACCACCCGCACCCGTTCACCCACCGTAAAGCTTTCCAGCCGCGACTGTTCCCGCTTGGGCATCCGTGCTTCGGCCTTGCCCAGGTCAAAGATCACGTCCATCGGCTCCAGCCGCTTCACCGTCGCGTTGAGGACCGCACCGATGCGAGCGCCGTATTCATTGAAGATGGTGTCGCGCTCGGCCTCGCGCACCTTTTGAAAGATGACCTGCTTGGCCATCTGGGCGGCGATGCGCCCGAGCGGGGTGGTGTCTTTGTAGAAGCGCAGTTCCGCCCCGGCTTCAACCTCGGGCGCCATCTCGCGGGCCTGCTCCACGGTAAGCTGGTTCTCGTCGTCCTCGATCTGGTCGTCGCCTTCAACGACCGTCTTGAAGACGTAGGCCCGGATCTCCCCGGACTCGCGGTCCAACTCGCCCCGCATGTTTTCAGCGGTCTTGTAGTACTTGCGCGTCGCCAAAGCGATCGCGTCCTCAACTGCGCCCACCACGATCTCTGGATCGATGCCTTTTTCGCGGCTGAGCAGTTCAATGGATTGGTACAGTGCACTTGCCATGTGTGTCAGGTCCTTACGCTTCCTCAGCAGTCCTCACCAGGCCGCTGGTCTTCTCACTTCGTCGCCGGTGGGCTCTTGCTTGGCATAGCGCCCACCGGCCTGCCTCGGGTGCCGCTGGTCAGATCTCCGCAACCAGATGCGCTCGTTCTATGTTGCTCAACTCCAGGGCGACCTCGGGAGCTGAGGCCGCTTGTTGCCTTTTACCCTTGCTCTTCTGTTTGACGGCAAGCAGATCCAAAGTCAGTACAGAGCCGTCAAAGTGTGTAAGCCGGCCCGTGAAGTGGCGGTTGTTTTCCACTGCGGCAAACGTCTGCACCTTGAGCAAACTGCCGCGAAAGCGCTCGTAGTCGGCAGCTTTGTTGAGCTTTCGTTCCAGGCCGGGGGAACTCACCTCCAGGGTGTACTCGGCGCCTGGAACAAGATCCTCCACGTCCAGCATCGTTCCAAAATCACGCGCAAAGGCCTCGCAGTCTTCATGCGTTGTCCCGGAAAGCGCCTCCACCGGCACACCTTTAGGGAGCAGGGCCGCTCCTTCTTCCGTGCCGGCCTGCTCGGCAAGCCGGGCGCGTCCCGCGGCATCTTTTTCCACGTAAACCCGCAGGGCGCGGTGCTTACCCGCCCCTTGAAACTCCACCTCGACGACCTCCAGCCCGAGACTGGAAGCGACGCGGTCAGCCGCGGCACGGATTGTTTCGATTGCAATTGCCATAGTTCATCTATCGCAGCAGCGGGTAGGACTGGCGGACTTCGCCGCTTTTACCGCAAACAAAAAGTGGGCTGTTCGCCCACTCACCTCGTCTACCGCCCGTGCCGTGCAAAGTCCTCGGGGCGGTAGCCCGGCTTCAGCTGCCTTCCTAGTATAAGTCATCTGCCCGATGAGTCACCAACCATGCCCGGCCGACCGGCCCCCGGCAGCTCTCGATGCACGCGCGGAAAGCTCACGCGACGACTGAGCCGCGCACAGGGCTCCTCAACGGCCCAGCTAAAGCCATGAGCCACACTCCAGCAGGCAAGGCCGGTCACCAGCAAGAGCGCCGGCTGGGCGATCCGGCCAAAGAGCAGGTCCAGCGTGGCCACGATGATCACGCTATGGATCAGGTACAGGCTGTACGAGATCCTGCCCAAATACTCCGTCGCACCTGCCCTCAGGCTGGAGGAAAACGCGGGCAGGGTCAGGGCGCAGACCAGGATGCCCGAGGCGCCTACCGCGGAGGTCAACATGGATCGGTCGGCCAGAACGGCTTGAAGTCGCCCAGGCGGCAGTCTCGCCGGGTAGTTGAAGTAGAGCAGCAGGGAACACGCCAGTAGCGCCCATCCCCCGGCTCCGAAACGCCGTACGACCGAGGAAAGCTTCGCTTGTTCGCGCGCCAACACCGCTCCCAGAACGAACAATGACCCGATCTGTACCGTTTGACCAGCAAGATGAAATCTGTCCAAGCGCGTAATCAGCCCGATGCTGGCGAACCCGAACAGCAGGCTCGTGCCCAAGACCAGGTACGGAGGGAAGCGACGTAATAGCCAGACAATGCCAGGCATCAGCAGCGATAGCTGCATCTCGTACCGCAACGACCAGAAGGAAAGATTGAAAATGGCGAAAGGCCACATCAGGAGCTGGGCCACGATGGTTCGAGCCGTCACCGGGGTGTGCCAAACCTCTTGATAGGCGTGTGTCAATGGCAGGTGATACCCATGGAAAAGCAGCGCGCCCGTGATGGAAACCAGGGCGGCAGCCGCAAACGGAAGGTAGATGCGTACGCATCGACGCAGCGCATAGGTCGGAAACGGGACGTGCTTGCCTCGCCAGCTCGGGAGTGAAAGAACATAGCCGCTCAGCACAAAAAACAGCACAACGGCCTGGGACCCGGAAAAGAACGGTACCAGGTACCAGGGAAGCAGGTAGCCGTGCTGCATAAGGCGGACGTGATGTGCAACGACCAGCAGGGCGGCAATGCCTCGCAGCGAGTCGAACTGCACAAGACGCTTCCCCTCCGTGCGTTGCTGTAAAAGCGCCTCTTCCGCAGTGTTCATCGTTCCGAACCGTTCTGAAGCTGCGGCTAAGGCAACCCATCCGCTGGGCGGCCTCCTGAAGAAAATCTGCCCCGAAATCATGCCGGCATGGACGTCCCCCCCCCCTCGGGCGGTCGTAGGGGCTGGGGCCATTGGGACAACAGTGCCCTCCGACCTAAGCTGCCGCCTCCGGCCACCGAACCGCGGGTAGCTCCTGTACAGCCGGTTTCGCGAACAGGTAGCCCTGCATCATTGATATGCCCAACCCGCTCAGGGTCAGGCACTCCGCCGTCGTTTCTACACACTCAGCCAGCACCTCCACACCCAGGGATCCGCAAAGATCCACGATCGCGCCAACAATCTGCTGGGCGCGGGCGTTGGTGTCGATACTCCGGATCAGCGCACCGTCCAGCTTCACCATCTCCACCGCCTCGAGCTCGGACAGCAGATTCAGTCCGGAAAATCCCGCACCGAAGTCATCCAGCGCCAGCGTAAAGCCGTGTCGCTTGTACTCCGACGCGATCCGTTGCATGTGCCGGATGTCCCCCATCCGCTCGTTTTCCGTGATTTCAAAGATGATGGATGCCAGCGGGAACTGAAACTCCTCGGCAGCCTGCAACGTGCGCTGGATGCAGGCAGCCGGGCTGTAGACCGCCCCAGGCATGAAGTTCACCGACAACTTCGCGCCCTGACGGTCGATCCCAAGCCTCGCTGCCAACTCGATGGCCTTCACCCGGCAGGTCTGATCAAAAATATACCGGTTGCCATCATGAACCCGTTGCAAGACCTCACCGGCGGATTGGCCCTCGGTGCCGCGTACCAGCGCCTCATACGCCCGAACCTGCCCGGAGCGAATGTCCACAAGTGGCTGAAAGGCCATCGTCAGTTCAAAATCAAGATCAAGACCGGTGCGACAGGCAGCGCATCCTGGCGCTGTCTCATACCGAACCTTCAACATGGAGATCCAACTCCTATACAAACGGTAGTTGCTTGCCTTTTTGCATTCAACCGTGCCGATCCGCTGCAAGGCACTCACTCCATGGCCTCACCGCCTGCAACCTTTGTTCGGTTGGGCGGAACCGTGGCCCGGACCAGGGCTGCATCGCACACTTGGGGTAACTGCACTAGAATCGCTCAAACGGTATGATCAGCAGCCCTGTACCTGAAGCCTTGACCTTTGACGATGTCCTGCTCGTCCCTGCCTACTCCGACGTCGTTCCCACACAGGTAAGCACACAAACGCGGCTTACCCGTAAGATCACCCTGGCAACGCCGCTCATGTCCGCCGCCATGGACACGGTGACGGAGTCGCGCATGGCCATCGCCATGGCGCAGCAGGGCGGGCTCGGTGTCGTCCATCGCAACCTGTCCATCGAA
>CAXTRM010000025.1:5300-8461 GCA_964246625.1 uncultured Acidobacteriaceae bacterium
GCGCTCCGAGTCCGGCATGATTGTCGATCCGGTCACCATCGAACCCGATCGCCCCATCGCCGACGCCCTCGAGGTCATGCGCCGCTACAAGATCTCCGGCGTTCCGGTCACCCGTGTCGGCAAGCTCGTCGGCATCCTCACCAACCGCGACCTCCGCTTCGTTAGCCGTACGGACATCCCAATCGGCGACGTGATGACCAAAGATCACCTGATTACCGTTCCGGTCGGCACCACCCTGGAAGACGCCGAACAGATTCTGCACCAGCACCGTGTCGAAAAGCTGCTTGTAGTAAACGATGCCTACGAGCTCAAGGGCCTGATCACGGTCAAGGACATCCAAAAAAAGCTCAGGTATCCCAACGCCAGCAAGGATGAGCAGGGCCGCCTTCGTGTGGCCGGGGCCCTTGGGGCAACCGGCGACTTCCTGGAGCGCGCCGCCGCCCTGGTGGAAAACCGCGTAGACGCTCTGGCCATCGATTCGGCCCATGGCCACAGCTCGCGTGTGCTTGAGGCCGTCCGGGAGTGCAAAAAGCGCTTTCCGCAGATCGACCTCCTGGCCGGAAACATCGCCACCTACGAGGGCGCGCTCGCCCTCATGGACGCCGGGGCCGCTGCCGTCAAGGTCGGTATCGGCCCCGGATCGATCTGCACCACACGGATGGTAACCGGGGCGGGCATGCCACAGATCACGGCCATCTCCGAGGCGGCGCGCGCCGGCCGTGAACGCGATATTCCCATCATCGCCGACGGCGGCATCAAGTTCTCCGGCGACATCACCAAAGCCATCGCCGCCGGCGCCGATGTTTGCATGATGGGCTCCCTTTTCGCTGGGGTCGATGAAAGCCCCGGCGAAACCATCCTCTACCAGGGACGGAGCTTCAAGGCCTACCGCGGTATGGGGTCGCTCTCCGCCATGGCGCAGGGCAGCGGCGAGCGCTACTTCCAAAGCAAGGACGACCTCACCGGCGACTTCGCCGAGCGTATCGACCTCACCAAACCCGAGGCATCTGGCAATCGTCTTGCCAAGTTCGTCCCCGAAGGCATCGAGGGGCGCGTCCCGCACCGCGGCCCCTTGCAGTCCATGATCTTTCAGCTGGTTGGCGGCTTACGCTCCGGCATGGGCTATCTTGGGTGCGAAACGGTCGCCGATCTTCAACGCAATGCCAAATTCATCCGCATCTCGGGCGCAGGGCTCCGCGAGTCGCACGTCCACGACGTCGTGATCACCCGCGAAGCCCCCAACTACCATGTCGAGTAGCGAGGTATCTCTCGCTTCTTCCCCCAAGCACCCACCTCGGGCGTCCTCCACCTTGACTTTGCGGAGGCGGCAGCGAGGTCACCGCTAGCCTGCGGCCGGGCTAGCCTCGGCTCTTCTCCCACACCCACGCCTCGAACCGATGTAGCCGGGCGAAGCCTTTCCGCGCATACAACTGCAGCGCCTGGGCGTTGCTCTCGGTGACCGTCAGCGAAACCGTGTGGAGCCCGTTGCGGTGTAGCTGGGCCAGGCAGTGTTCCAGAAGGGCTGCTCCAAGACCCCGCCCTCGCAGGGACGCCCGAACGCACAACTGCGTAATGTGTGCTGCATCCGCCCGCACACGCGAGCACAGCACCATGCCCTGCAGGATACCGGTCGAGCTGTCCCGCAACAGCCAGGAATTGGCAGGATCAAAGACACCGCAACCGGGGAAGTGCACAATGTTGTGCAAAAAGCGCTGTGCTCCTTGCAGCGTCCGGTATTGATCGTTGATCTCGGAGTCCGTGTGCCCCAGATACGCCTCCTGGATGAGTGCCGCTGCCGAAAAATAGGCCTCCTGTGCCCACTGTTCGATCTGGAAGGGAGGAGCAATCTGGTTCTCCGCCCCTGGGGCTACCTCGCCCGTGAAGTGGCGCTGCATAAAGCAACGAGGAAACGCTCGAAACCCCTGGCTGAGAAAGGGCTGGTGGAGGCTGTTCTCAGGAAACAGGAGCAACTGGGACTCGATCCGGTCGATGCCGGGCGTGGCCTGCAGCGTCTCGATCAGATGGTCGAGCAGAACCTCGCATACCGGGTTGTCCAGGCGTTCCCCTTCGCCAAACGCATACACGTCGCCCATGACGGCCTTGGTCGCCTCACACACGCCGAAGGCGTAGCCCGCAACCCGCCCCTGGCGCACGGCGACATACCCTGTCAGCGACCGGCTGTTGACGTATCCCAGCAGGAGTTCCACGGATCGTGTGTAGTCCCACGTTAGCCGCTGCTCCCAGCGCTGTGCCTCTTCCTGCAAGAGGCCTCGCAACGCGGGCGCGGAGAAGTGGCGCAGATCCAGAACTTCGAGTTGCTTGGAGGTCGCCAGCATCAAGAGAGGTCAGAAACGGATCGCGTGTTGTCTGCTGAAACAGCGGCAGGTCTCGCGATTCGAAGACTGAAAGGCTATTCTCCCGCACGTGGCAGGATCTTGTACACCGATAGCCCTTGCGTTGGGTACGAGAACAGTCGCTGATACGGCCGTGGTCCCAGCCACTGGGGCAAACCGGCGACCTCGTGCGTTGGCACCACCAGCACGTGCTCCTCTTCCGGCACCCCGTCCAGCCGGTACTGGGTAATAGGCTGATTGCGATAGAACGCGACGCCATAGCGAAGATCGCGTCGCACATCCAGCATGGCCACGTGGCGCACGTCGGGGGCAGCAACAGCGATCTCCCGTGCCAGGGGCCGTGCGGAGTAGTTCAGGTCAAGCAGGTTGCCGTTCATCCCCAACAGAAAGAAGAGACAGCCAACCAGGGGGACCAGGGTCACCGCCCGGAGCCGCCGCACACCAAACCTTTGCACCACCAGGCGCACAGTGATGCCTGCCAGAAGCCCCAGCGCGGCCGTCCAGAAAAAGGTGCGCGCGGCAGGTACGATCTTTGCGTACACCATGTACTGCGGGCAAAGCAGCAGCACAAAAGTGAGGAATCCGGTGCAAACTGCATGCACATTCAGGAGCCCGTCGGACAGGCCGCGGCGGCGTATGCGGAAAAGGTAGTCCCCGGTCAGAATGGCCAGCGGCGGGATCGAGGGCAGAATGTATCCGGGCAGCTTGGATCCGGAAAAGGAAAAGAACACGATCGGAAAGGCTGTCCAAAGCACCAGGAACTCCGGAAACGCGTCCCCGGCGCGAACATGGCCCACATAGCGCAGT
>CAXTRM010000025.1:8471-9614 GCA_964246625.1 uncultured Acidobacteriaceae bacterium
GCGCAGTTTCTGCCGGCGCGCCTTCCACTCATCGAACGAGATGCCGACCGCATCCCAAAGCGCCCGGAACGAGATGGCGGTCCAGGGCATCATGCCCAGGACCAGCACGACCCCGTAAAAGTAAAACGGCTGGCGGTGTTGGTACAGGTTGGTGGTATACCGCTCAAGGTTGTGCTGCAGGAAGAACTCGCGGAAGAAGCTGGGGTTTCGCCGTTGTACCTCGATGTACCAGGGCAGCACCATCGCGAGGTACAGGATCACGCCGGGTACCCAGATGGTACGCCGCAGGGCAGACCACTCCTTCCTGAGCCCCAGGAAAGACAGAATGATCGCCAGGGCCATGAACGGCGCCACCGGTCCCTTGGCCAGGGTAGCGAAGGCCCCAAAAAAGTACAGGTCAAAGAGCCAGAACTTTTTTCCGGTCTCATACCAGGCATACCAGCCCAGCATCCCGACACAGAAAGGCGCGGCCAGTTGCATATCCGTGGACGCCCCGCGCGCAAAGCCCACAATGCCCACCGTTGAAGCCATGATGAGCGCGGCGTCCAGGTGGCCGCCCGGTCGAAAGCGCCGCAGGTGCAGAAAGGCCAGGATGACCAGGAACCCTGCCCCGGTCGCCGAGGGAAGGCGGGCGGACCAGTCGGAAACACCGAACTCCTTGAAGAAGCCCATGGCGCGCCAGTAGTACAGCGCGGGCTTTTCCAGCCACGGCTTCCCGTACAGGATCGGGGTGACCGTCCCGCCCACTAGGCACTCATAGGAGGCGTGGATGGCGTGGGGCCGCAGACTGTGCGGCAGGATATCCGCGTGCACCTCATGGCAATCGGTCGAGTGGGCCGCCAGCATCTCCCGGGCGATCTGGGCATAGCGTGGCTCGTCCGCGCCCACCAGCCCTACCTTGTCGCCACCGAAGTAGGGCACCAGGCCGAACAGCATGAAGTACGCTGTAATGGCCACAAGGGTCAGGAACTCCAGCACAGAACACGCCACCCGCGTGCGGCGCACCTCACCCAGCCACGCGGTGACGCCGCGAAAGCCGTGTTCCGGCGAAACCTCCGGTTTTGGTGTCTGCGTCACGATCATGGCTCAAACCCACGTTGGCACGCACTCCATGCGGAAAGCGCTGTGCCGGGCGGCCCACAC
>CAXTRM010000025.1:9624-10116 GCA_964246625.1 uncultured Acidobacteriaceae bacterium
AGACATCATGCACGGAACTGGGCTTGCAAGCAGGCTGCCTGGAGCGCGTCTTCCAGGCGCCGCGCCGCCTCTTTCAATGGTCCTGCCACCGTGCATCCACTCGCATTGCGGTGGCCGCCGCCGCCAAAAGACTCCGCTACCTGCGCGACGTTGACCTCCCCCTTGCTGCGCAGGCTCGCCCGCAGGTACTTGCCGCCGGGCAGCTCGCGTAACAGCGCGGCGGCCCGCACTCCTTCCACGGCGATGATGTGCTGCACAATGCCCTCGGAGTCTTCTACCCCGGCGCCGGTGTCCAGCATGTCTGCCCCGGTCACCGCGCTCCAGGCTACCGGCCCATGGACCTGCAGCCCGCGCAGCACCGCGCCTAACAGCCGTACCTTGCTTTCCCGCTGCGAAAAGTACACCGCATTCGAGATCCTTGCCGCGTCGGCGCCCAGTTCCAGCATTTGGCGGTCCAGGTAAATGTTGCCTGTTTTGGTCGTCGGCAGTGTG
>CAXTRM010000025.1:10126-20568 GCA_964246625.1 uncultured Acidobacteriaceae bacterium
AGGTCAAAACCGCGGCATACAGGCAGTTGGCCAGCGCGGGGCTCATTGGGGCACCCGAGGCGATCGCGAGGTCATATACCATGGCCCCCACCGCGGGCGCCTGCGCGTCGATCCAGTTCACCGTGGCGTAGGACGTACCGCTGTGGTGGTGATCGATGTTCACGGTGATTTCGGCCGGCAGGGCAGGGAAGCCGGTCCGCTCGACCGAATCGCACTCCAGCACGATGGCCATTTCGAGCGGCACGTCTGGAAGCCTCATCTGGATGCGGTCCGCACCAGGTAATGAGGCAAACGGCCGCGGAATCGGGTCGGCAAAGCACACCTGGACACACTTGCCCATAGCCTCCAACCAGTGCATCGTCGCCAGCGCCGAACCCACGGCGTCGCCGTCCGGCCGCGCATGCGAGCTCACCACAAAACTCCGGTGGGCTTGCACCATGGGCAACAACACGGCAAAGGCCTCCTCGCGGCTTTGAAGCATGGTGTGCCGGGCAGGGCTCTGCGAAGTTTGCATCGTGCGCCTAATGGGCCGCCCCCGGCTCAGCCTGCTTCCTTTGCAGCTTTTGCTTCTGCTTGTCGATGCGCCCAAACAGCTGGCCCATCCGGTCGTTGATCTTTTCGGAACGGTCAATGGAAAAGGTCAACTCCGGCACATGGCGGACGCCCATGCGGTCCCGGATCTCCGTGCGGATGTAAGCGCGTGCCGCCATCAAGCCCTCAAGCGTCTCCTGTTCGGCCTCATCGTTGCCCTGCACCGCTACCAGCACCCGGCAGCTCTTGCCTCCGGGCGCAAGAATGACCTCGGTGACATAGCACGGCGCAATGCGTGGATCCGACAGCTCGCCTTCCAGCATGGCGGTGATCTCTTCCTGAAACGTACTGGCGACTCGGTCGCGGTGATGTTGGCGGGCTCTTTGTTCAGGCATCGTCGTAACGGTTTAGTCTAACATCTCCAGCCACGCATGGCACACTTCAGGCGCAAGCCCACCCTGAAACAAGCTCCTCACGGCTGTTCCGTTCCAAGACTCACGTCCGCCTCAAAAGCCACGTCCGCCTCCACGAAGCTGTCCAGGATGTCACAGCCCAACCCCGTGGCTAGGCGCCGCGCTGCCGCCTCCACCTCCCGCAGCTGCCCTGCCAGGTACGCCGACGAGCCTGAGATCGCCGCGACCCCCAGCGTCGCCCGGTTCCACACCAGCGCCTCATCAAGCTCCGCCACGGAAATGTTGAAGCCGTGGCGCAGCCGGTCCTTGAGCGAGCGCACCGCCTGCCGGCGATCTTTCAATGACTGCGCATGTTCTATCGCCAGCTCCAGCGTCAACGTTGCCACCGGCATGGAAACCTCTCGCGTCGAGCCTAGCAGGGAACCGGCCCTCCATGCTGTATGTTGCTGGTACACGGAGATCAAAGTGGACGCAACGCGCAGGACCTTCCTCGCCAAAGGCTGCCTCTCGGGCAGGCTGTGGCAGCCCCGGCCGGTGCCTTTCAGCCCTCGGCCGCCCCGCCCAAACCCCTTCCCGCAAACGACGCCGACATCGCCTTCAGCTCCGTTGTCGATCTCGCCGGCTGGCTCCAGCGCCGCGAACTCACCTCGGAGCGCCTGACCCGCCTGTACCTCGACCGCCTGAAGCGCTTTCAGCCTCGCTTGAACTGCGTCATCACGCTCACCGAAGAGCATGCCCTTCAGCAGGCCCGGGCAGCCGACGCCGAAATCGCGGCTGGCAAATACCGGGGCCCCTTGCATGGGGTGCCCTGGGGAGCCAAGGATCTCCTGGACACCGCGGGCATCCCGACCACCTGGGGCGCCGAGCCCTTCCGAAACCGGATCCCGGTCCAGGACGCTGCCGTGACTGCCCGTCTCCAGGCCGCCGGCGCCGTGCTTGTGGCCAAACTCAGCCTCGGGGCGCTGGCCTTGAACGACGTCTGGTTCGGTGGCCAAACGAAAAATCCATGGCTCCTCGAGGAGGGCTCATCGGGCTCCAGCGCCGGTCCCGGTTCCGCGGTGGCTGCCGGCCTGGTCGGCTTTGCCATCGGCTCTGAAACCCAGGGCTCCATCGTCTCCCCTTCCATGCGCTGCGGCGTCGAAGGCCTGCGCCCCACCTACGGTCGTGTGCCGCGCACCGGCGCCATGACGCTCAGCTGGACCTGCGACAAATTGGGTCCCATGGCCCGCGCCGTGGAGGACACCATGCTTGTGCTGCATGCCATCTCGGGCTTCGACCAGGGGGACACCGCAAGTGTCGACGCGCCGCTCGCCTTTCACGCCGGCCGCAGCCTATCAGGTCTTCGCGTCGGCTACTTCCCAAAGTGGATGGACGAGGCCCCGGCAACCGCGGTTGACCGCCATGCCCTTGAAACGGTTCGCCAGCTCGGCATGGTTCCCGTCGAGCTTTCGTTGCCGGACTGGCCTTACGATTCGCTCAACATCATTCTGTTTGCCGAATCTGCGGCTGCATTTGAGCAGATCACCCTGGATCACGAAGTCGACACCCTCCGGATGCAAACACCGGATGCCTGGCCGAACACCTTTCGGCAGTCGCGCTTTCTGAGCGCGGTGGACCTCGTGCAGGCCGACCGGCTGCGCCGCAAGGTGGCCGCTGCCTTTGCCCGGATCATGGACGGGGTGGACCTGATGCTCGTGCCGAGTCTCCGGGACGAGTTCCTGGTCATCACCAACTTCACCGGCCATCCCTCGCTCACGCTCCGTGCCGGCTTCGTCGAGGTACACGAGGCTCGCAGCGATTGGGCTCCCGATCCCAACCACCCCTTGCCGAAGTTTGCGCAACCCCGGCGTGTTCCCCACGGCGTCACCCTGGTGGGCAAACTCTTCGATGAGGGAACGATCGTCTCGGCGGGTATGGCCTTGGAAACAGCATGGGGCGTTAGCGGGGAGCGCCCGCTCGGCTTCGCGTAACTTTGCTCAATACGCTCCGCTACGGCGCACCACGGCACCCAGCGTTTGCAGAATGATCTTCAGGTCCAGCAGCGGGGACCAGCGGTCGATATAGCGCAGGTCCAGTTGGATGGCGTCGTCGAAGTCGGTGTTGGAGCGTCCGGACACCTGCCACAGGCCCGTGATGCCGGGTTTTACCGAGAACCGTCGCATCAGCCACGGCTCGGAAAAGCGTTGCACATCCCGGGTGGGCAAGGGTCGCGGCCCGATCAGGGACATCTCGCCCTTCACCACGTTGATCAGCTGCGGCAGCTCGTCCAGTGATGTGCTGCGTAGAAAGGCTCCCACCCGTGTCACGCGGGGATCGCGCTTCATCTTGAACGTCGGTCCCGAAGTCTCGTTCAGGTGCTCCAGGGCAATCTGTCGGGCCTCGGCGTCCATCACCATGGATCGAAACTTGATCATTCCGAAGCGTCGCTTGTTTAAGCCCACACGCTGCTGCACAAAAAACACCGGTCCAGGGCTCGACATCCTGATGGCGACAGCGATCAACGCGAAAACAGGCCAAAGCACCATCAGGCCGAAAAACGCCAGCGTCCGGTCGATAACGTCCTTGATCAGCACGCGGTGGTCGTAGTGCACCATCTCCATGACAACGCGGTTGGTGCGGTCGCTCACGACCTTCTGCTTCTTTGCCACCTCGGTGTTGAACAGGTCCATGGAGTACTGCATCTGAACGCCGGCTCGTCCACAGATCGAAACAATCTTCTCTACCTCTCCAAACCGGCTCTTGAGCGGCAGCCCGATGATGACCTCATCCACCGGACGGTGCATCAGCAACTGCTCCAAATCTCGGACACCGCACAGCACAGGCCCAAGTGACTCGGTCCCCTCGTGCGGGTTGTCATCGACAAATCCCAGCAGCTGGTAGCGATAATTGCGGTTTTCGGGCAGATCGAGCGCCTGGGCACGAGCCAGCGGGCCGGTGCCGCAGATGATGGCTGTTCGGCGTTGCCGGAAGATGGGCCGGATCGACTCCTCATAGGTGAGCACCGAAACTCGTATGGTGAGCAGAAGAACAGAGGCTGCAAACCAGAACACACCCATCTCGCGCGGCCAGCTGCGGTACGGCTCGGAGGTCAGGGACGGCAGCAGCGGCAGCGCGCAAAGCAGGGCAGTAACGGGCACCTTCCACAAAAACACTGCGCCACGCCGGTTGATATGCGGATGGTACATGCCCATGAACCAGAACATCGCCCGCCACAGGACCAGCAGGAGCACGCCGGCCAGGAGATTGCGAACCGATACCCGCATGGCAAGGTAGGTGGCAGCCACCTGCCCTTGTCGTGCCGGGGCTTCCAGTCGAGTGAGGGCGTACGCCAGCAGAACGGCAGCTTGGTCTACAAGCTGGACCGCGGGCGCTGCAAGCTGCTGGGCCAGCTGCGAGGGCCGTCCTTGTGCAGGTGTGTGCCGCGCGTCGGCACGCTCGCCCTCTTGCTTCCGCGGAACGAACGAAAGCTTGGTATCGCGCAAGGTATGTAGCGGCTCAGTGGTCATGCGGCTTCACTCTGGTCGTAGTCTTTCCCGCGAAAACTGGCTTTTTCTCTTCAACGTCCAGCAATAAGCTCGGTCTGTGGCTCCTAAGTGGTACCGAAATCGAGGCGCGAGAGAAATGGAACGAACGTGCTGCCTCTTGACCCTTCCGAGGGACATGGATTTTCGTGGTCCCGCCTGATGATGAGCAGACCTGTTGCCGTCGGACCGTATGCGCATGACTTCTAGGCGTTTGCGGCCACGGGTCACGGGCCTTGAGGCAAGGCGTGAAGCTTCTTTTGATCTGTTACGAGTGCAGTCCCTACATCGGCTCTGAATGGGCCGTCGGCTGGGGACGCCTGCTCGGTGCCGCAAAGCTTGCTGAAACTCACGTGATCACCAGTGAGGCGAACTTTCGTGATCTGCTTCGGGCGCAGGACGAAGGCCTCATGCCCGCCAACGTTCGCTTCTACACGCCTGAACCGGATGCGAAGCTCCGCAGACTGGAAACCAGGGCGGGGGTGTTCGCGTACAACTACCGGGCCTACAACCATTGGCACAGGCTTGCCCTGAAATTCATGCGTGACCTCCATACACAGGAACGCTTTGATCTTGTACACCAGGTCAATGTGTGCACCTTTCGGGAACCGGGCTACGGCTTTGACCTTGGGATCCCCTATCTTTGGGGACCCATGGGCGGCTCACAAAACTTTCCGACCAGTTTTCTCCGCGCGCTGCCGCCCAAAGAGGCTTTGAAAGAGGGACTTCGTGGTGTAGCCAACAAGGCGTCCCTACGCAAAAGACGGGTACGCTCCGCGGCAAAGCGGGCGACCCTGGTGATGGCCGCCAACTCCACGAATTTGGTCGATTTTCAGCGAGCTTTTCGCTGCAAGGTTGAGCTGATGCTCGAAACCGGCCTGCATACCGTCCATGAGCCGGATCGCTCTCGATTTCAAACTCGCCTGCTGAGTAAAAAAGTTGGTGTCCCTGCTGCCCCGCTGCGTCTCCTGTGGAGCGGCGAGCTGCACACTAGGAAAGCTCTCCCTATCCTTCTTCGCGCCCTGACGCTGGTTCGTCCGGAGGTCGGCTGGCAACTTGAGGTGCTGGGGGATGGCCCGATGCAGGCCGCGTGGCTTGCGGAGTCGCAACGGCTTGGCCTTGCAGGGCGGGTGCACTTCCGCGGTCGCCAAGCCTTCACCGACGCCGTCGCCGAGATGCACAGTGCCGACCTGTTCTGCTTCACCAGCCTGCGGGACACCAGTGGCAACGTGGTTCTGGAAGCCCTCGCAGCGGGTGTTCCAGTGCTGTGCTTTGATCATCAGGGCTGCGGCGATATCGTCGATGCCACCTGCGGCATCAAGCTGCCGGTCACCTCGCCGGAACGGGCTTATCGCGATTGGGCGAGGGCGATCGAAGGTTTGGCGGATCGGCCTGAACAGCTGTTGCAGCTGAGCCAGGGGGCCACGGAGCGTGCGGGGCGGTTCCTTTGGTCGCACAGTCATGAGCGGGTGAACGCGATCTACCGCAGCATCGTCGGGGAAGCGGCCGCCGATCCCGTTGCGGGGCGGGGACCGGCCGTTCTGGAGAGTGCCGGAGCGCAGCTGGCGTGATTTCCTCGGCCAGCGACGTGGCGGGCATGTGAGGGCCGGCACCTCGGGTGTGTGCGCCATGGCAGCTAAGTCAAACATAGCAAACGCTTTCCGGCGCGGAGCCCTGTATGCGCTAGGGGATCAGGTTGTGTTTAGCTTCGGCAACATGGTCGTGGCGGCGGCGCTGAGCCGGCATGGCACCCCGGCTGACTTTGGCGTGTATATCCTGACGCAAAGGGTCATGGATGTCGCGATCCAGCTGTCAAACGGCTTCTTTTGGACGCCTTTGACGTTTGCCTGGCCGACGCTGCACCGCGAGCAAAGGGGGCCGTACCAGGGCAGCCTTGTGCTGTTTCAGGTGTGTTTTTGCGTGCTCCTAAGCGGTTTTATGTCGCTTTTTGCACGCATAACAGCGGGTTCCAGCCACACCACGCTCCACGCCACCTTTCAGCCCCTCGTGTGTACTGCGGGAGGCATCCTGTTTCGGGAGTTCACCCGTCGTCTGTACTTTGCCCACATGCGCCTGAAAGAAGCCTTCTGGACGGACACCGCGACGGTGGCGCTCCAGATCGCCGGGGTGGCGTGGATGCAGCACTCCGGCCGGCTCGGCGTCAGTTCGGCTTTGGCTGTTTTGTCGGCCGGCTCGGTTGCCGTGAGCCTGTGGTGGGTTTTGCGAGACTGGGCGACGTGGCGGGTCAGCCTGGGAGGCAGCCTGGCCGACCTTCGCCGGGACTTCCAGCTAGGGCGCTGGGTGTTTAGCGGCAACCTTGTGGCGCTGGCTAGCGCGCAATGCAACCCGTGGGTTCTGAACGCGCTGCTGGGCAGCTCCGCGGTGAGTACCTATGCGGTCTGCGAGAGCCTGGTAAACATACCAAGGGCTGGCCTGACGAGCATGCAAAATGTGCTCGGTCCAATGGTGGCGCGGGCCCACCACGAGCGCGGGGTGGAGGGGGTGGAGCAGACCGTGCGCTCCCTGAACCGGGTCCTGCTTTTGCTCGGTGCGGTGTTTTGCGTGGGACTTTGCTCAGCCAGCCCGATGGTGGCTCACCTGATCTACCGTTACGCGCCGAGCGACACACGTCTGGTGACGACGGTACTGGCATTGAACCTGCTGGCATTTGTGGCGACGCTGGCCCAAGCCTATGGGCTGACCTCGCTGCGGCGAGCCGAGTTTACGCTGTATGCGAACCTGCTGGGGCTGCTGGTGCAGGGAGGTGTGTGCGTGGCGCTGACCCGGCTGTGGCACGCCGCCGGGGCAGCCACTGCCTTGCTGGCCGGGAGCGTGGCCGTGCTTGTGTTTCGCCACCTGCTGTACCGGCGCGCTTTACGTGAAAAGGCGCATCCCGAGCCGGATGCGCCTTTTCAGGAACTCAAGGGCGAGATGGCCTAGACGGCCTCGACCTTGTTTTGCCACGAGGTGGCGGCTTCGAGGGCGCGATTGACGTTTTGGATGTTTTCCACGCCCTTGGTGCCGAGCCACTGGCTGAAGGCTTCCTCGCCTTCGCGTGCGAAGACGGCGATGCCATCCTTCCAGGTGGCACGACCGCAGAGGACCCCATTGAAGGCCACCCCTGACTCACCAGCCAACTCCAGGGTTTCAACAAAGACGGGATTGGAAACTCCCGCGGACAGGAAGATGAAGGGAAGATGCGTGCTTTCGGCCGTTGCCCGGAAGTGCTGCATCGCTTCCGCGCGGGTGTAGGCGGCTTCGCCCTTGTAGGCCTGTGTGCCTTCCACAAACTCCATGCTGATCGGCACCTCGACCTTGAGGACGTCGATGCCGTACTTGGGATCACTGAACTCCTTCATGGAACCGGCCACGATGGACGGTTTTTTGCGCGCGTATTCGAGGGTGTCGTCCTTTCCGCCTTCCGCGTCATAGCCGACGAACTCGCAGAAGAACGGGAGGTCGAAGGCGCGGCACTCGGCACCGATGCGCTCAATAAACGCGTGTTTGACATCGTTGACCGCCGGCGGATCAAAAGGCGTGTAGTAGAGCAGAATCTTGATGCAGTTGGCGCCTGCCTGTTTGAGTCGCAGCACGCTCCAATGGTCAAGCAGGTCCGGAAGCCGACCGGGCGTGGTGGCGTCGTAGCCGGTTTTTTCGTAGGCAAGCAAGAGGCCTTTGCCATGCAGGTGTTTTGTGGCGGGGAGGCCGAACTCCGGATCGAGCAGGATCGCCGATGCGTACTGGGTGAGCGTATCGGTCACCATGGCCTTGAACATTTCAAGGTCATGGCCGTCAGCAGAAGCGCCCCGGGCCGCTTCAAGGGACTTCAACAAAGACCCGCGCTGGTCCATGGCGGCCGCCGCGATGATGCCCCGTTCGTTTGAGACCGCTTTAAGTCCAGCCAGTTTGCCCGGCGTCAGTTTGATCATCTTTCCCCCATCCTGTGCGCGCCATCCTAGCGCGAGTTCCCCGGCAGGATTGTAGCTCCGCGACCTTCCAAGGACGCCGAAGCCCTGCCGTGTAGTGGGATGCTGAATCTCCAGGAAGGGCCATGGGCCTCAGGAACCGGTCAGAGGCGCAGTTGTTCGGAAAGCGCTTCGGCAAGGGTGACGAGGTGTTCCAGGGTGGGCGCAAGACCCGGGCCCGCGGTGCGCAGGGCCAACTGCGACTCCAGCAGAAGACCGGAGACCGTGGCGCTCAGCTCGCGCTGCAAGGAGAGCATGGCCGCCCGGCGGGCGCTCTTGTAGTCGCTTTCGCGCCGGGCAATGGCGCCCCGGAGTTGACGAATCAGACGCAGCGCATTGGCGATGCCGAAGTTGACCTCGAGCACGAAGGCCTCTGCGGCAAGGTCATAGATCGCCTGGAGGCTGCTTTCGTTTTCAAGCGCGATGGCTTCTTCGATCACCACAAGGGTGAAGCTGGTCTGTTGCAGGTAGTCCTGGCACTGACGATGGTGGGTCGCGGTGACGATGTAGGCATTGAGCTCGCCGGCGAGAAAGGCGGCGACCCTGGCGACCGAGGCCGGGGCAGCAAACAGGAGGACGCGCGGCCCGGACTGGGATTTCCGGGCGATGCCGGGCTCGACGGAGGCCGGGGGATCAAGGTCAGTGAATCTCATCGGCCAGGCCATACTCCTTCAGCTTGCGATACAGGGTGGTTTTCCCGATTCCGAGCACACGGGCGGCCTGAAGCTTGTCCCCGTTGAGACGCTTCAGGGTGTCGGTGATGGCGCGCTGTTCGAGCTCCTGGAGCGTCATGGCAGAGACGGGGGGAGCGACCGGTTCAGCGACAGCCATCGAAGGCGGAACGAAGCTTTTCACCTCTGTGGACAGATCTTCGAAGTGGAGGATGGGATCGTTGGCGGTGGCGCAGGCGTAGGCCACCAGCGATTCAAGCTCTGCGATGTTGCCGGGCCAGGCGTAGTGCGCCATGGAGTCCCAGCCATTGGTGGAGAAGTTGAAGTGAATCCCGTATTCCTGCCGATGCGCTTCGAGGAAGTATTCGGTAAGGGCGGCGAGGTCGTCCAGCCGTTCCCGCAGGGGTGGAACGCGGAGGTTGACCACGTTGAGCCGGTAGAACAGATCCTTGCGGAAGCGCCCCTGCTGTACGTCGGTCTCGAGATCGGTGCAGGAGGAGGCCAGAACACGTGCCGAGAAGGGAGCGGAGGCGGCGCCCAGCGCTGTGCGGATCTGGCGGCTTTCCAGGGTGCGCAGGAGGCGTGCCTGGGTGGCGAGGGGAAGGGCAGCGACCTCGCCGAGGTATACGGTGCCGTCCCCGGCGGCGGCGAGCACCCCTTCGCGGGCGGGGGAGGCCGTGGTCGCTTCGCTGCCGAACAGTTCCGCTTCCAAACGGGGTGGTTCAAGGCAGTCGCAGTCCACCGGAACGAACGGGCTGGCGGCGTTGGGGCCGTTGGCGTGAATGGCGCGTGCGACGACCTCCTTGCCGGTGCCACGCTCGCCGGTGAGGAGCACGGGATGCCGCGTGGTGGCGACCTTGGCCACGATACGCAGCAGCTTCTGCATGGGGAGGGAGTGGCCCACGAGACGACCCGCGGCGATCCCCGCCTGCAGGCGGTCCTCAAGGGCGCGACTGGATTGGGTACGCTGCTGCCGTGCCGCCGCCGTTTCCAGGACGGCGGTGACCGTATAGAGGGCAAACGGCTTGTGGAGGAGATCCCCCGCGCCGCTTTTCATCAGATCGACCGCCGAGGAGACGGTGGCAAAGGCCGTCATGACGACGATAAAGGTCCGGGGCTGGGCGGTTCGAAGGGCTTCGAGCAGCATGGTGCCGTTGCCGCCGGGCAGACGGAGGTCGAGAAAGGCGACGTCGAAGGCCGAGCCACCAATGAGGTGCAGGGCGTCCGGAACGGAGGAGGCCGTGTGCACGCGACAGCCGAGGCTTTCGGCGATGCCGGCGCAGACCGTGCGAACGGAGTCGTCGTCTTCGACCACCAAGACATCCAGCGCACCGGCCGGAC
>CAXTRM010000025.1:20578-22011 GCA_964246625.1 uncultured Acidobacteriaceae bacterium
CAATCAGACCCGGTGCTGGACGATCGGCAGCGTTGAGCAGCGCTGCTGAGCGTAATCTCGGCGGTTGCATCTGTCCGGCCACAGGAGAGCATGGCGCCGGGCCGCGGGGGAACTGCGCTTAAGTTGCACGGGGGGCGACCGAGGGGAGCGGATCCTATAATCCAGGCATGCCTTCCGAAGATGTTTTGCCGCGCGGCGATGGCCGCTCGCCCTCCGAGGCGCGGCCCCTGCGCCTGACCCCTCACTTTGTTGCCACGGCGGAGGGATCCGTGCTGATCGAGGCGGGCCACACCCGCGTGCTGTGCAATGCCAGTATTGACAATACGCTGCCGGGCTGGCTGCGGAACTCGGGTCGTGGATGGGTGACGGCGGAGTACGGCATGCTGCCGCGGGCCACGCTGACCCGGACCGCGCGCGAAAGTGAGCGAGGCAAGATCGGCGGCCGGACGCACGAGATCCAAAGGCTGATCGGCCGGAGCCTGCGCTCGGTGGTGGACATGAAGCTGCTTGGGGAGCGGACGGTGATTGTGGACTGCGATGTGATCCAGGCCGATGGCGGGACGCGGACGGCGGCGATCACGGGCGCGTGCACGGCGCTTGCGATCGCGATGGGCAAGCTGGTGACGGCGGGCACGCTGAAGCAGAGCCCGATCCGGGAGATGGTAGCGGCGACCTCGGTGGGCGTGGTGGACGGCCGTGTGCTGTTGGACCTGAACTATGAAGAGGACAGCCGGGCCGACGTGGACATGAATGTGGTGATGACGGCTTCGGGCGGACTGGTAGAGACGCAAGCGACCGCGGAGCGCGAAACGTACTCCCGGGCCGAGCTCGATGCGCTGCTGGACAGCGCGCAAGCGGGGATCCAGGATCTGCTGCGGGCGCAACAGCGGTGCCTGGAGGAGGCGCGGTAGGCCGTGCCGCGAGCGGCGGGCGTGGCCGGGCGACCGGCTGGGGACGCGCTGTATGCTGAAGCCTTGGCAGTTCAAAAGAGGAGACGGAAATCTTGGCAGATCCAGTGTTTATTACCGTACGGCCCAACGGCCCGCTGCGCGTGGAAGGGCACATCGTGTTGAAAGACGCCGATGGGCAGGAGTGGGACCTGACCGGCAAGCCGGCGGTGAGCCTTTGCCGTTGCGGATTGAGCGAGAAGAGACCGTTCTGCGACGGGTCGCACACGCGGCAGGGATGGCAGTGCCTGGCCAGCCCCGGCAACCTGACGGGCAAGTAGGAGGGACGCGTTGGGTGCAAGGACGTGGTGTGCCGCCGTGGTGGCCCTGAGCTTCGGGATGGCGTGGGGGAAGGGCGCTGTTGCGCAAAGGCAGGGGCTGCTGCCCGATCCGGCGGGTGTGCAGGATGAGGCGCCACCAACAGGCTACCGTGGCGTGCTGTACACCCGGGAAGAGGTGATGATTCCGGTGCGGGACGGCGTGCGC
>CAXTRM010000026.1:0-3154 GCA_964246625.1 uncultured Acidobacteriaceae bacterium
CCAGGTGCACTTCCCTGCTGCGTTTGGGCGGAGGCCTGGGTAGAGGTGGCAGCGGGAGCGGAGGACGTGAGCGTTTCGGCCATGTTCGGGGAGACCTTTCGTCTTGGGTGAGGTGAGCCGGTGTCGGGTGAAGCGAGGCCGTTCGGGGTAAAGAGCAAGGTGGCTGGCGACCATCAACGCCGAGGAGCGATGCACTGCCTGACGGGTTTGCGGGGTGGTGCCATGTAGCTTTCCTTGGCTCCCGTTACCGATTCGATTCCGGGGAGAACTCAAAGGTAGCGCGATCTGTAGGGCCCAAGGTGTGGAAAAGCTACCACCTATAGTGTTGTCGAACTTGAGTCCTTGGATAGGGTACCTGTTTTCAACCAGGATGTCCTGGTTTTTCAGAGCTTTATGCCGCTCAGGCAGGCAGTTGCCTCAGAAGGCTCACACAGAAGTTGCATGACGAGCGTACCGGAGAGCGGGGTGGACCGTTCTGAGGAAAAGCGGTCCCGGATGACGTGGCAGGGGTGCGAGGGGCAGCCTGGCGCGGAGCGGAGGGCCACGTGTTCAGGTCCGTTCGGACGGTGCGGTTGCGAGGGCAGGGCTACCGAGACCGGGGTGTGGCAGACGCATCAGGCGCAGAACGGGCCTTTGCATCCAAGCGAACGGGTGCCGAGGTGGGGAGCTGATGGAATCGTTCGTAGACAGGCTTGCGGAGCGGGTCGGGATTGCGCCGTCGTTTGTGGATGCGCTGCAGCAACAGCATGAGACGACCCCGGCGACCAAGCAGACGCTGCTGAAGGCCATGGGGTACGGGGCCGAGAGCGATGCCGCGGCCGAGCGGACGCTGCAACAGATGGAGCGGGCGGAGGCGGGACGGGCGTTGCCGGCGTGTGTGGTGCTGTATGCCGACCGCGACCCGGTTGTGCCGGTGCGGCTACCGGAGGAGACGGGCACGGTGCGGTGGACTGTGGGGCTGGAGGGTGGCGAGGAGCGGGCGGGGAGCGCGGCGATTGTCGGCGCTGACAACGGGCAACTGCTGAGGCTCCCCGAGAGACTGCCGTGGGGGTATCACCGGCTGCGGGTCGGGGACGCGGAGACGTCGCTGATTGTGACGCCGGGGCGTTGCTGGTTGCCGGGGGAGGAGGATGGGTCGGGTGGTCCTCAGGGGCTAAAGCCCCGTTCTGCGGCTGTAGCGAATGGCACCCAATCGACTTCGCTTAGGGCAGGCTCTGAAGCCGTGCCCCTTCAGCCGGCTTCTAAGGCGAAGGAGGCCAACGCGGGTAGGTCGATGCCCCTTCAGCAGCGATCCGAGGACGAATCGGAAAGCAAGGCTGCGACGCTGCCGTTCCCGATTGAGGTGGAGGGCGAGACGGCCTCGCCGGAGGAGTTGGCGAAGGTGGCGGCGGCCGAGGCCACGGTGGGGCCTGCGCAGCGGTTCTGGGGTGTGGCGGTGCAGATGTATCTGCTGCGGTCGGAGCGGAACTGGGGCATCGGCGACTTCAGCGACCTGCGGCGCTTTGTGGAGATTGTGCGCGAGCAGGGCGGGCAGGCGGTGGGGGTGAACCCACTGCACGAGATGTTTCTGGAGGCACCGGAGCAGTGCAGCCCGTACAGCCCGCTGAGCCGCTACATGTTGAACGTGTTGAACCTGGATGTGGAGGCCGTGCCGGGGTATGCGGGCTCGGCGGTGGTGCAAGGGATGGTGAGTGCGCCGGCGTTCCAGGAGACGCTGGCACGGTGCCGCGCGGCAGACCGCGTGGCCTATGCGGATGTGGCCTCGTTGAAGCTGCCGGTGTTGCGGGCCCTGTTTCTGGAGTTCGAGCAGAGCGGCACAGCGGCGCAGCGGGCGAGCTTTCAGGCTTTTCACGACGGGTGCGATGAGCTGCTGCGGATCAGCTGTGTGTATGAGGCGATCCGGCAGTACATGGTGGAGCAGAACCAGGAGTTTCGCGACTGCGGACGCTGGCCGGAGGGCTTCAAGCATGCCGCGAGCGAGGGTGTGGCGGAGTTTACGAAGACCCATGCGGCGCTGGTGGCCTACCACGTGTGGCTGCAGTGGGTGTGCGATGAGCAGTTAAAGGCTGTGAAGCAGGCTTGCAAAGGCATGACGGTGGGGCTGTACCGGGACCTGGCGGTGGGCGCAAACCCGTCCGGGGCGGAGATCTGGAGCAACCCGGAGGTGATGGTGTCGACGGCCGAGGTGGGCGCGCCGCCCGACATCCTGAACACGGCCGGGCAGAACTGGGTATTGCCACCGTTTCATCCGCAGCGGATGAAGGAGGACGGGTACCGCAGCTTCATCGCACTGTTGCGCTCGAATATGCGGCATGCGGGCGGGATGCGGATCGACCATGCGATGGCGCTGGAACGGCTGTACTGGATTCCACGTGGGGGCACGCCCCGGGATGGCGGCTATGTGCACTACCCGATCGAGGACATGATTGGCGTGATTGCGCTGGAGAGTTACAGGAACCAGTGCCTCGTTGTCGGTGAAGACCTGGGCACGGTGCCGCATGGCTTTCGGGAGCGCATGGCCGAGGGCCGCATTCTGAGCTACAAGGTACTGCTGCTGGAAGAGGAAGAAAAGGGTGGCGGGTATGTGAAGGGCGGCAGCTACCAGAAGCTTGCGCTGAGCACGGCCAGCAGCCATGACCTGCCGACGCTGCGGGGCTGGTGGGAGGGTGTGGATCTAGCGCTGCGGGAGCGGCTGGGGATCACACCGGCAGACAAGGCGGGCGAGGACCGGGCCAAGCGCGAACAGAACCGCGCCTCGCTGGTGGCGATGTGTCGCGACGAAGGTTTGCTGAAGGGTGACGCGGAGCCAAGTGCGTCGGAGTTTATCGATGCGGCGCACCGATTCCTGCTGCGGACGCAGGCGGTGCTGATGATGGCGCAACTGGAAGATGTGGTGGAGCAGGCCGAGCAGGTGAATCTGCCGGCAAGTATGCCGGACCAGTACCCCAGTTGGAGCCAGCGTGTCGGGGTCACGCTGGAGCAGTTGGGTGGCGATCCACGGCTGCACAGGCTGGCGGCGATGGCGCGGGAGGAGCGCGGCGCTGAAGCGAGACGATCCTGAGATCCTGCGCTTTGCTCAGGATGACGGCGGGATGTCAGGTGTGAAGAGGGGTGGGCCCACCAGGACTTGAACCTGGAACCAACGGATTATGAG
>CAXTRM010000026.1:3164-5398 GCA_964246625.1 uncultured Acidobacteriaceae bacterium
CTATAGGCCCGTGTGGGGATGTGTCCGATGCGCTGCTGGACCGATGTTGCCCCGCGCCCGTGCTGCCAGGTGCTGAAGAGGTGGATCAGCTGGCCTGTGGGCTGCGAAATCCAGTATCACATGATCCTGTTCCGGGCGCCTGTGCCGCAGGGCCGAGGCACAGGCGGGGTGGACGCGTGTATGCGGTGGCGAACCCGGGTGGGGCCTCGCCGGCGGCTTGCGGATAAGGGAGAGCTCCCCCGGCTTAGCGAGGCGAGGGGGTAGCTTCCGTGATGCGGCAAGGGCCGGAGGTGTTGGCGGGGTTGCAGCGCACGGCCACATTGCCCGGCAGCGCCACGGCAAAGTGCCCGGGCCAGCGAGCGGGTTCGTTTGCGGGGTAGTCCGTGCTGAGCAGTTGCGCGCCGCTTTGCAGCATGGCGTCCCGGATCGAGGTGTCGTCGGTGCGGGCCTGTTTGGTGTCTGCATCGGTTCGCGCACGGATGAGGTAGCCCTGCTGCACCAGTTGGGTGATCTCCTCCGCAGGGCCGTTGTTGCGCTCCAGAAAGGCGGCATCGGGCGTACCGGGCACGGCGTTGGTGAAGAGGACGCGGCTCCGCAGCGAGGGGTGTCCGTCGAGGTAGACCGGGGTTATGGGACGCTGATCCAGCAGAAAGATCACCTTGCCTTGCGCGCTGGCCAGGGTAGGCCAGGCTTTGGCCAGCACGGCCTGATTGAGCGTGGGGTAGCGGCCCCGGACGTCATCGGGGGTAATCAGCTCCGAAGCGGGGAAGACGGAGCGGATCTCGGCATCCAGGGCGTCAAAGACAGCCGGCGTAAAGGGCTCAGGTTCAGTGAACGGCATGTCCTTGGGCGAGCCCTGCTTGGTTTCTACAAGGAGGAACAGGGGCACGTGGCCGGCGTGGGCCTTCGACCATGTGCGGATCTCCTGGAGGCAGGCGATAAAGGGCTGGCAGTTGCTGTGCTGGTCGAGATCCTGCACATGCATCACCTTGAAGCCAGGCTTCTGCATAAGCCCCGCCGGATACGGATCGGGGTCGGGGGGAAGGTTCGCCGCGGCGAGCCATTGCTGTCCTCGAGGGTGGGCGTAGCGACCGCCCTGCGTGTCCGCATACACGTCGAGCTCGAGTTGCCGGATGCCGTGATCCAGTTGCACGGTGAGCGGCGGATGGCTGTAGTCGAGTCCCTGGAAGGCTTGCGGATTGTGCTGTTGGAGCCATCTGGCCATGCTGGGCTGGAGACCCGCATGGTAGCTGTTGTGCGTGCCGATGACCTGGATCTGGTTCAAGCGCAATGCAGCGTCTGGCGCCGAGGCGGGTAGCACCGTGAGAGCGGCTAGAAGGGGGAAGACGCGACGGAGCATGGGATTCGCTTTCGAGGGAGAACGTACACCAAGGGCTGAGCAAGCCAGCGAGCGAAGCGCCCGCCAGCGTGGAAAACGTACCGTCGGCTGATGAGGCTCCGTGTCGTGGGTCAGAAGATGATCTTGGCCGCAAGCTGCAGGACGCGCGCCGGCAGCGTGCCGGACGAGGTGACCTGACCGAAGCTGCTGGTGGCGCTGAGGTTGCTGGCCGGGATGCTGTAGTTGACCTGGTTGAGGACGTTGAAGGCTTCCGCACGGAAGTCCAGGACAGTGCCCTCCGGATAGAGGGGGAACTGCTTGTGGAGGCCGAGGTCCAGGTCGTAGTAGGGGTCAAAGCGCACCGAGTTGCGTCCTGCGTTGCCGTAGGGGTGATTGACATCCGGCAGGCTGAAGGCGGTGAGTTGCAGGGTGTTGATGCCCTGGTTGCCCGCAGTGCGCGTGCGCTGCGACTTGGGGATCACGGCGGCGCCGCTGACCTGATTGGGCCGCTGGTTGAGGATGGGGCTTACGGACTGGAAGGCGTTGGGCGTGTAGGTGATGTTGATCGGCTGCCCGCTGTCCGCGTTTTCGATCGCGGTCAACTGCCATCCACCCAGCACCTCCTGCAGCGCCAAGGGAGCGGTGCGGCCGAAGGTGCGGCCCTTGCCGTAGGGCAGGTCATAGACGACGGTGAGAGTTTCGTTGAGGGGCTGGTTGTAGCCACTGACCCCGCGTTCGCCAAGCGGGTTGCCGAGATTGATGCGCGAGTTGTCGCCGGCGTTGGTGTCGAGGTGTCCCCCGGCGTTGTCGAGGGCACGCGACCAGGTGAACGAGTTGAGCAGGTACAGCCCATGGCTGGTGCGGTGTTCGAACTTGGTTTGCAGGGCGTTGTAGG
>CAXTRM010000026.1:5408-6291 GCA_964246625.1 uncultured Acidobacteriaceae bacterium
GTTGTAGGAGAGAAAGCCCGCAGGGAGGGTTTCTTCTATGGTGGTGAAGCCTTTCAGGGGCCGGCCGGCGTTGCCACTGAGGAGGTTGACGCAGCCTGTGTTGATGGTGGGATTGCAGGTGGGCGTGACCGGGTTGGGCGCGGCCTGGTTGTAATCGGCCAGAACCTGGAGCTTGGTGCCGTGCTCCCCCACATAGGCCACCTCGAAGGTGGAGGATGCGGTGATCTGCCGCTGCACGGTGAGGTGGAAGGCTTGCACGTAGCCCGTGGGCAGATTTGCCGGCAGATAGCGGGCCTGGGTGTTGGCGTTGCTAGCAGGCGTAACCACCGAGGGACTGGTGAAGCCGGTGGGAAAGCCCTGCGACGTCGATCGGAAGCACGGCGCGGGGTTGGAAGGGTCATAGGCGACCCCGACCTGCGCCGCGGTGCACACCGGGAGCGCGGCCGTTTTGCCCAGGACACCCGGATTGCCAAAGGCGGGCGCCTGGTTCACGTTGGTGTTGACGATGTTGGGGAGATTGTAGACAAGCAGGTTTTCGCCGCCTTCGCGATTGAACTGCGCGTAGTTGATCCCGTACCCGGCACGGAGAACGGTTTTGGGATCTGCCGAGTAGGCGAAGCCGATGCGCGGGGCGAAGTCGAGCTTAGGCATGTTGACCAAGGCACGGTCATACAGAGAGCCCGGCCTGGCCTGGACGAGAGAACTGGTCGTGGGGTCGAAGTTGGCAAGCAGGTTGCCGGACTCCCATTGCGGCGTGACGAGCTCATAGCGCAGGCCCGCGTTGACCGTGAGCCTGGAGGTCGCCCGGATGTCGTCCTGCAGGTAGAGGAAGTGCATCCGCTGGTTCAGGTGCACAACCTGGAAGTTGTTGAGTTGGTAGCTG
>CAXTRM010000026.1:6301-8020 GCA_964246625.1 uncultured Acidobacteriaceae bacterium
CCAGCGCCACGGCTTCTTTTGTGCCGGTGTCGGAGGCAGCCAGCGTGGTGGCATTGGTGCCCGTATAGCTGAAGCTGCCGTTATAGGTGGACTGCCCGTAGGTAGGGTTGAAGTCGTCGATGGTGGTGAAGATGGCCTGGTACTCGTAGCCTGTCTTGAAGCTGTTGCGTCCGTGCAGCAACGACAGATTCAGCTTGGGGTTGTAGACGTAGGGGTTCTGAAACTGCGGGTTACTGCCCTGGTTGCCGAACTGCGCGTAGTTCGCCACGCTTTGCACGTTGAGGCTGCGCGCCACGGTGGGATCGGTGGGTAGGCCGGGGATGCCGGTCATCAGGCTGGGCAGGTTCTGCCCGTAGGGAAACTTGCCGCCATCGGTGCGGGTAAAGGCGAAGCGCGCGTCCAGGATGGCATTCTGCGTGAGGGTGCGGGTGAGGCCACCGGCGATCTGCTGATTGAAGATCTGCACGTTGCCGTTGCTGTTGCCTCCCGCGGAGCCCTGGATGGGCGGCGGCGAGAGGATGTCGACCTGGTGTTCGCTGTAGCGGGCAAAGGCCGTGGTTTTGCCGCTAAAGGTTTGATCGACGCGGATGTCTCCCTTGTCGTCATGGATGGTGTCCGCGGGCAGGGAGGCATAGTTGTTTGCAAAGGGATTGCCGGGCACGTTGGGGGCGGGCAGCGCGGCGAGCACACCCTTGGCGAAGCTGGAGACAGAGGGGTCATCAAAGGGGATGACCCCGCTGTAGAGCTGGCCTGTGAGGGGGTTGCGCAGCGGAACAGGCGTTGTGCCTTCAACCCCGCTGCCGGCCTGCGCGGCGCTAAAGAAGGTATACCCGCCCCGGGCGAGCGCCACGGTGCTGGTGCCGGCCTGGTTGGCCGTGGGTACCGTGGCCTGCATGACGGCGTGCACCGTTTGCCGCGTCCCTTCGTAGTCGGCAAAGAAGAAGGTGTGGTTTTTCACAAGTGGGCCACCCAGGGTCGCGCCAAACTGATTGCGGATCAACGTGGGCTTTTGCGGGGCGCCGGTGAGCCGATTGGTGGGTGGCGTAAACGGGCCGATGGCATTGAAGACCGTGTTGCGCAGGTAGTCATAGACCCTGCCATGAAACTGGTTGGTGCCACTGCGTATGCTGACGTTGATGACCGCACCGGCGGATCGGCCGTATTCCGCGGAGTAGTTGTCGGTTTCGACGCGGAACTCGGAGATGGCGTCCGGCGAGGGCTGGATGGTCTGGTTGGAGAAGCCCTGGTTGGAGGTCCCGTAGGCGTTGTTGTCCACACCGTCGAGAAGGAAGTTGTTGAACTCCGACCGCTGCCCGTTCACGTTGAAGGAGGCATCGCGGCTGGTGTCGGTGCCGTTTTCCAGAACGTCGCGGCGTACCCCGGGGACCAGTGCGGCCAGGTCGGCGTATTCCCGGCCATTCAAGGGCAGATTTTCGACTTCGCGCGTGCCGATCACGGCGCCCCGCTCACTGTCGTCGGTTTGCAGCAGCGAGGCCGCATCCGTCACGGTGACGGTTTCGGCAGCGCCGGGGTTCAGGGTGACATCCACACGCTGACGGGCGTTGACCTGGACGGTGAAGGGCGCGGTATCCGAGGTGCTGAAGCCCGGCGCCTCGGCGAGCACGTGGTACTGACCGATCTTGACGTCGGTGAACTCAAAGGCGCCGGTGCCGTTGGCCCTGGCCTTGAAGCTTTCCTGCGTGTTGCTGTTGACCAGGG
>CAXTRM010000026.1:8030-21922 GCA_964246625.1 uncultured Acidobacteriaceae bacterium
CAGGGTGATCTGTGCGCCAGGGACTAGGGCTCCGGCGCTGTCCCGCACAGAACCGAGGACGGAGGCGGTTTCGAACTGGGCATGGAGCGGAGCGCAAGCAAACAGAAGAGCAGACACGTACGCGAAACGATGCAAAGGGACACTCCAAGGCGCACGCACAGCGCCTTGTAAAGGCGCGTCGCAGCGACAAGAGGGGAATAGCTGCACCTTAGCGTCGCCGTGTTACACGGAGATTGCTGCAGCATTGCAATCCGAAGAACGGACCTGGTGGCTCAAGCTGCGGCGGTGGGGGCGAAGCGGCGGGAGCGCGAAAGTCTTGTTTGTGTTTGCGCTTCGGCGGTGTACCCATGCGCGGTTGGACCGAGGTGGTATTGCCGGCGCACCCCTGAGGGCGTATGCGCCGAAGCTACCGGGCTGGCGGTTGCTTTGCCGGGACACCGGGAAGGCTGAAGCTGAACACGGAGCCGTGCCCGACCTGGCTGGTCACGGTCAGCGTTCCATGGTGCGCTTCGATGATGGCGCGGCTGATGGCAAGCCCCATGCCGGTGCCTGAGACGCGTTGATTCTGCAGGCGCGAACGGTAAAGGCGATCGAAGATCAGTTCCTGTTCCGACGGATCGATCCCGACGCCGCGGTCCGCGACACTGGTGATCACGAGGCCATCGCGTTGTTCGGCACTGAGGAAGATGGGTGAACCGGCAGCCGAATACTTGGCGGCATTCTCCAACAGATTGCAAAGGACCTTGGCGACCATGGTGGCATCCGCATAGATCGTCAGATCGGGCTTGATCTCCATGTCGAACGGGTGCGTGGAGCCCACCCAGGAACAGTTTTCCTGAGCCACGGCAATGACCTGCTGCAGGGTGATGGAGCTGAAGTCCATGTGGACCTCCTGCGATTCGATCTGCGCCATCTCCACGGCTTCACTCACCAGGTTGTTGAGTCGGTCTGCCTCTTCTTCGATGATGGTGAGCAGTTCGTGGCGGTCGGTGGGGTTTACGTTGTCGGAGGTGAGCAGCGTCCCGGTGGCTCCCTTGATCGAGGTCAGCGGGGTTCGCAGTTCATGCGTGATGGAGTCGAGGATCAGGGTACGGAGCCGCTCGCTTTCCTTGAAGGCCTCGCTGCGCGCCACCTGTTCCAGGGCCTGCGCACGGTCCAACGCGATGGACACCAAGCCCCCGATGGCCTGGAGGGTGTCGTCGGAGAACTGCACGCCGGAAAGGCGCAAAAGGCCACGTGGGCGCACACCGGCTTGCAGGGGAATGGTGACTTCGTGGTCGGGTTGCAGCTCGGCCCGCGGCAGGGTGAGGGCCAGCTGACGAAGCTGGGTGGTGCCCAGCGTGGACGCGGCAGATCGGATGCCGGCTTCGTACAGGCGATCGCCCTCGAGGAGGTACAGGGTGGTGTGTTCCGCCCGGGCGACGGCGTTGACCAGCGTTGGCAGGGCGTTCACAAGCTCCGCCACGTTTTCCGTTTGCAGCAGCTCACGACCGAGCGCGAAGAGGACCTCCAGTTCACGCTGTTTGCCAAGGGCATGGTCGGCTTCGTCGCGCGCCTTTTGCGAGAGACGACTCCCGATGACGCCTGTGAGCAGAAAGGTGAACAGCGCAAGCCAGTTCTGGGGGTCGGAGATAACAAACGTGCCGAGGGGTGGAAGAAAAAAGAAGTTGTAACACGCGGTGGCGAGGACGGAGGCGACCACGGCGTACCGGAGGCCCAGCCTGGCGGCCAGCAGCAGGATGAAGAGCACAAGCGTGAGCGCCACGGTGGTGGGGTTGACGTGGACCCAGCGCTGGTACGTTAGGATGATGCTGGCAAGAGCCGTGATCGTGACAAGCCAGCGCATGAAAAGTACCGCTTGACGCGAGTTCATTGGAGTCATTCTAAGCGTGACGAATCGGCAGACCGCACCGCGCAAATCGCCTGAGGACTGGCTGCAGGCCAGTGGGACGGAGAAGGAGCGTGGCCGCTTCAAGGTCTTTCTCGGCTACGCCCCGGGTGTGGGCAAGACGTTCAGCATGCTGAGCGAAGGGATCCGACGCCGGGGACGCGGCGAGGACGTGGTCATCGGCGTCATTGAAACCCATGGACGCAAAGGGACGGCCGAGCTGGCAGAACAGCTGGAGCAGGTGCCGCGGCGTGAGGTGGTGTACAAGGGCACACCCTTTTTCGAGATGGATGTGGACGCGATTGCCGCGCGCGCGCCGCAGGTGGTGCTGGTGGATGAGCTGGCACACACCAATATCGAGGGCAGCCGCCACCAGAAGCGATACGAAGATGTGCTGCTCCTCTTGGAACAGCGCATCGATGTGCTGAGCACGCTGAATATTCAGCATGTGGAGAGCCTGACGCCCAGGGTGCAGGCGCTGACCGGCATCACGGTGCGCGAGCAGGTGCCGGACTGGGTGCTGGACCGGGCCGATGAGATCGTGATCAGCGATGTGACGCCGGAAGCCCTGGTGACCCGCATGCGGCGAGGCGACATTTACCCGATGGAGCGGGTGGAACGATCGCTGACGAACTTTTTCCGGCGCGGAAACCTGATCGCACTTCGTGAGCTGGCGCTGCAGCGGGTAACGCGCGCCGTGGACCGGACGCTGGACGAGTATGTGAAGCGGAAGAACCTCGGGCCGCACTGGGCCGTGGCGGAAAAAGTCGGCGTGTGCATCAGCGCCAACGCCCAGGCAAGGGATCTGATTGCACGAGGCGCAAGACTGGCCGAAGCGCTCAATGCAGAGCTCCATGTGCTGCATGTGGCTTCCGGCCGCGACAGGGATGCGGCGAGACGGCGCACCCTGGAGAGCAGCCTTGCCTTTGCAACACGCCTGGGAGCGCGCGTGGTGCCGCTGACCGGAACGGATGTGCCACGCGTGACGGCGACGTATATCCGAGAGCAGCGCATCACCCAGGCCATTGTGGGGCGGTCGGCGACACATGGCCTCCGGTCCTACCTTTACTACTACTCGCTTCAGAAGTTCATGGCGGAAGCGCCCCACGTGGACCTGCATATCGTGACGCAGGAGGGGCAGTGAGGCGCCGTCTCCTCTTGAGACGAGACGCGACAGAGGACCCGCATGCGGCGGACGGCGCCTGGGATGTGCGGCTCGGGGATCCACCCAGTGGTGAAAGGGTGCAGGAGGCAGTGATGCATCACGTTCGACTGTGTTTGCCGGGGGTGCTCCTGTTCGGCGTTTCAGCGAGCCTGCCGGCACAAGCGCCCGCCACCCAAACCGCCGATGCCGTGGCCGCGCGGGATCGTGAGATCCGGGAGTTGCGTCAGGAGCTCAGCGCGATCTCGGATCGCCTCGCAAAGCTCGAGGCCGAACAGCCTGCCGGAGCCGCCGCCCCGCCCACGGCGGCCAGCACAGCGGCCGTGCCCGCGCCGGAGACGCAGGCCGCGTCCACGGAGGCAAAGCCCGCGCCACAGCTGACCCGTGCCGATGGACCGACCTTGGCCTTTTTTCGTGGTACCACGCTGAACTTCGGTGTGGACGGCTATTACGGCTATAACTTCAACGCCCCTGTGGGGCGGGTCAACCTGCTGCGCGCCTATGACGTAACCAGCAACAGCTTCAACCTGAACCAGGTGAGTTTCATGGTGGAGCATCTGCCTTCGAAGGAAGACCGCCTTGGCGGCCGAGTCGATCTGCAGTTCGGCCAGGCCACGGAGACGTTGCAGGGCTCCAGTGTGAACGAGCAGCGGCCGCAGGTATGGCGCAACGTCTTCCAGGCCTATGGGAGCTATCTCGCGCCGGTGGGCACGGGCCTGCAGCTGGACTTCGGCAAGTTCGCCAGTTCGCTCGGAAGCGAGGGCAATTACACCAAGGACCAGGTGGCGTATTCGCGCGCCTACAGCTTCAACTACCTGCCGTTCTACCACATGGGCCTGCGGGCCAACTACAACGTCACCCCCAGGGTGAATGTGGCGTACTGGCTTGTGAACGGGGCGAACGATACCGAAGACCTGAACGGCTTCAAGTCCCAGGCGTTTCTTTTCACCCTGAAACCCGCGTCCGCCATTACCTGGAGCGTGAACTACTACTTCGGCCAGGAGGCACGGGATGTGCAGCCGACGCTTTCTGCGGGCTTGCCCACGGAGCCCACGCAGCCTGGCCTGCCGACGACCAACATCAGCCCTGCCCCCGATGGCCGGGAACACATCTTCGACACCTATGCGACGTGGCAGGCAACGCCCAGGCTGACAGTGACAGGGGAAGCCGACTACGTACTCAATCGCACGGTAACGGAACAGCGGCCACCACGTGTGGCCATCGGCGGGCTGACGGCGAGGTATGCCCTGCCGCGCGACTGGAACCTGGGGGCACGTGCCGAGTACTTTGACGACCGTGGAGGCTTGTTCAGCGGAGTCACGCAGGCCCTAAAAGAAGGCACCCTGGTGCTGGACCACACCTTCGCCCCCGGCTTCATCGCCAAGGCGGAGTACCGCCGCGACTGGTCCAACCAGCGCTTCTTCCTGAGCGACACGCAGGGCGCGCTGTTACGCGCGCAGACGACGGCAACGCTGGGGCTTGTGTACTGGTGGGGTATGAAACAAGGCAGCTGGTAGCTTCCGCTACTCACTAGCTTTGCCGGCAGGTGACGGACGCAATCGCGCTAGTTACGGACGTGTTGTGGTGAGGGAATGCGCTGCCTCTGACCGGCGTGAAAGGCGAATGGGTTTTCTGGGGCCTTGCGCCCCGGGGCGGATCGTCCCGGCTTACGAATTAGTGGGGGATGTTGGAGCCGGGCGTGGTGCCGGTTTCTGCGGGCGCCGAAGGGTCCAGACGCTGCTGGGCGTTTTCCGGGGTGGCAGAGACGACGTGGGTCTGGCCGGGGCCTGCGGTGGAGGAATTATTGCCGCGGTAGCCGGACGGGTCGGCCTTGGCTTCGGGGTCCGTGTTCGGCATGGGGCTGGGCGCGTCGTTGGTCTGAGCCGTTTGATGCTTGTTGGCTTCGTTGGTCTGGTCCTGGGTCTGAATGTCTGCCATGGTGTGCTGTCCTTTGTGTTTCACGTGCCCTCAGGTGTGATGCAGCCGACGGCCGACGAGGAAGACGCAGGGAGGCTATGGCGTGCAGGCCCCCCAAGTTGGTGCTGCAGGCTCTACAGGGCAGGCAGAAGGGCTAGTACTCGATGACGTGCGGGGAAGGGTAGGTGAAGCTACCGTCGGCCCGGTTGACGTAGATGAAGGATCTCTTGTCCGGATTGCCGTTCATCGTGGCGGCGACGATGATGCCGGTGCCGAAGGTGCCTGTGCCGTCTGTGCGGGACACGTCGATGTGATGGGAGACGATCGGGCCGCCCGCAGGGCTGTAGGTGGTCCAGTCCTCGGTAAAGCGCTGTAACGGGTAGCCGGTGTACTTGTCAGGATGCCGCTGCCAATCGGGGTCGTTCTGGTACAGGCCGTAGGCCCTGGCATAGTCCTTCTGCTCAAGGGCTGTGTAGAACTGGTTGACGCGGTGTTCTGTAGGCAGGTTGGAGAAGAGCCAGCCATGGCCCAGGATGTAGCCCATCACGGTGAGCACGAGCAGGAGCACAACGAGAACCGCGAAGGCAAGGAGGAGATTGCGAATACGGTTAGCGCGGCGTGCATCGTATGCGGGTGCGTCGATCAGGGTCATCGGTACGATCTGGGCCTCGGTGTGGCGATCACTTCCCTGCTATTAGACACCGTCTCAGGGCTGATTGGTTCCCCGAGCGAAGGAGACGAGGGCTGGGGTAAGGGGAAAGGCGTTGGGCGTGTGCTCGAACTCGGGCCCGGTCGGCAGGTCATAGACGCTGAGCAGGTCAAAGCGGAGCGGGACGTGATCTCGCCAGGGCTTGGGAAGCCGGCGCCGGTAGGCCAGGGCCATTTGGCGCAGCATACGCTGCTTATCCCGGTCGACTGCGGACTCGGCGGGCGCGAGGTCGCGGGCGGTTCGGGTTTTGACCTCGAGAGTGACAAGGGTGTCACCGTCCCAGGCAACCAGGTCGAGATCCCCGCGCAGACGGGCGGAGTGCCACCGGCGCGCGACGACGGTATAGCCAAGGTCCCGGAGAAAGAAGTACGCGAGGTGTTCGCCGCGCTCGCCGGTACGGAGATGGGCGGGTTTTGAGGAGTGGTGGCCCGCGGCGGCACGGGTGGCGAGGCGCGCTTCCGCGACGGTCCGCAGGCGCAGATAGATCCGCGCTTCCAAGCGCCTGAGGTTGGGAACAAGGGCCAGCATGGCAGGTTCAGAGTATGGGCTCGTGAGGGGCGATCCGTGTACGGCTTCGGTTGTAGGCGAGGCCCAAGCGAGGGGAGCTGCCTGGGAAGGCGGACGAACCGGTTGAACCTGAACCGGTGTCCGAGGAGCAGAAACGGGCCGGAGCAGCGGGGTATACTTGATCGTGCACACCACGCACAACTCATTTCACAACTCAAAGAGGCAAGCAAGCGTGTCGGCAAAGTACATCTTTGTGACGGGCGGCGTTGTGTCGTCGTTGGGCAAGGGACTGGCGGCAGCCTCGATCGGCTGCCTGCTGGAGGCGCGCGGGCTGCGCGTGAACCTGATGAAGTTCGACCCGTACCTGAACGTCGACCCAGGGACGATGAGCCCGTTTCAGCACGGCGAGGTGTTTGTCACCGATGATGGCGCGGAGACGGATCTGGACCTGGGTCATTACGAGCGCTTCACGCATGCCAAGCTGACCCGCGATAACAACCTGACGACCGGTCGCATTTATGAGTCGATCATTACGCGCGAGCGCCGGGGCGACTACCTGGGCAAGACCGTGCAGGTGATTCCGCATGTGACCAACGAGATCAAAGCCGCCGCCAAGAGGATCGGGCAGGACTGCGATGTGGCGATCGTGGAGATCGGCGGCACGGTGGGGGATATCGAGTCGCTGCCATTTTTAGAGGCGATTCGGCAGATGCGGCAGGAGATGGGCCGCGACAACACCTGCTTTGTCCATGTCACGCTGATCCCGTGGATCGCCGCGGCGCAGGAGCTGAAGACGAAGCCGACGCAGCACTCGGTGAAGGAGATGCTATCGATCGGGATCCAGCCCGATATCCTGCTATGCCGGGCGGACCGCGAGGTTCCGGAAGAGATGCGCGAAAAGATCGCTGCGTTCTGCAACGTGGAGCAGGGCGGTGTGGTGATCGCGCGCGACGTGCCGAGTATCTATGAGGTGCCGCTGAACCTGGCCGCGCAGGGCGTAGATGCGCTGGCGCTGCGGTACTTTCGCCTGGAAGCGCCGGAGGCCGATCTGGCACGGTGGCGCGACCTGGTGCGTCGTGCCTATGAACCGACCGATGAGGTCCATATCGGGATCGTCGGCAAATACGTGGAGTACGAGGACAGCTACAAGTCGCTGAAGGAGGCGCTGGTGCACGGCGCGCTGGCTGAACGGCTGAAGCTGCGGGTGACCTGGATCGAGGCCGAAGGCCTGGAGGTTGCCGAGTACGCCGAGATGCTTTGCGGCTACGACGGCATCCTGGTGCCGGGGGGCTTCGGCAAGCGAGGCATCGAAGGGATGTTGAACGCCATCCGGTATGCCCGGGAGACCAAGACGCCGTACTTCGGCATATGCCTCGGCATGCAAACGGCGTGCATTGAGTATGCCCGCAATGTGTGCGGGCTGCAGCGCGCCAACAGCGGGGAGTTCGATCCGCAAACGCCGTATCGCGTGATCTACAAGTTGCGCGAACTGACGGGCGTGGAAGAGATGGGTGGGACCATGCGCCTGGGTGCCTGGGACACGGTGGTGGAGCCGGGCTCCCTGGCGGCGCGTGCCTATGGGAGCACCAAGATCAGCGAGCGGCACCGGCATCGGTATGAGTTCAACCGCGAGTTTGAACGGCGCTTGACCGAGGGTGGCCTACGCCTGACGGGATCGAGCGAGAGCGGCACCTACGTGGAGATTGTGGAGATCCCGGAGCACCCGTTCTTTCTGGGTTGCCAGTTCCATCCGGAGTTCAAGTCCAAGCCGCTGGAGCCGCACCCGCTGTTTCACGCGTTTGTGAAGGCAAGCTATGCCCACCGTGGCCTGCGCGAGGCGGAACGTTTGGTGACGGCCGAGGTAAGGGCGTAGCGGGCGCTGGCTTTGGCTGCCCTGCCGGTGGTGCCGCTGCCAGGACAACACTGCAGGTGCGCGTGGTGCGGTGTGGCGGTGTGGGCGCTGGCAGCAGCGTGGGCTTGCTGCCCCGACCGCCTGTGCGACCTCATCGTAGGATGAGGAAAGGGTTGAACCTGACGACGATGCGAGCCGAGTACAGCTATGACCGAGCGCGAGGACGAGGAGCCGGAGCGCTGCTTGGCGTGCTGCTGGCGGTTGCGCTTGGGGCTGCGGCTTTGGGCTTTTTCGTGCACCAGGCAAGAACCGGGCTTGCGGGCAGGCTGGCGAGCTACATCACAGGACGGCCGCTGGTAACGGTGTCGGCCCCGGACGTTGTGGAAAAGGTGCAGCGGCTGAACCGGCTAGAGACGGTGACCTATTCACTCGACACGGTGATCGAAAGCAAGGAATCCAACCCGATCCTGCCGGACGTGCTGGCAGGGGACCGGCTGCTGATGATCGTGCACGGGCAGACGATCGCCGGCGTGGACTTCAGCAAGCTGAAGCCGGAGGGTGTGCAGATCCGTGAGGTACGGAACGGCCGCTCGATCAGGCTGACCTTGCCGCCGAGCGAGGTCTTTCTGACCAACCTGGATAACGCGAAGTCGCGGGTGTATGCCAGGGACACAGGCATCTTCGTGGCTGCCGACCCAAATCTGGAAAGCGCCACCCGTATGCGCGCGCAGGGCGAGCTGCAACAGGCAGCGTTGGCAGATGGGATTCTCGATGCGGCAAGCAGGAACGCGAGGGAAACGGTCCGTGCGATGCTGGAAGGGCTGGGGTTCACGCAGGTCCAACTGCAATAGCAGCGCGGGTTGCGGAACTCTGACGGAACGGACGCGTCAAAGCAAGGGTGAGCGGGTTGCAATTGCACGAGGATAGGGCGCCGACCTCGACCGGGGAAGCGGCGCTTGCGATGCAGCCGCCCACCGTGCGTGCCGTGGAACGCAAGCCTGCCCTGCCGGCCCTGACGGGATTGCGTACGCTGCTTGCGCTGACGATTCTGATGTTTCACTTCACACCGAGTGGCCTGCGCTGGGAGCGGCACCCCTGGGTTTCGTTGTATCCGCTGGTGGACATCGGTTATGTGTTCGTCAGCTTTTTCTTTTTGATCTCGGGATTCATCCTCAGCTACAACTACGCGCACCGTGAGGGCGGGGTGCGCAAGGCCGACTTTTGGATGGCACGGTTTTCACGCCTTTACCCCGTGTATCTGCTCACGATGCTGATCTCCTTGCCCATGCTGCTGTTGGAGTGGCGGTCGCGACCGCATGAGCAGTTCTGGGCGGGAGCCGTGGCCACCCCACTGCTTGTGCAGGGTTTCTTTCCCCACCTGGCGACGTTTTGGAACACTGTGAGCTGGACGTTGTCCTGTGAGGTGGTGCTGTATATCGCCTTTCCCTGGCTGCTGAAGATGCACTGGCCCCAGACGACGTGGAAGCTGGCCGCGATGGTGGTTGGGTTTTGGATGCTGGGCCTTGTGCCGCACCTGAGCTACCTGCTGGTAAATCCGGACCACCTGCAGCCGCCGGTGACGCGGTACAGCAATGGGACATGGCTGGACGTGCTGAAGTACACGCCCATTGCGTACCTGTGCACCTTTCTGGCAGGGCTTACCCTGGGCCGGCTGCACGATGCGATGCAGATGGATGACCGTGGCCGCCTGCGTACCGGGCTCGTGGGGTTTCTGCTGGCCTGGTTTGCCGTGTACCACGTTGCGCCCAGGGTGCCGTACATCCTGGTGCATGGCGGCTTGTTCACCCCGGTATGGTCTCTGGTGATCCTTGGACTGGCGGGCACGAGTCCGCTGTCGAGGATCTTTTCCGTACGGCCGCTGGTGGCTGTGGGCACCTCGACCTATGCGCTTTACCTGTTGCACTTCAATGTGTTTCAGCTGCTGCAGTGGCACCATGTGACCGAGCGCTTGCACCTTGCCAGCCTGGATCCATGGATCAGCTATGTCTTCGTGATTGCCTTGGCCGTGCTGGTACGGCGCTGGGTAGAACACCCTTGCCAGCAGCTGATCCAAACGTGGTGGAGACAACGGCGAGTGCAGGCCTGAACCACGGTGACGGCCATTGCGCTTTCGCGTGATTTGTTTCCCTTTCGGCATGCGTATGATGAGGGCGGCGGGGAGAGACGATGGGAGAGCTTTGGCGTGATCTGGTAGACCTTTTGCGACGACGGCCGGTGCTTTGGCTTCCGGTCCTGTTGGCGGATCTGCTGAGCTACCTGTTGAACATGGGACGGAACGGCCTCTTGCAGGCCCTGGTCTTCCATGAGACCACGCATCGCTCTGCCCTGGGCGGCGCCGTTGTGCACACACCGATGTCGGCTGCCACGGCACAAACCACCACCCTTGTCGCTTTGCTGCTCACGTGGACGACGTATTTCCTGCGCATTTTGCTGTACAGCGAGGCATTTCTGGCGACCGCTGCCCTGGTTTGGGCCTACCTTGACCGGGCAAAGAGCGCGGGCCCACTGCTTGGAGCGGCGTTGAAGCAAAGGTGGGGAGGCGCCGTTGAGCTCGCGTTGCGGGCGTTGGCTGTGTATGCCGTTGCCGCGGTGCTGTTCAGCTGGCTGTCCTCCTTTTTGTTGAAGCATGGGTACACGGCGGTGTTGCGCAATGCCTGGTTCGGCATGGCGCTGGGCTTGCTTGTGCTGCTGGTGCTCGCGACGACGATCCCGTCGGCTGCGCTGCGTGTGGTCTCCGGAGGAACACCGGATCGACAGCTCGCCAGTGACGCACAGCTCTTCGCGGCGCTGCTGGCGCTGATCGTATCGGCGCTGGGTGCAGTGGTGGGAGCAAACAGCCGGGAGATGGCGCACATTCCAGCGGGGGCCCGCTATCCTTTGGAGTTAATCGGATCCCTGGTGGTGGCACTCCCCTACGTGCTGTTGTTCACGGGGCTGGCCGTGATGGCGCGCAAGGTGCTGCGCAACGGGGCGGAGACCGACGCGTAGCGGCGTACCCCGGCGAGGAGGCCCCGAGGTAAGGACGCCACTGGGCTACGACGCCACTGGGCTAGGACGTCACTGGGCTAGGACGTCACCAGAGAGCCGAGCTTTTCCCCTTGAACCACCTTCACGATGTTGCCGCTTTCGCGCATGGAAAAGATGATCATGGGCAGGCTGTTGTCTTTGCAAAGCGAGACAGCCGTGGTGTCCATGACGCGCAGACCGAGACGCAGGATGTCCATATAGGTGATGGTCTCGAACTTGGTCGCGTCCGCCACCTTTTTGGGGTCGGCGGTGTAGATGCCGTCGACCGAGGTGGCTTTCAGCAGCACCTCGGCACCGATCTCCATGGCACGGAGGCTGGCCGCCGTATCTGTCGAGAAATACGGGTTCCCGGTGCCGGCGGCGAAGATCACGATGCGTCCCTTTTCGAGGTGGCGCATGGCGCGGCGGCGGATATAGGGCTCGGCGACCTCATGCATTTCGATGGCGCTCATAACGCGGCAGTGCACGCCGGTCTTCTCGATGGCATCCTGCAGGGCGATGGCGTTGATCACCGTGGATAACATCCCCATGTGGTCGGCGGCGACACGATCCATACCAACGGCCTGCTCCGCGACGCCGCGAAAGAAGTTGCCGCCGCCCACGACGACGCCGATCTGGCAGCCAATCTTGGCCACCTCGGCGATCTCCTGAGCGACGGCCTGGATAAACACAGCGTCAACACCAAAACCACGGCCGGCGGCCAGAGCTTCACCAGAGAGCTTGAGGAGAACGCGCTTGTACATTGTCTCCTTTAGGGTACAAGGTTTTCGGGCTGCCACAGGTACACCATATGGGTGTCCTGCGGCGGCCGCGCGATTCAGGCCGAGGTTACCGGCTCCAGGAAGGAGTCCACGAGGCGCTTCTCCCCATCCTTGGGGAACTTCACAAGGACATTGGTCCCATGGACATCACGGATCTGCCCGATGCCGAAGCGGGCATGACGCACGCGGTCACCGACCTTGAACCGGTCCGGTGCGGAGTGCACGATGGTCTCCGGGGCCGTGGTGTGTATCTCTCCGTGCAGCGTGGAGATGACCGTGGTGCCGTGCGCATCGGTGGGAGCCCCTGTGGACTTCCCTGTCAGCCTCGAGGCATCGGCGACTTTATCCTGTTTGCGCAGCTGCTTGCGTTGGGAGCGATCGGTTTCGGCGTGCTCGGCCAGATCATGCTCCGGATCATGTCCACGCTCGCAGTTGTCGCAGCGACCGCAAGGCTCGCCCACCTCTTCATTGAAGTACAGCCGCAGCACCTGGGTTCGACACGTAGGTGTTTCGGCGTAGTGCATCATCTCCGAGAGCCGCTGTTTATCGTGTTCTGCACGATCCTCGTAGGTCTTCAGCAAGGCCGCGATCTCGTCTTCGCTGGGCGGCGTCGCTACGTTGAGCACGTAACCGCCTTTCTTCTTCTGAGTCACAAGGCCGGCATCGGCGAGCATATAGAGGATGACCTGCGTGCGCTTCACGCCAACGTCGGCATACTCGGCCACGGTACGCGCGTTGAGCTTGAGAGATTTGGTGTCCTGGAGCGCCTGTGTGAGTTCGCTGGCCTGAGCCTGGATCCCCTCGGGGGTATTCGCGGCGGCTCGCTCCTGCTCCGGGGTGGGACCTGTTTGGGTTCTGTCGCCGTCCCCGGATTGCTCGGCCGCCTTTTGCCGGGCTTCGACATGCGGCAGCATGCGGCCAATGGCGAGCGCTTCCAGAACGGCCGAAACCTCGGAAGCGTGCGGGTAGCGGCCGGAAAGGAAGTAGGTCTGGATGCGCTTGTCCTCGAGGCGGTACAACAAAACAGCCTTGGAGGGGAGCCCGTCACGGCCTGCGCGACCGGCTTCCTGGGCATAGGTTTCCAACGAGTCCGGGAACTCGTAGTGGTACACGAAGCGGATATCCGGTTTATCGATACCGAGACCGAAGGCCTTGGTGGCAATCATGACCTTATGCTGGCCCGCCATGAACTCCTGCTGGACCTGTTCGCGATCCTTGGTCTTCATCTTGCCGTGGTAGTGGCCGACGGAGATGCCATGGTCTTTGAGCCAGTCATGCAGTTCATCCGCTGAGCGCACCGAGGCCGTGTAGATGATGCCAGTGCCTTCTTCGTTTTCCAGCAGCGTGCCGATGCGTGCAAGCTTGGCATCATTACTCACCGTGGGCACGACCGCAAGGTGGAGGTTGGTGCGCTCCGAGCCCGTGTTGACCACCACGGGGTCATGCATATGCAGGATGTGCTCGATCTCTGCAAGGACCTCCTGCGTTGCCGTGGCGGTGAGCGCCAGGACGGGCGGGTTGCCAAGCTTTTCCCG
This sequence comes from uncultured Acidobacteriaceae bacterium, assembly GCA_964246625.1. Taxonomy (GTDB): domain Bacteria; phylum Acidobacteriota; class Terriglobia; order Terriglobales; family Acidobacteriaceae; genus Granulicella. The sequence continues at coordinate 21,410 of CAXTRM010000026.1, forward strand.
TGCGATCCCCAGACCCAGGTAGGCGGGACGAAAGTCGTGCCCCCATTGCGATATGCAGTGCGCCTCATCGACGACAAACAGGCCGACGCCGCCGGCATGCTTCAGTTCCGCGATAAACTGCGGGTTTTCCAGCTGCTCAGGCGTCGTATAAATCAGTTGCGCAATACCTTTTTCGATATCTTCTTCGGCCTGATGCGCGCCGCGGACGCCCAAGGTGGAGTCGATCTTTTCCACGTTGATATGAGCCTGAATGGCATGCTCCTGTTGATCCTGCATGAGCGCGATCAGCGGCGAAACAACCACGACGGGATGCTTCAGGAACAGAGACGGCAGCTGGTAGGTGAGCGACTTGCCGCCCCCGGTAGGGAGGACGCCAAGTACGTCCCTGCCCTCGCATACGGCTTCGAGAATCTCCTTCTGGCCGGGCCGAAAGCCCTTGATGCCAAAGCGTTTCTTGGCTTCCCTCGCGAGTTGGGTGCAGTCCATGTGCGGGTGCTGGAGTACGGGCTTTTC
>CAXTRM010000027.1:0-6002 GCA_964246625.1 uncultured Acidobacteriaceae bacterium
TCAGGGGTACTGAGAAGCATTAGCCGAGCATGGCGACGGTGGGATACACTTTCGCAGGTTCAGCCGAGCTTTGGAGTGGGCAGACCCGTACGCCATGAAACCGATTTCATAGGTGAGGGCTTCGCCGTGTCCGCACTTGATTCCGCAGGAGGAATGCATGTTTTTGACCCTTCGCCTGGGGCAGTTGTCCCTGTTCCGTCGTTCTGCCGTATTCAGCTCCTGCCTTTGTGCCGGGGGTGTTCTGCTCCCTGCCTTCGGGCTCCGCGCGCAAGCGAAGGCCGGCACTGCCCAGCTGACGATTGAGCCGAAGACGATCATGTCGCCGGTGAGCCCGATGCTATACGGCATGATGACCGAAGAGATCAACCACGCCTTCGACGGTGGCCTGTACGCGGAGATGGTGCAGAATCGGACGTTTCGTGGGACGTGGGACGGCGTGCAGCACTGGGACCTGGTCCGCAAGGGCGATGCCGTGGCGGCGTACAAGGCTGTGAAGAATGACGGGCCCAGCAAGGCACTGAACAACAGCCAGAAGCTCACGGTCACAACGGCCTCGCCCGGCAACGAGGCCGGCATGAGCAACACGGGCTATTGGGGCATGGGCTTGAAGCCGCACACGAAGTACAAGGGCTCGTTCTATGCCGAGGTGGATGACCCGGCGATCGGACCGGTTATGGCAAGGCTGGTGAGCGACAACACAGGAGCGGTTGTGGCCGAAGCGCGTGTGCCGGTGAAGGCGGGTACCTGGTCGCAGTACACCTACGCCATGACGACCAACGGAGCCGCGACTGGCTCGGCCAATCACCTGGAGCTGCTGGTGGCGCATCCGGGAGCGATCTCGTTTCAGCTTGTGTCGCTCTTTCCCCCGACCTTCAACAACCAGCCGAACGGCTTCCGTCCGGAGTTGATGGAGCGCATGGCGGGGCTGAAGTCCCACTTTTTGCGCCTGCCTGGGGGCAACTACCTGGAGGGCGATCAGTTGAAGGACTGGTTCAATTGGAAGGAGACCCTGGGGCCGATCGTGGACCGCCCGGGGCACCAGGCGCCGTGGACGTATTGGTCGACCGACGGCATGGGGCTGTACGAGATGTTGGAGTGGTGTGAGGACCTCCATATCGAGCCGGTCCTGGCGGTGTATGCAGGGTATTCCCTGCAGCACGTGCATGTGGATCCGGGCGCAGGCCTGCAGCCCTATGTGGACGCCGCCGTGGACGAGGTAGAGTTCCTGACTGGCGACCCGAGTACGAAGTGGGGGGCCGAGCGTGCCAAGCTGGGGCATCCGGCGCCCTTTCCGCTCCACTATATCGAGATCGGCAACGAGGACTGGTTCGACACGTCGGGCAGCTACGACGGGCGTTTCGCACAGATCGCCAAGGCCCTGCGAGCCAAGTACGGCACCAAATACCAATTGATTGCGACGACGCCGGTGAAGGAGACCGATAGCGACGCGCAGCCGGATGTGCTGGACGACCATTACTACAAGCCAGTAGGCGAGATGCTGGACTTCGCGCACCACTATGACAAGCAGGCGCGCACGGGGCCAAAGATCTTTGTGGGCGAGTGGGCGACGCTGGCCGGCACGCCGACGCCGACCTTTGGCGGCGCGCTGGCCGATGCCGCGTTCATGACGGGGCTGGAGCGGAACAGCGACCTGATTGTGATGGCGAGCTATGCGCCGCTGTTCATCAACGTGAACCCCGGTGCGGGCCAGTGGTACACCAACATGATCGGCTATGACGCGAGCACGACGTATGGATCGCCGAGCTACTACGCGCAAGCACTTTTTGGCGCGCACATCGGCGATGGCACGGCCAAGGGCGAGCTGACAGGTGCGGGCGACCGCTTCTACTACTCGGCGACCGTGGGCTCGAAGGATCACGTGCTTCATCTGAAGCTGGTGAATGCGTCGACCGAGGCTCAGCCGCTTTCGATCAACCTGGGTGGCGCGGCCAGCGGCATCGCCAAGATGAGCAGCCTGCATGCGGCGACGTATGAGGCGACCAACTCGATCGATCACCCGGACACGATCAAGCCGGTGAGCTCGACGGTGAAGGTGAGCGGGGCGAACTGGACGCACAATGTGCCGGCGATGACGATTGAGGTGATCGATGTTCCGCTCAAATAAATGGGTGATCGCTGCTACCTTTGCGCTAGGGCTATTTCGTTCTGCGGCCCCGGCACAACAGCCTGAGGCCTTGCAGCTTTCCGGGGCTTTTCCTTTCACACATGACCCCTCGATCGCGAAGGACGGCAAGACGTACTACGTGTTTGCGACGGGTAAGGCGCCGGATGGCGGGCAGTTCCCCATGCGCTGCTCGGAGGACCTCCATACATGGCGGATGTGTGGGCACGTCTTTGACGACATCCCGGCGTGGGTGAAAGAGCGTAGCCCGGGAACCAAGGAGCTTTGGGCGCCGGACATCTCGCATGAGCATGGCGAGTACCGGTTGTATTACGCCTATTCCCTGTTTGGGGTGAACACGTCAGGGATCGGACTGGCGGTGAACAAGACACTGGACCGCAGCAGCCCGGAGTACAAGTGGGTCGACAAGGGTTTGGTGGTTGAGTCCAAGGCGAGTGACGACTTCAATGCGATCGATCCGAACTACGTCGAGGATGCACAAGGTGGGGCGTGGCTGAGCTTTGGGAGCTTCTGGACGGGCATCAAGATGCGTAAGCTGGACGCCGCGACCGGGATGGTATCGACGACGGACACAAGGCTGTATGCGTTGGCCAGCCGGGCGAAACCAAACCCGGTGCCGCAGCAGAAGTTCGACCCGGAGCACCCGGTGCTGCCGCCGGACTGGACGGCGGTGGAGGCTCCGTTTGTTGTTCAGCACGGCCGCTACTTCTATCTTTTGGTGTCATGGGATCTGTGTTGCCGCGGGACGCGCAGCACCTACCGGACGATGGTGGGGCGAGCGGAGCGGGTAACCGGACCCTATGTGGATGAGCAGGGCGTCTTGATGGCCCAGGGCGGCGGAACGCAGTTGCTGGGCGCAAATGGGCGCTGGCGAGGGCCGGGTGGGGAGTCCGTGTTGAGGGACGGCGGCAAGGACTACCTGGTCTTTCACGCGTACGACGCCACGAGCGGACGGCCTGCGCTGCAGATCTCAACCATCACCTGGAAAAATGACTGGCCGGAGGTGGCGCTGGCGGGCCAGTAGCCGGCCGATCTGCACACTGCGGACTTAGGTATCGACTTTTTGGCGGCCCGCAAAAGTTTCCGCGAGACTGCGGTGTTCCGGCATGATAGAGGCATGAACATCATGGCGGTAGCCCGGCGTGCCCGGGTTTCCACCGCGACCGTATCGCTCCGGGCGCAGCGGCATGTATGGGCTGATTATCTCCGACATCACGAACCCGTACTTTCCCGAACTGGTGAAGGCGTTCGAGGACATCGCCGTGGAACACCGGCAGGAGGTGTTGATCGCCAACACCAACTATGACCCGCAGCGCATGGAGATGTGTGTGGCACGCATGCTGCAGCGCAAGGTAGACGGGGTGGCCATCATGACTTCGGAGATGGGCGAGCACCTGGTCAGCAGCCTGTCACGCCGCCAGATCCCCATGGTGTTCATGGACACAACGGTGGACGCGCCCAATACAAGTGTGGTCCGGGTGAACTATGAAGGCGGGGTGCAGGCTGCCCTCCAGCACCTTTTCGACCTGGGCCACACGGAGATCGCCTTTATCAGTGGACCGCTTTCGCTGGCCTCGGCCGCGGTGCGCGCAGAGGCCTTTCGACGCGGCCTGGAACAGCACGCGGCCGGAAGCAGCTTCCCTGCCTCATGGCGCCAGGAGGGCGACCACCGCGTGGAAGGCGGCCACCATGCGATGCAACGGATGCTGCGGTCCGGCGAGCGCCGGCCAACGGCGGTTGTGACCTCCAATGACCTGACCGCCATCGGGGCGATGGGGGCTATCCATGAGGCCGGGCTGCGCATTCCGGAGGACATCTCCGTGGTGGGCTTCGATGGCATCGAGTTGAGCGCTTACACCCTGCCCGCGCTGACCACAATGGCTGTGCCACGCGGCGAGCTGGCGGCACAGGCGTTCCGAAACTTACTGCGGCACAAGGAAGTTGAGGAGACCAGAAGGGCGCACCTGGTCGAACATGTGATTGAGCCTCGCCTGCTCTTGCGCCGCAGCACGGCGCAGCCGCCGAAGAGACAAGAGTAGAACCTACACGCTCTTCTGCCCTGTAAACGATTGCACAGTGCCTGTGTTTTGTTGCATGCTGGACCTCGCCTGTCCTGGATGCGACCTGGGACGCGGTCCGGGAGCTGTTCTGGAGGAGATGTTTACGATGCGATCGTCACTGCTTGTGTGCTGTGTGCTGTTTGCAACCGCGGGTGCCGCCCAGGGTCCTGGGGGCCACGAGCGCTGGAGCGAGGCACAAGCGCAGGCCTGGTATGAGAAGCAGCCCTGGCTTGTGGGTTCCAACTTCATTCCATCTGACGCGATCAACGAGATGGAGATGTTTCAGGCGGCGACGTTTAACCCTGCCCTGAACGACAAGGAATTGGGGTTGGGTGAGTCGATCGGCATGAACACAATGCGCGTGTTCTTGCAGGATCAGCTTTGGGAGAGCGATCCGAAGGGATTCCAGAGACGCTTGAACGAGTTCCTGGCCATTGCCGCCAAGCACCACATCAAGCCCCTGCTGGTCTTGTTCGATTCCTGTTGGGAGCCGGATCCGCACCTTGGGCTGCAACACCCGCCCATCCCGGGCGTGCATAACTCCGGCTGGGTGCAGAGCCCGGGGTTCGAGCGCCTGACCAACAAGGCGGATGAGCCGCAGCTGCGGGCCTATGTGAAGGGTGTGGTGGGAGCCTTTGCCAAGGATGACCGCATTCTTGGCTGGGACGTATGGAACGAGCCCAACAATGACAATGGAGGGCGCTTTCACGAGGACTCGGCGGCCAAGGTGGCGCGTGTAAACGAGCTATTGCCGCAGGTGTTCGCCTGGGCGCGCGAGGAGCACCCGACACAGCCACTGACAAGCGGCGTCTGGACGGGCGATTGGAGCCACCCAGACCAGGAGAGCCAAACGGTCAAGATCCAGCTTGCGGAGTCGGATGTGATCTCTTTTCACAACTACGACTGGCCCGAGGGCTTTGAGGCACGCGTGCAGGAGTTGTTGCCGCTGCATCGTCCGCTGATCTGCACGGAGTATATGGCGCGCGGCAATGGCAGTACCTTCGACACGATCCTGCCGATCGCCAAGAAATACCATGTAGCGGCGATCAACTGGGGCTTTGTGGCGGGGAAGACACAGACCTACCTGCCCTGGGACTCGTGGGAGCGGCCCTATACGCTGCGGCCCCCGACCATCTGGTTCCACGAGGTATTCAAGCAGGACGACACACCCTACCGCCAGCATGAGGTGGACCTGATCCGGCAGCTCACCGGCCGGGGCACGCCGCAGCCGGCAGCAGCGGCAGGCATGCAGTAGGCTGGTGGGCATGTACGGCGTACCAGGACGGCGCTCGGCGTGGATCAGGTGGGGCCTGCTCCTGTGCTGCTGCCCGTGGCCAGGCGTAGCGGGTGGCCAGGGCGCAACGACCGCACCGGCCGCGCCGGATGCGGTTCGGGGCAGCTTCGTCGATACGACGCAGGCGCGCGGTGTGGCATTCACGGATGTGGCGTCGCATACCAGCCACAAATACCTCCTTGAGACCATGGGCTCAGGCGTCGCGGCGTTCGACTTCGACAATGACGGCCGGCTGGATCTGTTTTTCGTGAACGGCGCCCCGCTGAGCGATCCCATGCCGAAGGGGGCGGTTCCCAAGAAGCAGACGCCTGCGGACTGGAACCGGCTTTACCACCAGCGCAAGGACGGCAGCTTCGAAGATGTCACCGAGAAGGCCGGTCTGCAGGGCGTCGGCTATGGCATGGGAGTCGCCGTCGGAGACTACGACAACGACGGTTTTGAAGATCTGTACGTGACCGAGTACGGCGGCAACCACCTGTATCACAACAACGGCAATGGCACATTC
>CAXTRM010000027.1:6012-9205 GCA_964246625.1 uncultured Acidobacteriaceae bacterium
CAGGGCCGTTAGGGCGGTGGGCGGTTAGTGGGGCTAACCACACAGCGTTGAGACCTGGGGCTCAGGCGGGGCGGCGTTCGACTTGGACAATGACGGACGGTTGGATCTGGTGGTGTTGCGGTACGTGCACTGGGACTGGGAGGATGTGTGGTGCGGCGAGCACCGTGACGGCTACCGAGCCTATTGTCATCCAGACATCTTCCCTGCTATCGCGCCTTTGGTGTACCACAACAACGGCGACGGCACATTTACGGAAGAGGCCGGCAAGCTGGGCATGGCGGTACCGGGCAAGGGTCTCGGGATCGCGCTCGCCGACTTCGACCGCGATGGCAAGATCGACCTCGCGGTCGCCAACGACTCCATGCCAGAGTTTCTGTTCCACAACAAGGGCGATGGCAGCTTCGAGGAGACAGGGCTGACGGCGGAGATTGCCGTGGATGGCGACGGTCGCACGTATGCGGGTATGGGCATCGACTTCCAGGATTTTGACAACGATGGCTTGCCAGACCTGGTGATCACGAACCTGGCGAATCAGAAGTATGCCTTGTATCGCAATAACGGCGATGGATCCTTCACGTACGACACCTATGTGTCGGGCCTTGCCCCGATGACCCTGTTGCACAGCGGGTGGGGGATTCACTTTCTGGACTTCGACAACGATGGCAAGAAGGATCTGCTGATCGCCCAGGGACACGATCTCGATACCGTGGAGTTGAACTACCCGCAGTTGCACTACCGGGAACCGATGCTGCTGGCCCGCAACCTGGGCGGGGGCAAATTTGTGGATGTGTCTAAGGAGTCCGGCAGCGTCTTTGCGCAACCCTGGGTAGGGCGCGGCATGGCTGTGGGGGATCTGGACGATGATGGCCGCGTGGACGCCGTGGTGAGTACCAACGGCGGCGCGGCGCACATCCTGAGCAACAAGACGGAGACCGCGAACCACTGGCTAAGCCTGCTGCTGGTGGGGCACAAGAGCAACCGCGATGCGATTGGGGCGGAGATCAAGGTGACAACGGCCCACTCGACGCAGTACTGGACGGTGTCGACCGCTGGAAGTTACTTGTCCTCAAACGACAAGCGGGCCCACTTCGGGCTTGGAGCAGACACGATAGCGACGACGGTCGAGATTCGATGGCCGAGCGGGGGACGGCAGACGCTGAAGGACGTGATGGCTGACAGGCAAGTGCGGGTCGATGAGCCCACAGACGCCGCTACAGTAAGCAAAAAGCCCTAGTGCTGGCGCTGTTCGCGCTCGAGGGCCGCGGCTCGCGTGAGCTCAGCGCCTGCCTGCATGGAGAGCCCCTGCTTCCGGTAGACCTGCCCCAGCTGGAAATGCAAGCCGCTGTCTTGCGGGTCTGCGGCAACAGCGGCTTCCAGTTCTTTTTCCGCGAGCGGCAGGTTGCCCTGCCGGGCGTAGAGTTTGCCCAGGGCACCGTGTGTTTTGCCGTAGTTTGGGGCAATCGCTTCTGCCCTTTGCAACAGGGGCAGGGCCTGGTCGAGCTCGTTGCGGTCGGTCAGCAGGATGCCGAGGTTGAGCAAAGGCTGCTCGGTGGGGTGCCCGGACGCGTCAGCCCAGTCGATGGCCTGGCGGTAGGCCTTGATCGCGTCTTCCGGCTGGTTCAGGCCCTCGTAGGTGAGCCCGAGGTTGTTTTCGGACTTCACGGAGCGGGGCATCAACTGCAGGGCTCGCCCGAAGGCTGCAATGGCCTCGGCGAAGCGGTTTTCGGTGTACTTGACTCGTCCCATGGTGTACCAGGTCTCCCCTGCCCCTGGGTCTTCACGAGCAGACTCAGTGACCCACTTGTCCGCGTCTGTGTAGTCGTTCAGGAGCACGTAATCCAGCGCAACGAGGTGGAGGTCCGCAGCGGAGGGGTGTGCCGCCGCTGCCGCCTGGGTGAAGAACTGGAGAGACTCCTTCGGCTTGTTTTCGTGAAACAGGGTGGACGCAAGCAGGTAGAGAGCCTCCGCCGAGGCGGGGTGCGTGCCGAGGTATTGACGAAGCTGCTGGTCAGCCTGCGGCCAGAGGCCCTGGTGAACGGTCGCACGGGCAGGCGCAAGGGCAGGGTCGGAGAACGGAAGCGCCGAAGGGGCCTGCGATGCCATGAGAGAGCCCCAGGCAAGGAGCGAGGCGACCACAAGGGGCCGAACGAAACAAACGTGAAGCAAAGGTCTCCCGAAACGTGCGATTCAGCAGTAACTAAGCCACTCTACAAGATTTGCTTGACAGTGTCGAAGCGCAGTTTTTAGTATGCTGGCCGAACCGTGTAAACGATTTCAGGTGCGTTAGACACCTGATCCAACCTGTGGTGCTGCGCTGTGCAGCAGCCCACGCATGTAGTTCTGCCCGCAAGGGCTTGTTCGAGGTTTCAGTTTAGGAGGCAGGATGAACCAGTCAAGAGGACGGCAGATATGGCTTCTGTTGTTATTCTTCGCGATGCTTGGCTATCAGAGCAGGGCGCAGTCGACGCGAGGTGAACTCGCGGGCAACGTCACCGACCCGTCGGGGGCTGTGGTTGTGAACGCAACTGTGACCGCGACGAACGAAGCAACGGGTGGCAAGAACGTAGCCATATCCACAAGCGCCGGATCGTATCGATTCAGCTCTCTTCCTATCGGCACCTACAGCGTGGTCGTAAACGCCCAGGGCTTCACAAGCAGCAGGAACACGGGCGTAGCTGTTACGGTCAACTCCACATCATCGCTGAACATCGTCTTGAATGTGGGTAATGTGTCCGACACAGTCACGGTGGACGCCAGCGGCGTGCAGGTCCAAACGGAATCCTCTGATCTTGGCGGCACAGTTTCGGCCGAGCAGATCGTGGAACTCCCGCTCGCTCTGGGCGGTGTGAGTCAGTTCCGTTCCGCCGAAAACTTTGTATTCCTTGTTCCCGGAACCACGGGTCCGGGCTCAGGCGGTCCGACGGGCCTCCAAGGTAACGGTGTGTTCCAAAGCAAAATTTCGGGCGGCCAGGATTATGGCGCCGAAACGCTGCTGGATGGCGCATCCATCACGCGAAGCGAGAATGGTTCCTCCTTCGACGAGACATCTCCTTCAGTGGAAGCTTTGCAGGAGTTCAAGGTCACGACGTCAACGCCCTCCGCGGAGTTTGGCCGCACGACGTCCGGTATCGAAAGTTTCGTAACAAAGAACGGAACGAACCAGTTCCACGGCACGGTGTTCGACATCAACAAG
>CAXTRM010000027.1:9215-10301 GCA_964246625.1 uncultured Acidobacteriaceae bacterium
GCCTATGACGCAAACGGGTGGTTTCAAAACGGACGTTTAGCGAGCATTTGCCCGACGCTGACAGGGGACGCTCAGGCGCAGTGCATCAGCTTGTATCGCAGGCCCAAAGATAACAAGAACGACTTTGGCGGGACCCTTGGCGGTCCAGTGACCATCCCGCACCTGTACAACGGCAAGGATCGGACGTTCTTCTTCTTCACGTGGGAGCAATTCAAACAGACCCTGGGACAAAACGGAACGGCGACGGTCCCGACCGCAGCAGAGAAGTCCGGCGACTTTTCCGCCGTACTTGGCGCACCGCCCATCTTCACCAACCCCTGCGACGGCCAGATCGTGCGGCAAAACCAGATCTTCGACCCGGCAACGACAAACACAACGATCTCTGCAACGAACCCGACAGGCGTCCCTTGCCGCTTTGCCTTTGCGGGCAATGTGATCCCCAGTAGCAGAATCAGCAAAGCTGCAAACAGCTTGATCGCTGGTCTTCCTGACCCGAACGCCCCCGGCACCGGAAACGGCTTGTACAGCAACACGGGCAACTACGTAGTCCAGCAGTCTTTCCCGCTGGTGAACACGACGATGACGATCCGCGTCGATGAGACGATCGGAACCAACAGCAAGATTTTTGCCTCCTACAGCTCGCGCGACAACGTGCGTGAGGGCGTGAACAGCTTACCCTTGCCTTTTAGCAACTTCACCCCTCAGAACTTCGTGACACACTATTCCCGTGCAGGTTGGGATTACACGTTTACGCCCAATCTGCTGAATCACCTCAATCTGGGATACAACCGGACCAACAGCGTAAACTTCGCCCAGACTCTGGGCGGCACCAATTACACGCAGCAGGCGGGCATTAACAATGTTGTGGCCGCTGCCTACCCTGTGCTGAATTTCGATGTGAACGCCTTCTCCAACTACACGACCGTTGGCAATGGAAGCAATGGCGATAATGTCGACAACGGCATTCGCGTGAACGATAACGTGAGCTGGGTGAGAGGGCGTAACAGCTTCAAGTTTGGTGTTGATTTCCGGCACCAGGCATATGCGACCCTTGTGAAGTCCATCCCGACATTTGGCTTTTCGCGC
>CAXTRM010000027.1:10311-11495 GCA_964246625.1 uncultured Acidobacteriaceae bacterium
AGACTATGCGCGCGTGGCCAGCAACCCGCAGGCTAGCAGTGGGGACGGCTTTGCAAGTTTTCTGCTTGGCCAAGCGGACTACACGAACCAGAATGCCTACATCCACACGCCGCGGTGGTTGTCGCACTATATTGCCGGGTTTGTGGAGGATGACTTCAAGGCATCGCAGCACCTCACTCTGAATCTCGGCCTGCGGTATGACGTCGACACACCTCGCAAGGAAGCGGCCAACGATACATCAAACTTCAGCGCTACAGCACCGGATCCGCATGCCGGAAATATCCCAGGAGCTCTCGTTTTCGGTGCGAACTGTAACTGCAACAGCCGATGGGCGGACACCTACTACAAGGATATTGCCCCGCGTATCGGATTTGCTTACGCTGTTCCCGGATCGAATAACAAAACGGCAATTCGTGGTGGCGCCGCTCTGATCTACGGACCGCTTCAGTATGACGATTTTGGCGGATCGATGTCGGCTGGCTACACAGTGCCCGATAACGTCGGCAGCCCGGATGGCTTCACCCCGGCCTACCAGCTTGACGCGGGCTTCCCAAAGCCTTTCCCAACCGCACCAAACCTCGATCCTGGTCAGTTGGATAATGGTGACTTTCCTGCCGTGGGCGGCGAATACATCGCACCCCGGGACGGACGTCCGTCGGTCACCTACAACTACAGTCTGCAGCTACAGCAGGAGGTAGCAACGCACCTGGTGGCCACCATCGGTTACATCGGGCAAGAAGCGCAAAACCTGCGGTCATCGCTAGAGAACATCAACAACATCCCACTCTCCGCATTGAGCTACGGTGACCGGCTCGCCAATGACTTTATCTCGGCCGGGAAGCCTGCTGATGGCTTCAGCGCTCCCTACCCAACCTTCAATGGAGCGCTGCAACGCGTCCTGAGGCCCTTCCCGCAGTACGACTTCATTGCAACAGATTGCTGCCTGCAGAACGTAGGGCACTCATCCTACAACGCCCTGGTTGCCTCGCTGAACCAGAGCACACGGTTCGGTCTGACGTTCCAAGCCTCTTATACCTGGCAAAAGAACCTGACGGATGCAGATTCAGCTCTGGCAGGAAATGGGCCAAACGGCCAGCAGGATCAGAACGTCTTCAATCACCGGCTTGAGAAGGCGGTGAGCACCCAGAACATTCCTCACACCTTCGTTATCAGCTACCTCTATC
>CAXTRM010000027.1:11505-19800 GCA_964246625.1 uncultured Acidobacteriaceae bacterium
GGCCTTCGGAGTTCAATGGGCAGCGCTGGTTTAATCCAGCCTATTGTCCCCTGGCAGCAAACCAGTGTCCTCAAGGGGCGACCGTTCCGCTTAGTCAGGCAGCTTTTGTTGACCGGAACGATGAATCACGAGGGCTCCGTGCACCGAACGATGCCTTCACTCTGGGCACGGGCATCGACCGCGTAACCTCCAACCTGGAAACTCCGCTTTGGCTGTCAGAAGACTTCAGCCTGATCAAGGACTTCGAAATCCATGAACGTTTGAAGTTCCAACTCAAGCTTGAGGCCATCGACGCCTTCAACCGCCACAATTTCAACATTCCTGACCTGGAACCGAACGACGGCAATTTCGGTATTCCTACACTTGGCTCGCAGGACCTTGGACCGCGTAACCTGCAGGTCACAGGTCGGTTCAACTTTTAACCAGCCGATGTACCCAAAGGCCGAGGCAAATGCCTCGGCCTTTGCTCTTTCTGTTTGGATTTCGTACAACTTTGTTAGCTGTAACGCTTGATGTGCACCCTTCATGCAAAGCTTGTTTCAGATCCGGCCGTTTCTGCTCGCCCTCAGTGCGGGGTGTGCGCTTACAGCAGGTCAAGCACACACCCAGGAAGCCACCCAGTCAGCACAGGTGATGCAGTTGATAACTCAGGCTGAGTCGGCAATCCAAAAGGGCAATCTACCCCGTGCCGAATCGCTTTTCCAACAAGCCACGATCATCGCCCCGACTTTATCGGACGGGTTCTTCGGATTGGGTCTTGTACAGCTGCGGGAGGGCCTCTTGGACGCCGCTGTTACCTCCCTACGGAAAGCTGCGCTGCTTAATCCAGGTTTGCAGGGACCAAATCAGTTCTTAGGCATAGCTCTTTACCAGACAGGAGCGGCCGAAGCGGCCGTAACGGCGCTGAAAGCAGAGTTGGCTCTCAACCCGGATAACGTGGAAGCCCTCACCTGGACTGGTATCGCCGAGATGTCTTTAGGCCGCCCAGAGCAGGCCTGTGCCGCTCTGGACCATTTGGCATTGCTGAGACCCAACGACCCTCAAGCCTACTACTACCGAGCCAAAGCGCATTCCCAGGTAGCAGCAGCCTCCTTAGCGGAGTTGATGAAGCTTGCCCCTGATTCTGCCCTGGTACACCGGGCGAAGGCAGAGAACTTTGACGGCTTAAATCAACCCGAAAGGGCCATCGCGGAATATCAGCTTGGCTTACAGAGGGAACCGAACAACGCAGACCTGTATGAAGGGCTTGGGGAGCAGGAGCAAAAACTGTCGCGGGTCGAGGCTGCTCGTCAGGCTTACACGCAGGAACTACGGGTGAACCCCGGGAGCGGCGTTGCCTGGTACAACCTTGGCAAGATGGATGTAGAAGCAGGCAAGGCAGAGGCGGGAGTTCCCATGCTGCGCAAAGCACAAGCGGCTCACATAGCGGGCGCAGCTACAGATTTCTACCTGGGCTTTGGTTTGGCCCAGTTGGGAAACAATGAAGAAGCTTCCCACTGGCTAGAGCAAGCGCTGGCCGGCCAGCCCTCGTCCTTTATCGAACAGGGTGCGCTATTTCAACTAGGGCGTGTTTACCAAAAGCTTGGACGAAAACAAGAGGCACAGCGCATGCTTGATCGCCTCAAACAACTTAAAGCGAGTGCGCCATCGGGTGCAGACGAGAGTGCACCTTTACAGACTCCCGACCAGACTGCACCCGCACCGGCAGTGAAACCGGAGTGAGGCGCAAGCAAGTGCGGACCTCCTACACAAGTCTGCCCGCCAGAACCTGGGGTCTAGCCTGTGCCTTGGCGTTTTGCCCTTTGTGGGTAGGTGGCGCTGCATGGGCTCAGAGGGAGATGGGACATGCGAGTCCAAGCCCTTCAGCACAGCTGTCAGAGCTCCAAGCTGGGCACATCTTCCTTGTTGCCGGGCAATACGAACAGGCCATGCAGCAGTTTGAAGCGGCTCTGAAATTGAACCAAGAAAATAAGATGGCGCGCCAGGGTGAAGCGGATGCCGCCGCGGCCTGGGCAGCCGCCGAGGTTCGTGGGCGGCGGGTGGATCAGGCCATGGAGATTTTGGAGCGGGGACTGAAAGAGGTTCCGGACAGTCCGGAGCTGCTGACGGATTTTGGGGTGGAGGCGACGGCTCTGGGGCAGTTTGGTATTGCCGAGCAGGCGTTGAGGGCAGCGGACAGGATTCGTCCGCACGAGGCGAAGACGGTGTACGGCCTGGCGCGGTTGGAGGTGGAGGCGCAACATCTGCCCGAGGCAGAGCGCGATTTGCGGGCCTACCTTGCGTTGCGCCCCCAAGATCCGTCGGCTTACTTCGGGCTCGGCCACGTGTATGCGATGCAGCAACGAGATGCCGAAGCCCGGGAAGCATTTACGCAGTCGATCAAGCTTCAGCCGAGGCAATCGGAGTCGTACTACCAACTGGGCGAACTAGAGCTGGAGGCGCATCACGACGAGGACGCAGGCAGGGAGTTTGCGGTGGTTCTGGCGCGTGTGCCGCAGCATGCGGGGGCTCTCACGGGCATGGGACAGCTTGCCTTGCGGGCAAAGGACTATGCCCGAGCCGAGCAGTACCTTGCAGCCGCAGAGAAGAGTGATCCTGACTACCAGACGCCTCACTACTTTCGCGGACTGGCGTTGGCCAAGCTTGGACGCAAGGACGAAGCGGAACAGGAGATGCGGCTGGGAGACAGCCGACCGCACGCGACCGCGCCGGCCGGCAGTGGAAGTGGGGAGAGTGCACCGCCTACGGCCGTGGCACCACCGCCCAGCCAATAAGTTGCGAGGAGGAGGTGACCTTGACGATACGAACGGCAGAACGTAGAGTCGGCAACGACGTGGTGTAAGCGATTTCTCCACGGACATTTGCGGGTTGCGAGCCTGCAAGGATTCGTGAGAGCGAGGTGGATTTGTGGCCGTTGTTGCCGGAGTAGATTTTGGCACGCTGAGTACGCGGGTGACGTTGCTGGATAGCGACAAGGGGCGGCTCGGGACTGCATCAGCAAGTTATCCCCTGCATCGGAAGCGGAACGATCCCGATTTCGCAACACAATCGCACGAAGACCAGATGCAGGCGCTGGCAAAGGCCATGCGCGAGGTGCTGGCACAGACAGGCGTGGCCGGAACGGACGTGGTGGCGCTCGCGATCGACACAACGGGGTCGAGCGTCATCCCGGTGGACGAAACCATGCAGCCCTTGGATGACTACTACCTGTGGTGCGACCATCGGGCCTTGCGCGAGGCGCAGCAGATCACGCAGCTCGCGCAGGAGCAAGGGCTTGAGGCCATTGCGTGGTGCGGCGGCGTGTACTCGCACGAGTGGGGATGGGCGAAGCTGTTGCACTGGCTGCGGAACAACCCGGACAAGCGAGAAAGGTTCGCCTCGGCCTTTGAGCACTGCGATATGGTGGCGGCAACGCTGTGCGGGATCAAGGACCCGAAGGCAGCCAAACGCAGCGTGTGTGCGATGGGGCACAAGTGGCTTTGGAACCCCAAGTGGGGCGGGTATCCCAAGGAAGAGTTTTTGACCGCGCTCGACCCCTTGCTGGCCGGTGTGCGGGAGAAGATGTCGGGGGACGTCGAGACTTCGGACCACCTGGCTGGCCATCTTTCGGCGGAATGGGCCGCCAGACTGGGGCTGAAAGAAGGCATTCCCCTGCCCGTGGGCGCCTTTGACGCGCACTGGGATGCGATTGGGGCGGGGTGTCGCGAGGGCGACGTTGTGAACGTTGTCGGCACGTCCACATGCATCATTGCCATGGGTGAAAAGGCCGGCCTGATCCAGGGCGTGTGCGGCGTGGTGCCGGGCAGCGTGGATCCGAAGATGGTGGGTGTCGAAGCAGGGCTGTCTGCGGTGGGTGACATCTTTGAGGCGATTGCGAAGCGAGCCGGGACAGACGTGAAGGCACTGTCGCAAGGGTTGGAGCAGTACAGGCCGGGGCAGACGGGACTTTTGCGGCTGACGTGGGATAACGGCGACCGCACGGTGCTGGTAAACCCGGAGTTGGGCGGCATCACGCTGGGCTGGCATCTGGTGACCACGGCACAGGACGAGCTGTTTGCGGCGATCGAGGGGACGGCGTTCCACACGCGCATCATCCTCCAACGCATGGCCGAGGGTGGTGTGCCGATCGAGCGCGTAATCAATGCAGGGGGGATTCCGCAGCACAATGCGGTGCTGAACCAGGTGTATGCGGATGTGCTGGGGAAGCCGGTACTGGTACCGGAGAGCGCACCGACGAGCATTGGATCGGGTATCTTCGCGGGGTTGGCGGCGGGTGTGTTCACCTCCCTTGCGGAGGGACAGGAGAAGATGTGCCCGAAGCACAAGGTGTTTACCCCCCATAGCGAAGCTTCCGCTGTGTACGAGCGGCTTTATGGGCTGTATCGCAAGCTGTATTTCGGGTTGGGACAACGTAACGCCGAGCCAGTAGCCCTTGGCGATGTCCTGCCGGAGCTGCGCGAGATCGCGGCGGCAGCGATGCGGTCGAACGAGGCGGCAACCCCGATGGCTTTGCCGAGCTGAGGTGCAGGAGCCAGAGCGGAAAGTAAGTGATGGTACGCTCCTGCAGCTTCACGCGCCGGACGCAGCTCCGAGGAGATTCAGAGCAGTCGCCCTTGCTGACCTTTAGAACGCCTGCGGTGCACCTACGCCGGCGCGGCTGTACCTTCGTGGCGAGCAACCCATGGTCCGTCGAAACGCTTTGCCGAAGGCGCTTTCTGAGTCGTAACCGAGAGAGGAGGCGATCTCGGCGATAGAGTCGCTGGTAGACTCGAGCCGGTTTCCTGCGAGCAGCATACGCCAGCGGGTGAGATAGTCCATCGGGGTCATGCCGACGAGCTGTTTGAAACGCAGCGCAAAGACCGAGCGCGACATGCCGACGCGTTCTGCGAGGGTGTGGAGCGTCCAGGAGTGCCCGGGCTGCTCGTGGAGGCACTGGATGGCTTTGCTCATGTGTTTGTCCGCGAGGGCAAAGAGCCAGCCTGTGCCCCCGTCGGCATCGGTCAGATGAAGACGGAGAGCCTGGATGAGCATCATGTAGGCGAGTTGCTGGGCCATGAGGGAGCCGCCGGGTTGAGGGTCGCGAACCTCGTCTTTCATGCGCTCCAATGACCAGCGCATGGCCGCCCTGTCGGCTTCTTTGCGGATGTGAACGATCGGCGGCAACGAACCGAGGAGCAGGTCGGCGTGGGCGCCTTCGAGAGCGAAGTGACCGCCGAAGAGGTAGCAGGCCCCCAGATCAGTCGGTTCGATGCCGCCTGCCGACTCCGGAAACGGCCAGACGGACCTGAAGTCGACGGATGGAATCGAGGGATCGGTGGCGAGGCAGAAGGGCGCACCGGGTGGCAGGAGAATGCAGTCGCCCGCAGCCAAGAGCCGTGGGCCCGAAACGCCCTCCACGCTGAGCCAACACTGCCCGGAGATGATGGCATAGCACTTCGTACCAGGGTGCTGCGGCATTTGCATGGAAAGGCTGGACGGCATGGCAAAGCCGCCGCAGGCGTAGCTGCGCACTTTGAGCAAGGAGAGAACTTCAGAGAGTGGATCCACGAGCTTGGTCGCCCTCCCTCGGACGATGAGACCAGAACTACGGACGTTCAGCATAGATCGTATCGCTTCGAGGTCACATCCTTTACACCACTGGGCGCATGTGCGCCTGAGCTTAAGACAGAGAAGGAAGACCTCATGCGAATTTTTCTTACGGGCGCCACTGGATTTATCGGTTCAGCCCTTGTTCCGGAGTTGATCCAAGCTGGCCACCAGGTGATCGGCATGACGCGATCGGAGAGCGGGGCACAAAGCCTGACCGCAGCAGGGGCCGAGGTGCACCGAGGGACGCTGGAAGACCTTGAAAGCTTGCGTAGCGGCGCCGCCAAGGCCGAAGGGGTCATTCACACCGCGTTTGATCACGATTTCTCGAACTTCGTCGCGAACTGCGAAAAGGACCGGCGGGCAATCGAGGCGCTAGGGTCTGTGCTGCAGGGATCCGATCGCCCCCTGGTGATCACGAGCGGAACCGGGCTTGGAAGTGCGGGACATGGCGAGCCGGCTACCGAGGATGTGGTGAACTTTCAGCACCCCAACCCCCGCGTGGCGTCAGAACAAGCCGGCGAGGCGCTGCTCGCATCCGGCGTGAAGGTGATCGTGGTGCGCCTGCCACAGGTACATGACACGCGGAAGCAGGGACTGATTACGCCGCTGATCGAGATCTTCCGGGAAAAGGGCAAAGCGGCTTATGTGGGCGAAGGACAGAACCGCTGGCCGGCGGCACACGTGTCAGATGTAGCGCGCCTTTACAGACTGGCGCTGGAGAGGGGGGAGGCGGGTAGCCGATATCATGCGGTGGCTGAGGAGGGCGTGCCTGCACGGGAGATCGCCGAGGAGCTTGGCCGCGGGCTGAAGATGCCGGTCATTTCGGTGACCCCGGAGCAAGTGGCCGCTCAGTTCGGCTGGATGGCCATGTTTGCCGGGCTGGATCTGACGGCGTCGAGTGCGCAGACACGGAGGGAGTTGGATTGGCAGCCTACGGGGCCGGACCTGCTGACCGACCTGAGGCATATGCGCTACGAGCAAGCGTGAAACCTCCTTTAGCGACGAAAGTAACCCTGGCGGTGGGCACCCGTGTGCCATCTGGCGTAGACTTCGTGGGCAGGATTTTCTGCCCATCTCGCCACACCTCCAGGAACCGCTATGAGACTGAAGACATTCACGCCCCTTGCCCTTGCGCTGACCTTAGGGCTTCCCTGCCTGCCAACAGCCCTGGGGCAGAACACCGCCGCGAAGAGTCCGAAGCGCGGCGTGGCCTATGACCTGCCGAACGCGTCGGACCTGTCTGTGCTCTCCCCGGGGGTGAGCTGGTGGTACAACTGGGGATCGACGCCCAACAGTGGCGTGCCTGCCAACTACCTGACCACGTATAACGCGGTGTACTACCCGATGCTTTGGGACAGCAACTTCAATAAGGCAGATATTGAGGCGTTCCTGATCAAGCACACGGAGGTGAAGTACCTGCTGCTGTTGAATGAGCCGAACGTTTCGGGGCAGGGCCGATGTGGCGGAGCGACCACGTACTGCCAGCCTGCGGCAGCGGCGGCCCTGTGGCCACAGTTCGAGACCATCGCGAAAGATACCGGCGTGATGCTCGTGGGACCGCAGATCACCTACGGGACGGACCCGAACTATGGGAATCCTGTGACGTGGATGGACGCTTTTTACAAGGCGTATGCATCCGCGAACGGTGGCCGTCAGCCGCGGATTGACTACCTTGGCTACCACTGGTACGACTATGGCCTCGATGGCCAGCTAACGACGATGAACAAGTACAACAAGCCGTTCTGGGTGACCGAGTTTGCGAACTGGCATAGCCAGAACGATGGCGCGCAGATTGACACACTGGCCAAGCAGCAGGCGCAGATGACGGACATGGTGAACACGCTGGAAACGCGTGGCGATGTGTTCCGCTATGCGTGGTTCACGGGACGGACAAGTCCCGATCCGCACTTTGACAGCCTGCTAGGCAGCACCGGGCAATTGACCGCATTGGGAAGCACGTATCTTTCGCTGCCGTACGCGAAGCCAGCAACGCCCGTGCTGATCGATGCGGGCAGCAGCGCCAATCAGGGCAGCTACGTGGCAGACAAGGGGTACTCGGGCGGCAGTGCAGCCACGAGCAGCGCCGCCGTTTCCGTGGATGGGAGCCTGGATACGGCGAGCGCGGCGGTGTACCAGACCAACCGGTACGGAAGCTTCTCGTACACGCTGGGTGGTTTCACCTCGGGTAGCCGGCACATTGTGAAGCTGCACTTTGCGGAGACGCATTGGACGCAGACGGGAGCACGGCAGTTTAACGTGAGCCTGAACGGGGCACAGGTGCTGACGAACTACGACATCGTGCTGGCGGCCGGTGCGGCGAACAAGGCGCGCGTTGAGACGTTCAGTGCCGTGGCGAACTCCTCCGGGCAGATCGTGATGCAGTTCAGCACGGTGAAGGATAACGCGCAGGTGAATGCCATCGAGATCAACTAGCTTTCCCATATGAAGAGGCGGGGGCTCCCCTGGCCCCCCGCCTCTTCATGCCTGGCCGTAGGTGGCGTTGGCGCCGTGCTTGCGGAAGTAGTGACGATCGAGAAGGGCCTGCGTAACGATGTTGGCTTCGGCCTTCAAGCTGATGGTCTTGTAGGCCATCTTGGCGACGAACTCAAGGGTGACGGCGTTGTGCGCGGCCTCGTGCGGGGTGCGGCCCCAGGCAAACGGGGCGTGGCCGGCCACCAGGCAGGCAGGGACAGCAAGGGGATCGAG
>CAXTRM010000027.1:19810-20365 GCA_964246625.1 uncultured Acidobacteriaceae bacterium
GTCCCATGGCCGGCGAGGCCCCGGAAGCGGCGGACGATGGCCACGCCGGTTTCATGGACGTAGCGGCCCTGGATGGCTTCGTCCGAGAGTGGCTCGGTGCACGGAACGGGGCCGTAGAAGTAGTCGGCGTGCGTGGTGCCGAGGGCGGGGATGGGCAGGCCGGCTTGGGCGAAGCTGGTGGCGAACTCCGAGTGGGTATGGACGACGGCGCCGATCTCCGGGAACTCACGGTAGAGCAGCGTGTGGGTGTCGAGGTCGGAGGATGGCCGGAGGGTGCCTTCGACGATCTTGCCATCGAGATCAGTGACGACCATGTGCTCGGGACGGAGCTCATCGTAGTCGACGCCAGAAGGCTTGATGACCACCAAGCCCTGCTTGCGATCGACACCGGAGGCATTGCCGAAGGTGTAAAGGACGAGGCCGTGCTTGACGAGTTCGAGGTTGGCCTGGAGGACCTCGGCGCGCAGATCGGCGAGGAGCATCTTGGTGAAACCTCCGAAGTAAGCGCTTTCAGTATCGCAGGCTTTGTGCGTGACGCGGATGGGGCGGGCAGCG
>CAXTRM010000027.1:20375-21101 GCA_964246625.1 uncultured Acidobacteriaceae bacterium
CGGTCGATGAGAAAAGCGGACCGGGAGATCGACGCTTGGTGTGGAAGAGGTTTCGACTGCTTGCCCTGTCTGTCGCTTGCCTGATGACGGCATCGGTCGCGGTGGCGCAGGGTTCGCCGCGTGCAAGCGAGCCTGCCGAGATGTTCAAGAACCCGTTGTTGCCGAGCGGCCCTGACCCATGGGCGATCTCGTACAAGGGCATGTATTACTACATGAACACCACAGGGCGGAACCTGACGATCTGGGCCACTAAGGACATCACCGATCTGAAGGACGCGGAGAAGAAGGTCGTGTGGACGCCGCCGGCCACGGGACCGTACAGCAAGGACATCTGGGCGCCAGAGCTGCATCGCTTTGACGGGCACTGGTACTTGTACTTCGCTGCCGATGACGGGACCAATGAGAACCACCGGATCTATGCCCTGGAGAACATGGGCGACGACCCGATGGAGGGTACCTGGACGTTTAAGGGCCAGGTGCACGATGCGACGAACAAGTGGGCGATCGATGCTTCTGCCTTCGAGGTAAGGGGTCAGAAGTACATGATCTGGTCCGGGTGGAAGGGTGACTCGGACGGGGAGCAAGATATCTTCATCGCGCACCTGAAGAATCCATGGACGATCGACTCAGAGCGTGTGCAGATCTCGTATCCGCAGTACCCGTGGGAGCACGTGGGCGACCTGCCAGACAGGCCGACGATGCCGCATGTCGAGGTCAACGAAGGAC
>CAXTRM010000028.1:0-1225 GCA_964246625.1 uncultured Acidobacteriaceae bacterium
CCGAGTCTCGACCCGCGTTTCCGAAAGAGCCCGCAGCCGGTGCTGCGAAGGCTGCAGGGTTGATCCACCGTGCCACCGTCTTTCCACCCTGAGGCGTAACAGACACACCACGCACGCGGTCAGGCCGCAGTGTGCCCGAGTTGCCGTACACCGAGATCGCGCTGCTCGGCAGAAGCACGTTGACGGGAAAGCCGGTCCGCGCCAGGGCTGTTGCGGTCAACTGCCAGCCACCCGCCACGGCGTCAGCAAAGCCGCGATGCGACCATCGCTGTCCACGGCCAAACGGGAGCTGGTACACCGCATTGCCGTTTACAACGTGACGTGCATCCCAGGCGCCACTGGCCCGGTCGCAGCGTTGGCAAAGCGGGTTCTGCGGAGAGACTTGGTCGCCATCGCCGCTTCCGTTCGAGCCGTTGTCAAGCTCGTGGGAGTAGGCGTAGTTGCCCGACAGGAGGAAGCCATGCGTGAAAGGGCGCCGTATGGATGCGGAAAGGGCGTTGTAGCTGCTGGAGCCCGCCGACCCGCGCCAGGCAATTGCCGGGGCAAAGGCGGGATATTGCACCTTGCCCGTGGTTGGGTTGATCAGGTTCACCACGTTCGTCGCCAGCAGATGCACGCCATGGCTGCCCAGGTAGGTGAGCGTCCCGATGAAGTTTGCCGGCAGCTGCTGCTGCAACGAAAGGTTCCACTGCTCCACATAGGTGTCCTTGCGGTCGCGTTGCTCCGCATTGGGTGAGAGCGTTGCACTCGAGAACGAGGACCCCACGGGATAGTGCACGTTGGTCGCGGAATAGGAAGGCACCTCGTTCTTGGCGGGCAGGTTCTGGTCGTCCAGCTGACCGTCTTCGTGGTACAGCCCGAAAGCGGCGCGCAGAACCGGTCTGCTCACGCCTCCGAGTGACCAGCTCAGGCCCACGCGAGGATCCACATCGCCATAGTTCTGCTGACCGAAGCTTGTGCCCACGCCGCAAAAACCCTGTGGCCCGCAAGTGGCGAAATCGAAGGGATTGCCTTGCCCATGCGCCTCATGGAAGAGCCCGAAGACGGTGTAACGCAGGCCGAGATCCAGCGTCAGGTTGCGTGTTGCCTTGTATTCGTCCTGGCCATAGCCGATATACCAGGTCTTGCGCAGGTCATTGGCAGGTAGTGCGCCTGTCAGCGTTGCTCTTCGTACCTGATTGGCAGCGAGTTGTTCGAGGGAGGCGAAGGTCACGGTCCCGTGCTG
>CAXTRM010000028.1:1235-20090 GCA_964246625.1 uncultured Acidobacteriaceae bacterium
GCATAGATCTGGTTGTAGTTGTAATTCTGAGATACGAAGCTTGGACCCGGCGAGGTGGAGATCGCTACCTGATACACCGATCCTGTATCGCTGGAGTTGTATGTGTTCGATGTCGCGCGATTGAACCCGAACTTCAACTCGTTGGTCAGGTACGGGCTAAACACATGCAGGTATTCCACTACGCCATTGATGGGTGTTGTTACCCGCTGCTGCAGATCCGTTGCCGCCGCAGAAACCGGCTGCGAATCGAAGGAACGGTCATAGTTGAAACGGAAGAACGCCGTGTCACTCGCATTGAAGTGCTGATCAATCCGCAGCATCGCTGCATTCTCATTTACCGTCTGCGAACAGGCGCATGTCAGCAGGGCATAGTCCGCATAGGACGGATCACCCGGGTCCGTCTGGGCCGTGTAGGGCGTCAACACCGTGCGCGGCCCGGCGCCAGGATACGCGTTCACGATGGAGTACACCGGAGAGGACATCGGGATTCGCTGCCGAAAGGCCGCGCTCGGTACCACGCCACTGGTCGGGTAGCCCCACACCTGACGGTACGCCTCAGACGCGATGAAAAAGAATGTCTTGTCGCGCACAACAGGTCCACCAAGCGATCCGCCAAACTGATTCAGCCGCAACGGCTGTTGCTTCTCGCCGTTGGAAGCCCATAGGGGCTCGGGTGCATCGAAGAGGCTGTTCCGAAAGAACTCAAACAGCCGGCCATGCAACTGATCGGTTCCGCTCGGCGACACAACTCCCAGCTGTGCACCGCCGGTAGCGCCTACATCGGCGGTCGAGGAAAGGGTATCGACCCGAAATTCCGCGATAGCATCCAGCGGAATGGACAGCCGCGCCCAAGCGCGCTGCGTCTGGTTGGCGACATTGGTTGCGTCGACACCGTCATACGTGAAGTTGCTGTCATCGAGCCCGCGCCCAGCGAAGCGAATGGAACGCTGGTTGCTTCCACCTGTATCGATAGCTCCGGGCACATAGGCGGTCAGAGCAGACCAGTCACGCCCGTTCAGGGGCAGTTCATCCGCCTGTTTGCGTTCGATCAGCGCGGTCACCGCACTGTTGTTGTCCAGCAGCTGAGAGCTCGCCAGCACTTCGACATGCTCTTCACCACCAGCGACTCGCAGCATCGCATCCAGCGTGCGGGTTCTGCCAACGACCTGCACCACATCACCAAACACCAGCGGCTCAAAGCCTCGACGTTCCACAGTAACGTTGTAGTTGCCAACGGGAAGGCCCGCGATCTGATAGCGCCCGATGCTGTCCGTGATGCCTTCCCGGCGCAGTCGCGTTGCGGTGTCCACCGCCGTGACATGCGCTCCTTGCAACACACTTCCAGAGGGATCGGTCACCGTTCCTGTCAGAAGGCTCCGATCCACCTGCGCCTCAAGCGGAGATGCAGCTGTGAAGGCGCTCAGCGCCGCAAAGAACGAGAAAACAAGGGCGCGGTACGTAGGCATGACAACCTCGAAGAACACAGGGAAGAAGCGCACAAACATTCGTACGAGAGCAGAATTTTGCAGCAGCGTCGCCGCGTGCAAGATTGCATCTGTGTCATCTCGGCCTTTGTATTCCCTCTCTGTTACAAGATCTTGAATCGACCCTAAAAGGAAGCGACAGTTTCAGGCGCTGCTGTCATGATGCGTTCACAAAGCAACAACAGCGGCAGCGTAGATTGGTGCCCAGTTTCACAAGGAGATCCTTATGCGCCTTCGCTGGTCCATCCCGGTGTTTGCTCTGATCGTTGTGAGCATCGCCGCCCATGCCGATACGTACCACTTCTCGTTTGGTTCCGAGACAACCGTATTCAGTGGTTCGGGCTTGTTGACCACGGGAGATGCTGTGGCGCCGGGCGAGTTCGTGATTACGGCGGTGAGTGGGTCCACCCGCATCGCTCCTGGTGGAGCAAGCCTGCCCATTGATGCCATCCTTGATGCTGGCAGCTTTCCCACGGTCTCAAATGGAGATTCATTCCCCGCCAATGACAACTACTTGTTCGTCCTGAATGGCACCGGAAGGCCGGATGAGAACGGCTTCTCATTCCTGCTGAATGATGGGTCGCAGATCAATCTCTTTGATGGCGGCACGGGCGTCAATGCCTTGCTCTTGCCGGGAGAGGGCCCCGCCTTATACGAGGTAGCTCCGCTTTCGATCACGCCGGTAGCATCCACTCCGGAGCCGTCGGCCGTTGCCTTGGTTTTCACCGGCTTGCTGGTCTGCGCCTCTCGTTTCAGGCGACGTGTCGCTTAGCTACGGTGCTCGCAGGCTTCTTCAATGGATGGGCGTAACGGCATGCAGATAAGAAAGAGCTGGACTGACCAGCGGTAAGAACCTGAGCCTGTGCTTTGGCTCATGAGCCTGATTCAATTCTCATGATAATTGCCAGCGCTGGTTCGTTGAGAGTTGGGGCGAGGTGGCTCTTACTTTGGTGGACAGAGCCACACATCAAAAGCCGTCAGAGGTCGTAAGTGCACCGGTTTACAACCTCACACAACTGCTTTCAGAACTGCCGTTTCTTTTACTGGATAGCTCAACAGTACTGATCGCATGAGGTCCCTTAACCACCGCCGACTGGTAGCTCTGATTCAAGGTTGCTTCGATGAAAGACGAAGTTCTCGACAACACAAAGATTCGGTCAGGCTCTTCACCATCCTTTCTGTCACACCGGCCATCGCCGCCATGAATGAGAAGTTCGGGTTCGAGCCCCGATGTCGCCACCAACAGATCGAAGGATGATCTGGCGCTCTGAAGAAATACAGAAGCCCAGATGCAAAAGAGCCAAGGATCGGGTCAGCCTGGCGACTGGCCTTTTGCGTTGGCCGGCTTTTCTGCCGCAAGCAATCCCATATAGTGTCACCAGCTTGTCGAACTCGCAAGTCCTGAAAGCGGGTGTGTCCAGAGGCTGTACCTCCTATGAGGCTGTGACCTAGATGGCTATGCTGTTTCACGTCGCCACCACGCGCTAGGATGGACTTCGGAGAAGCTCGGTAGCCTTCAGGAACCAAGGTGGGCTAACGCATCGAGGTGACGACGTGCCATTGGACACCGGTCTGACTTGGCTGCCAAAAAGGCTGGAATGGGCTGCTGAACTGGCGGCGGCATCGAATCGGGAGGTAACCGACGCCTTTGGGCAGTTCCAGCAGCTGGCAAACAGCAGAATCGACTTCGTTACCATAGCGAAGCTCGATCGGGCGGTCCAGCGCTACAAGGCCGCGCATGGCACGCCGGGAGGCTGGCCCAGTCTTCGGCTGGCGGTGCTCGCTTCCTCCACCGTGACGGCGCTGATTCCCGGCATGCGCATCGGCGCGTTAAGGCGAGGTCTGCTGCTCGAGGTTTATGAGGGCCCCTACGGCATGTATCGCCAGGAGCTGGCAGACACCGCATCCGGGCTCTACGCCTTCTGTCCTGAGGTGGTCTGCTTCGCCCTTGACGCGCAGCATCTTGCCGGGGCGGAGGGTGCGCATGCCGAGACCGCCTTGGCTGATCTGCAGGAGCTGTGGAAGACGGCACAGCAGCGGCTACGGTGTGTGGTGATGCAACAAACCGTGCTCCCAGTGATCGCGCCTGTGTTAGGCAACAACGAAGAGCGGCTCACGCAGTCGCCCGCTGCCATCGTGGACGCAATCAACTTCGGGCTGAGACAGGCTGCCGCCCGCGAAGGTGTCTACCTGTTGAGCGTGGATCGCTGGGCGGCCGAGGAGGGGCTTGCCCGCTGGTTTGATCCCTGGCTGTGGAACTCGTCCAAACAGGAGGTCCATCCGCGTGTGGCGGACGTGTACGGCGACCAGGTCGGCCGCTTACTGGCCGCGTTGCGAGGGCGTAGCGCGAAGTGCCTCGTGCTGGACCTGGACAACACGTTGTGGGGCGGCGTCATCGGGGATGACGGCGTTGAAGGAATTGTGCTCGGCCAGGGCACCGCGAATGGAGAAGCACACCTCGCGCTGCAGGTTTATGCTCGCCGCCTGTCGCAGCGCGGTGTCATCCTCGCCGTGTGCTCGAAGAATGATGAAGCAAACGCCTTGGCCGCCTTTGACACACATCCAGAGATGCTCCTAAAACGAGCGGACATCGCTTGTTTCATCGCCAACTGGCAGGACAAGGCGACTAACCTCCGCGAGATCGCAGCAAGGCTCAACCTCGGGCTGGACGCCCTTGTCTTCGTTGACGACAACCCTGCGGAACGGGCGCTCATCCGTCGCGAACTCCCCATGGTCGCCGTGCCGGAGTTGCCGGAAGATCCTTCCGGATATGTAAGCTGCCTGGCGCGTGCGGGATACTTCGAGGCCTTGGACATCACCTCAGAGGACCGCGAGCGCGCGCAACTGTATCGCGCAAACGCCGAGCGCGAGGACCTGCGTCGCTCGGCCACCGACATGGACAGCTACCTGAAAGAGCTGCGTATGAAGCTGCTCTGGAGCCCCTTTGACGCGGCCAGCCTGAAGCGCATCGTGCAGCTTATCAGCAAGACCAACCAGTTCAACCTGACCACACGTCGGTACACCGAAGCCGATGTACACGCCATGCTTGTGCAGGAGGACGCCGTCACGCTGCAGTTCCGCTTGGTGGATGCTTACGGTGATAACGGCATGGTAAGTGTCGTGATTGCTCGCTGCGAGCAGAATGGCACCATGGTCCTGGACACCTGGTTGATGAGCTGCCGTGTGCTCGGCCGGCAGGTGGAAGAGGCCACCTTACAGGTACTTGCCGCAGAAGCTACGGCGCTCGGCTGCACCCGCCTGATTGGAGAGTATCGGCCGTCGCCGAAGAACGGCATGGTGCGGCAACACTACCCAAAACTCGGCTTCCAGCAACTGGAGGCGCGCGAAGAGGGAGTGACCCTGTGGGCGCTGGAGCTTGACGGTTTCGCGCCAAGGCCTACGCACATTGAAGTCCTTCGTGCTGCAACCGTATCTCCTGCTACCGCTTGAGCTCGTGCCATGCCGCCATCGCAACTATGGCTCTGCTGCCCTTGTTGGCAGCAACAGCCGCGACTGGATGGCTTTGGTGATCAGCTGTGTCGCGACCGGTACCGCGGCAGGCTCGACGTGCCCGTAGTACGGATCGCCGACGAAATCTGTCGCGGGCAGCACGACGGGCGGCGTCGCCCCGACCTCCTGGAAGCTGCGTTGCAGCGCGGTCGTTGCGTTGCTGCATCCCGGGATCGGTGCCATGTACACCAGTACTGCCACCCTCTTGCGATACGTGTTCGCCAGTTCGGCCACTGCAGTTTCGCTGTGATCATCCGTCAACCGTGAAGGAATGGTGCAGCCTGGCGCCATCTGAGGGAACGGATCGCGGTCTTCAAGATGACCCAGTGCAGCATCCACCGAGGCTCTGCGTTGCTGGAAGTGGGGAAGCAGCGACCTGACCATGCCTGCGCCGTAGGTGTTGTAGAACCGGAACGGGAAGAACAGGAACTGCGCCGGGTAGTGCAGGATGAACCCCGCGATCTCACGACCGGTGCCATGGCGGAAGATCATCTCTTCGCCCTCGAAGAGGCGAACGTTGGCCGCATGGTGGTAGTTCAGGTTCCAAGGGGAAAAGTACAGAATCAGCAGCTTGGGCGGCTTGTGGGATGCCAGGTAGCGCTTGAGTGGCATGTCTCCGGTTATCGGCAGACTCCCAATGGTGTTGGGCAAAAGAAGGGCGCTTACCGGGAGCTGCTGCTCGATGAGGCGGGGATCGATCCCGATGAAGGCGCTCGAATCACCAAAGATCACCACATCCGCGCTTCGTGGTCCCGGGTTGTAGCTGTACTCCAACATGGGACCCCATTGGCTGTCGCGCCACTTGCTGTAGGCGTTCGAGCGGATGAGGAAGAAGGCGGCAACGTACGCGACGGTCGCGAGAAGAAAGAACGAGAACAGGTAACGACGAAACGGATGGGGACCCCGCATAGTGAGGGCGGGATCCAACGTATGCTCCCAGGGAGCACTCGGCGTCATGGTGGCAGGCGTAGACATGTTGACTCGTGTCGCACCGCAACGTACACGGAGTTCGTACCCTCATTTTATGAGCGAACGGTTGAAGAACTAAAACTGGAAGTACAGGAAGCTGCTGGGGTTCTCCATCCGGATCACAGTATATAAAAATGCTGCCCCCAGCACGAGGGCCCAGGCGGTGGAAGGCTTCCAAGCAAATTGGATCCATGTTGGAGCCTTGTCATGGTTTGTCACCGTGATGGCAGGCTTGAACTTCAGCAGAATCTGCTGTGTATTGGGCAGTCCCCACACAATCGCATACCCGGCCCCCAACAAGCACCATCGGCCAAGGGAGGGCTTGTATGGTGCAAGCGGGGCTGCGATGGTCTCGGCGACCTGCTGCGTCACCGCAGCCGCGTGGTGGATGTGCAGGCCAAACATGCTGGCCGTAATGGAGATTGCCTGCCACACGTCAGCTGATCGGAAGAAAACGTGCGCGACACAAACAGCCACAAAGGTCAGCAGAACGCTGCTTTCGTGAAAGACGATCTGAAGCCTGCCCGGCAAGGCCGCGTGTGGCCGTGCGCCCCGAAAGGTGCGCCACGCCTGATTGATCGATAGATAGGTCCCGTGCAGCAGGCCGAAGCAGATGAACTGGAGACCGGCCCCGTGCCAGATCCCCGCGACGAAGAGAGAGAACATGGTGGGCACGGCGATCATGCTCAGAAAACCCTCAGGCGTAGCCACCGCTTTGCGCGACACCTTTTTGCCCTGAGCGAGACGACGTCGATTGATCCAAAGAAAGGTAGGGTTGTACAGGTACGCGTTGATGTATCGCGTCAACGTCATGTGCCAGCGCTGCCAAAAGTCGGTGATGCTGGCGGCCTTGTAAGGCGAGCTGAAGTTGAGGGGGAAGTCGATGGAAAACATCCGCGCCAACCCAAGAGCCATGTCGGAGTAGCCAGAAAAATCGAAGTAGAGCTGCAACGCGTACGACAGCACACCCGCCCACGCAGCCGGTGTAGACAGTGGCGCAAGCGATCCGAATGCCGCATCCGCTCCTGGAGCGAAGTTGTCGGCTAGAATGACTTTCTTGAACAGTCCCATAGCGAACCAGGACAAGCCCACAGCAAGGTCATCTGCTCGAAGCCGGTAGTCCTTGTTCTGCTGAAACTGCGGCATCACTTCGGCGTGGTGCAGGATGGGCCCGGCAATCAGGTGGGGAAAGAATGTGGCAAACAACGCATAGCTGGCCAGGTCCTGTTGACGCACGGCCTCCTGCTGCAGATCGATCAGGTACGCGATCTGCGTGAAGGTGAAAAACGAGATGCCAAGCGGCAAGACGACGTCATGCCATCGGTGACTGCGGCCCGTGATCGCGGCTGCAAAGTTCAAGGTAGGAAACAGGTATTTGTAGAAGCAGAGCACTGCGACATTTATGCAGATGGCCATTCCCAAAACCCGTCCGCTGCGGAGTCGGTTCGGGATCTGCTGGCTAATCAGGCTGCCACACAGGTAGTTAAACAGGATGGAACCGCAAAGCAGCGCCAGGTACTCAGGCCGCCAGTACCCGTAGAAGACCAACGACATCAGGGTCAGCCAGACAACGACCGCCTGGCGCTTCCAGTGCGCTGCGATGTGGTAGCCCACCAGGGTGACGGGCAGGAAGAGGCACAGGAACTCGTATGAGTTGAAAAGCATTGGAACGTTGACCTTTAAACAGCGGGCCACCGTCCAAACCCGCGAGGTTGTGTCGTTGTGCCCGTGAGTATATCAAGTCCCGAGCATCGCTGGCGTTCCTCGACGCGTCCTTCTTGCCTGCGGTAGGCTTCCCTCCAGGACCAGCCCTTCTTGCGCACTTCTGACACAGGAGACACGTGCCGTGAAGCCAGCCCACAGCAACAACAGCACCCTCAGGGCTTCACCGCTGAACAGGGTCGACCTGTTGTGCATGCTTTCAGGCCTGCTGTTTTCGCTCCTGATCAGCTTTGTCTTCTCCCGCCACCGCATCTTTTGGGAAGATGAGTTGCTCGGCTGGCTGTTGCTGCGCGATCCCTCATGGCGGCACATGGTTGCTGCCTGGCGCATGGGAGCGGATGGAGGAGGCTTCGGCTTTTACCTGCTTGGCCGCGTTTGGTTCTTCCTCTTCGGCCCTTCGGAGATCTCCTTGCGGATGTACTCCGCAGCAGCGCTCGGCATGGCCTTCGTTGTGCTTTGGGCCACCTTGCGCCACTTTTACGACCTGCGGGTCGTCTTCCTTGCTCTCTTCAATACATGGTTCTTCAGCACCTATACTGTGGTGCACATGGCCGAGGGGCGTTACTACGGCCTGATGGTATTCAGCACCGCGCTGGTCACCTGGCTTGCCTTGGTACCTACGCGTCGGCCAGGTCGAACGGCAGCCTACCTCTACCCACTCACCTTTCTGTTCCACGCCCTGCTCACCACAAGTCACCAGCTAGGGGTAGTCTTCAGCGCGTCCCTGTTGGCTTGTACGGCTTTGCTGGATCGCATGGAACAGCGGTTTCGTCCTGGCCTCTACGCCACAGGCATCGCTGCATGGATGCTTCTGTGGCCCGAACGGGAGGCCATTGCCGCAACGGCGCGGGTAGGCAAGCCGCACTTCTGGACGACAGCACCGTCTGTCTCCAACTTCGTCGGCGCTTATACCGGCTTCAGCGCCGAGGTCGCCTGTGTGCTCCTTGCCCTGGGGGTCCTTGTAGCGCTGACCCTGAGGCGGGGAGCACCGGGGTATCGAGACCGTCTGCGATCTGCCTACCGGGCACGCAGACCGGTCTGGGTGGTCACCGCGATCTTTCTGCTCATCCCCTTTGCCTACCTGGTGGAAGGCAAGATCGGGACGTGGTTGTTTGTGAATCGCTACCTTTTGCCACTGGCTATCTGCCAGGTCCTGTTGACAGCGGAGATGATCGCAGTGATCGAGTGGCGAGCGTACGTGCCGGGCTCGGTGTGGCGCAATCCGCGCGCCCTGCCCGTGGCCCTCACCTGTTTCTGCGTGTTGATGGTGCTTTGGGTCTTTGTGCGGCTCAGGACCTTCGTCATCCCGCCGGAAAACTACACGGACGCGCTGACGGCCATGCTGCCCAGGGGTGTCCCTGTAGTTTGCGAGGATGCGTGGACCTTTTCGGAGCTCATCGCCCGGCAGCACACCTCAGGCGTCGCTTACACGTTTCTTCTCGATTGGCCGTATGCGATCAGTCCGCAGGCGCCTCTGCTGGAAGTCACCCAGTTCCACCTCATGCAAAACTGGAAAGCGGTCGGCTACTTCGGCGGCTCCATCCGGTACCGGGACGAGTTCCTGCAGCAGCATAAGAGCTTTTTTGTCGTCAGGGCAGAACCTGAACCCCTGCCGGCTCAACCTGTCATTGCCGGAAACCCGCTCATCGATCGCTTTGCGGCGACACCGGGCTACGAAGTTCGTCCTTATGGCAAGCTGCACCGCCGTTACTTCCAGGACGTTGTGGATTTTGTTTGCGTCGGGCACTGCCCAGCCGGTTCCACGCCGCAAGCCGGGACGCCTGTGCAGCGCTGGATGCCGGGCGTTCTCAGGCAGCTGAATCACTGATTGACGACGGGATGGCGTCGCGCTGCGTCGAGGCAAGTCGTAGGCGGCCTCAGCCGCGTTTCGCCTGAAGCCGACTGCCCGCGCAAACGCCGATCGCCCGCGCGAACGCCACCTGCCTGCGAGAACGCCATCTGGGCAGCTAGCGCTCCGCTGCGCTTTCGAGTTTGAACTCGACCAGACCCGCCAACTCCCCCACGTTGTGCAGTGACTCGATCTCTGTGGCCTTGAACTTGATTCCCAGGCGCGACTCAAGGGCAAGTATCAGATTGAGGTGGCCAAAGGAGTCCCAACCCTGGATGTCCGCCGCTGTGGTGTTCGGGGTGAGCACGATGTCCTCATCGTCGAAGACATCTCGAAAGACTTCGTTCAGCTGATCGTAAACAGGCATGTGTGCCGCAATGTCCTCTGCGTAGGTTCGGTCCGACAGCGTGAGAGCGCCCGGCCTTGGTGGAGTCGTGCCTTGCAACCCAGTCTATGCTGACCAGCAGCTTGAACCAAGGCGCGGGTGCTGCCTCGTTATACGGAGTGCAGGCCGCAGTCGCTGCCCTCCCTTTGCCCAAAGGGACATGCCTTCTGCCACGCCATGAAGGCGTTGAAACCTACTCTCTCGTCTAGACTGGATCAAGTCTGAAGATTCTGCTCGAACTCCGGGCGGGCGCACACGTTCCTATGGGTAAGCTGTCTCGAGTTCTTTTCTGGGGGGCCACTGTCGGCACGGTGACCTCTACGGTGTACTGCGGCATGGTGGTGGCAGCGGCGGTACGGTTCGGTCTGCGCCGGCGACGCGAAGCGCGGCAGCCCGCGACGTTTTTGCCCCCGGTCAGCGTGTTAAAGCCGCTGCATGGGACCGAACCCGGCATGGAACGCAACCTCGAAACCTTCTTCGAACAGGACTACCCGGCTTTTGAACTGCTTTTCTGCGCGCGTAAGGAAGAGGACGAAGGTTTGCAACTCGCACGCCGCGTCGGCGCGCGCTACCCGGCGGTGAAGGCACGTTATGTAACCTGCGGGGAGCCGCAACCACGGTTTCACAACGCCAAGGTGTACTCCCTGGCGAAGCTCGACTCTGTGGCCGAAAACGACAACTACATCACCAGCGACGCCGATGTCCGGGTAACACCCAACTACCTCCGGCGCATGGTGCAAACGCTGCGGGATCCCAGCGTGGGTCTCGCCTCCTGTGTTTACATCGGCACGGCGCATCCAGGGGCAGGCTTTTCGTCCCGCGTGGATGCGGTCGGTAAAAGTGTGGAGATGACCTCCGGTGTTCTCGTTGCGGACATGATCGAGGGCACGAAATTTGCCCTCGGCGCCACCATGGCTGTGCGCCGTAAGAGCTTTCAGGATGTGGGCGGCTTCGGTGAGCTCGGTCAGTTCTACGCGGACGACTTTGTGCTCGGCAACCGGCTTGCAGGTATGGGCGTGGGCGTGCAGCTTGCCACACATGTCATCCGCCTCATGGTGCAGGACTCGCCCTTCGCCCTCAGCTTTCGCAACCAGCTGCGGTGGATGCAGAGTACCCGCCGGTCGCGGCCCTGGGGGCACCTTGGCAGCGGTCTCACCTTTGCCATGCCTTTCGGCTTGATGGGACTCTGCTGGGGCCTTCTGAACAGGCGTGCGGGGTATGGAGCCCTTTGGCTGCTTTTTGCGGCGGCCAATCGCTGGTTGCAGGCCGCCAGCGTCCTTCTTGTTCTTGGCGATCCTGATTGGGAGCTGAGCACGCTGATCTATCCGTTGCGCGATCTGCTCGGCGGGGTGCTTTGGGCTTGCAGCTACCTCGGGGAGAACTTCTACTACCGTGGCAAAATTTATCGGCTCAAAGAAGGCGGTGTCGTGGAACTGCCGCCTGAGCTCGAAGAAGGCGCGGCAGGGCACCTTTA
The DNA here is from genome assembly GCA_964246625.1 of uncultured Acidobacteriaceae bacterium. Lineage (GTDB taxonomy): Bacteria > Acidobacteriota > Terriglobia > Terriglobales > Acidobacteriaceae > Granulicella. Next base: position 12,629 of record CAXTRM010000028.1, read on the forward strand.
GCGTTCCGGCCCTACCACCCTATGGCTATCGATTCGTGAGCACGGTCTTGCCGCCTGATCGTGCGATTGTGTGCACGCCTGCAAGCCGGGCCAACTCCGGCGAACGCTGCTCCGGGTGGTAAGTCAAAAGAAACACCCGCGTGGGGCCGCTCCATAGCTGAGCCAGACCTCGATCATCCAGAAAGATCTTCGGTGCATTAGGCCAGAAGCTTCCGAACCACGGGCCATTCACGCGGCCGTTCACAAGGTACACGGGTGGCTTGCCATAGAACAGCAAGGTGGACCCGGCAGTCAGCTCACCATCGATAGCGACGACATCGCCGGGCCGTCGTTCCGCCTGGATGGCCTCGGCCAGCTCCTTGGAGCCAAGGATCGGGTAGAAGCGCACCAGGCCTTCATGTGCGCCGAGCAGGACCAGGCACATGGCCCCGGCCACCAGCAGGTTTGCCGCAAAGGTCTGCCTTTTCCGGCGAACGATGCAAGCGATCGGACCGAGGATCAGCATGCCCAAGGCCACGGTGATCAGGGGACCGCGAAACATGCCCATCGCACGGCCTGTCAGGTCAAAGATGTGTCCCAGGGAAAGGTTGTAAAACTCGGGATTGGACTGCAACAGCTTATCCAGCGTGGCTCCCGGCGCGGGCGTGGGGGCGGTCACGGCAAAGTAGCCGCATACCGCGCACAGCACGGTGCCAAGCGGCGCAAGGGTCCATTGCGCTGCGCTGAGTGCCTGCCTTTGCGCCTGCGCGGCTTGGGCGCTGACCGCACCGCAATCGAGTGGGTGGGTATCGGCAAGGGCCAGGAATCCACCCGCAAGCAGGGCCAGGGCCGGCAGCGCGGGGAGGTGGTAGTACTCCTGGCGTGAAGACAGCGTAAAAAAGCCGAGCACCAGCCCAGCCCACAGCAGCAGTACGCGTGCCGCCTGGCCGCGGCGATCGGGAAGAGCCGTCTCCCCATCCAGGGCGGGATGGGCGACGTAGACGAAGTTGGAACGAAGGCGTCCCGCGCCGTCCCGGCCGGAGCGAAGTTCGCGGAGGCCGTTCACCAGCGCGGGGACAACAAAGGGCGTCCAGGGTAGCAGCCAGACAAATAGCAATAGCCAGAACAGCGGAACCGGCACCTGGCCATAGTCGTGGGGAATGCGCCGTTGCAGGAACCGGGCCACATGTTCGTTGTAAAGGTAAAACCATGCCCAACCGGCCCTGGAAGGCAGCCCTAGCCCAGGCGGCATGGGCGTGGGTGGGTTGCGGAAGGCCGCGAGTAGGTGCCATGGGCCGGCGATCAGCGTAAAGGCCGAGCCGGCGGCAAGCACGGGCATGTTGCGCAGTGCGCCGAGCCGGCGAGTCCAGAGCAGGTACCCAAACGCAAAACCAAGAGGAAAGAGGATGCCAATCAGGCCCTTCGTCAGCACACTCAAGGCAAGCACCGCGGCAAAGCCCAGACTGGGCCAAAGGGCGGACCGGTTCTCGTCCACATGGTCCAGGGCGATCAGGAACAGGTGGACCGACAGCGTCATCCACAGCGCCATCAGGACGTCAGGGATGTAGAAGCGCGTGTACAGGTACGTGCCGAGGCACAGGCCCGTAGCCAGTGCCGCATACAGCCCGCCACGATCGCTTGCATGCTGCGGAGCCTCGGCCGCAAAGAACCGCACCCCCAGCGCATATACAGCGATCAGCAGCCCAAGTACCCCAAGGGCGAGCGGCAAGCGTGCTGCCCAGTCCTGCTGGCCGAACAGGTGCATGGACCCGGCCGCAAGCCAGTACATCAGCGGCGGCTTATCAAAGAAACGTATGCCATCGACGGTCGGCGTGACGTAGTCGTGTCGCGCCAGCATCTCGCGGGCAACTTCTGTATAGATCGAGTCCACATCGTCCAGCAGCCCCGGTCGAAACAGCCCGAAGAACTGGGTCACCAGCCAGGAAAGAAAGAGGAGCAACAGGGACGAGGCGCGCCAGCGACGTTGCTCTCGAAGCGATGGAGCTTGGGGTGCAGACCTCAGCAAAGCGTGTCACTTCCGGGCTTCAGGTCCTTGGACGGCCGAAACGGCTCGGGGAAGGGGGCGATCCGTGACAAGCGCCTTGCCGGAACTTTCTGCCAAAAGGACCTGCCGGGAACCAAGGAGCCGATCCACCTCGTCTCGGTGTTCCAGGGGTACAAAAAGGATCTTGCGTTCGCCCTGGCCCCACTCGCGGAGCAGTTGTTGCGAGCTAAGGAAGATGGGCGGCACATCGGCAAAGGTACTGCCGAAGAGCATGGAAGTGCTCCGGCCATCGACCAGTTGGACACGCTGGCCAAGATAGAACGGAAGGGAAGAGCCAAACGCCTGATCTCCAAACAGCAACACTTCGCTCCGAGGCGAAGCCTGGCCGTCCTGCTCAAGGGCCTGGATACGGCGGGCAAAGTTGTCGGAAGACAGCATGGAACTGAAGCGGATAAGGGCAACATGGGCAGCTATCAGAAAGACGGAACTGGTCAGTGCCAGGACGGCGGTTGCGGCAAGATTCTTTTTTTCGCGTCGAAGCAGAAGCGCCAGCATCGGTCCCAGCGCAAAGGCGCTACAGGCCAACCAGGCCGGCAGGCGCAGGGCGGAAAACGATGCGCCGGTGAGATCGAAAAAGTGCGACATCGAAAGGGTATAGTCGCCCACCCCGCGGTGTGCAAGCAGATCGCCCACATTGGGCGCGGCAGGCAGGCCGCGGGCGCTCCACAGACCAAAGGCAAGCGCTCCCGCCACCAGCAGGCCCACCACGGTCAGCACCGCTTGCGATATCCACAGGGTGCGCCAAAGCGCACTCGCTTCACCCGTCGATGCTCGGGCCTGTTCGGTGTGGGAAAGGGCAGCGGCCAACAGCAGCAGCAGCGGCAGGTACACAGGGAAGGTGTAGTACTCCTGATTGGTGGACAGGCTGAAAAACACCAGCACCAGGGCGGCAAAGATGCCCAGCATGAGCACGCTTCGGCTGCCGAAGCTGCCTGCCGGGGCTGCCCGGCAGGATCGTAGCCACCCTTCCCGTCGCTGCCACGCTGCCAGCAAACCGACGGGGGCCAACAGGCTCCAGGGAAACAGCCAGGCAAGGTGCAGCGACCAGTACAGGTAGCCGGGCAGCTTGTTGTAGTCCACCGGCACGCGACGGCCCAGAAAGCGCAGCACATGCTCATTGATGAAGTAGAACCAGAAGAACCCGTGGCCGTTCGCCCCGCCCGTGTTGCGCAGCCCTGCCAGAATGTGCCAAGGAGCCGCCACGGCCAGCAACAGCGCGATGCCACCGAGCGGATGCAGCCGGCGCCACAACCGGTGCTGCCCGGACAGCCATAGGTAAAGGGCGAGGGCGGCAAAGGCAAACACCAGGGACACAAAGCCCTTGGTGAGGACCGCAAGGCCAAGCGCAACCCACGCAGCCGAAGCCCACGCCACAGACGCGCCCGAGGGTGCTTCCAGCGCGTTCAGCACGGCATACAGCATGAAAGCCAGCAACAGCGACAGCAGGGCATCCGGAATGAAGACGCGGGTAAACAGGAACACGCCCGCCGAGGTCAGGGTGAACAGGGCGGCGTACCAGCCCGTTCGCTCATCCCACCCACGGCGCCCCCAGGCCCATCCCAGCGCCGCCAATGCGAGCACGGTCAGTGCCAGCGGAAGGTGGGTCGCGAAGCTGTTGAAGCCGAACACGCGCATACTGACCGCGGTGATCCAGTACGGTAGAGGAGGCTTTTCGAGGTACCGGACCCCATCCACATGCAGCGTCACCCAATCGCCACTGGACACCATGGCGCGTGCTGCCTGCGCGTGGGTTGCGTCCGCGTCATCCAGCAACGGCGGCGAAAACAGCGAGGCGCCATAGATAGCGAGCCAAAGCAGCCCCAGGGCAAGCAGCGCGACAGGGCGCGGCAAGGCAAAGGGTGAGCGTGCGGGTGTGGGCGTGAGAGTGGGTGCATCCACATGCGAAAGCAAAGCGTCGTTCCTTCAAAGTAGCAAGCTGGACTTGGCCCCACAAACCGGCGGCCAAATGTGGCATTGAAGACTGGATGCGCGCGCATGCCCTCTGGGCGCGATGTATCTTACTCGTGACACACCTCACAACCCCCTTCGCTGGAGACGCCACCGGCCCATGCCTACCTTTGCGGCAATCGATATCGGTTCCAACTCCTGCCGCCTGGCCATCGCGTCCATCACGCAACAGCACAAGCTGCGAACGCTCTTTGAGGATCGCGAGGTCACGCGGCTGGGGGAAAGCGTCTTTGAAACCGGCGTAATCTCTCCGGAAGCGATGGCAAGCACCCTCAAGGCCCTGAAGCGCTTCCACAAGACGGTGCAGGAGCACGTGGTCGATCAGGTTCGTGTCGTCGCCACCAGCGCGACGCGCGACGCGCTCAACGCCGAAGCCTTTCGTACCCGGGTGAAATCAGCCACCGGCTGGAACCTCGAGGTCATCAGTGGCCTGGAAGAGGGTCGTCTCATTCATCTTGGAGTTATGGCGCACGAGCCGGAAGCGCGCAAGCGCAGTCTCCTGATCGACCTTGGCGGGGGTTCGTGTGAGATGCCCCTGTCCGCCGGTGGACGCAGCCAGGCGCTGGTCAGCCTCCCGCTTGGGGCCGTGCGCCTCCAACAGGAGTTTCTTCGCAGCGACCCACCCTCGAGGGAGGACGTCGGTCGCCTGCGCCAGTTCATCGAGCGCGAGTTAACCCGCTTGGATCGCAAGATGGGTCGGCCGGCCGTGGACAGCGTGATCGCCACCTCGGGCACAGCCGCCGCGCTCGCCGAAGCCAGCCACGCCCTGCCCGCGGAGGGCGCAATCGAGAAGCACGTCGCCAAAGCCGTCCGCGGCCGGAAAGTGGCGCCTCCCGTGGTGCTTGAAACCGACACGGCGTCCGTGCGCCGGCTCGCGGACAAGCTCCTGAAGATGAGCAACGCCCAGCGGGCCGCCGTGCCGGGCATCGGCCCGAAACGCTCCGAGATCATCGTCGGGGGAGCGCAGGTCTATGCGGCCCTGCTGGAGCGCGCGGGTCTTGGAGGCTTCCGCTACTCGCCGCTTGGCCTGCGCGACGGTGTGCTGGCCCAGATGCTTGCCGATGCCGATACCCGCGCCAGCGTGCATCGCACCATGGAAAGCGAGCGCTGGGAGGGCGTTCTGGAGGTGTGCCGCCGGTACCGCGTGGATCCTGCCAAGCAGGAGCCCGTGCGCCAACAGGCCGAGGCCCTTTTCGACGGTTTGGCCAAGATCCACGATCTGCCCGAAGAGTACCGGTTGTGGCTTTCTGCCGCGGCCATGATGCGTGACACCGGCAAGTTCATGAACCACCAGGGACACCATCGGCACACGCAATACATCGTGGCGAACTCCGAGATCTTCGGCTTTTCCCCCACGCAACGCGTCATCGTGGCTGCCATCAGTCGCTACCTGGGGAAAAGCAGGCCGAGCCCGATGGACCGGCCCATGCGCCTGGTGCCCGTCGAAGAGCATGCCAACATCAAGCGGGCCGTGGTTCTGCTTCGGCTTGCCCAGGCTGCCTGTGCCGAGCGCACGGGTGGCTCTCTGCGGGTGAAGGCCCGCGTCTTCCCTAAGCGGGTGCTGCTGCAACTCCAACCCTCCCGCGGCGGGGCGGAGCTGGAGATTTGGTCGCTGAAAAAGGAAGCCGTCTACTTTCGCGAGGTCTTTCGGCGCGAGCTCTTTGTCGAGGTCGCATAAAGGCCCCGCACCAGCCGCGGATCCAGCAGCCACTTCAACGTGGCGGTGCCGCGTTCTACGGTGACCCGCGCAAGGGACCCCTTCCGCAATCGCACGCTGGCTGAGGCGTTGCTGGCTTCCCGGTCGGCGCCCTGGGCGATCAGCTGACCAAGAAAGCCGGTCATGTTTGGATTGTGTCCCACCATGAGCACGTTCTCGTAGCTGCGGCACTCGTGCAGCAGGCGCTGAAACTGAGCGAACTCCGCACCCGGTTCCAGGGCTTTGGCATGGAGGATCTTGGCCTCATACCCGAGCTCGGTTCCCACAAGTTGGGCGGTCTGCAAACAACGCTTCAGCGGGCTGGACACAATCAGATCGAAGTTGATCCGTAAACCGCCGAGCACCTGCGCCAACTGCAAGCAGTGCCGCTTTCCGTCTTTGTCCAAAGGCCGCTTGACGTCCAGCTTCGGGTTCACGCGCCGGGTTCCCGCGCTCGCATGTCGCATCAGGAACACGTTCAAGCCCTCCCGGTTTGGGTGGGCCAGGTACTTTACGGCACCGTTTGCCTTCGGATCCTGATTGCCTTTGCGCCCAGTCTCAGCTTGCGCTATCTTCGCCACCTGATCCCGTGCAGGTGCCTGAACTGCTGCATTCACTTGGTTTGCTGTAGTACTCACATCTGGGTGGATGAGCAACAGGGGATCGAAGTTGCGCGTTCGGCAGGCCGCGGCCGGTCGTTTCTGCCTGCCAGACCTCACTGAAGATCAGTCCTCGGAGCCACTCTGTCCGCACCATCCGCCGGAATCCCTGGCTCCGCAGAGCCCTGTGGTGGTCTGGCAAGCGCCGCGCTTGGAGGCCCGTCAGCAGCCGAAACGCGAAATACAGAGCGCCTACATAGACCGTTGCCAGGGTCTTCCAGGGGTGCCGGGCCGGGATCGCGAAGTCGGACACAACCCAAACGGCTCCTGGTGTCGCAACTGCCGCGAGCGCACCGGCAAGCCCTTCGACCTCGGCCTGCGACAGGCAATCCAGCGCGAAGTGGCTGACGATCAGGTCGGCGTTGTAGAGCAAGGGCAGATCTGGAAGTGCCCGAAGATCCACCCGGCATGTGGTCAGGCGACTCCCGGCAAAGGCACATCGGACGCGCAGGAGCTCCAGCATGCGGGCGCTTGCATCGACAGCAACGGCGCCGAGCGTCGGAGAGGCCCTTAACAGCTGGCAGAGGAAACGCCCATCCCCATCCCCTAACGCCAGGACCTTGCGCCGTCCGCACAACACGGGAAGGAAATGCACTCGCGCCCGCTGCAGCATCGGCCCCAGGCAGAAAAGCTCGGCCCACCGGTACAGGCGCGCTACACGGTCGAAGTTCGGTGGCCCTCGCCGCTCTTCCATCTCTGGGAGGTGCTGCTCTGTCCCTAGCTCCCTAGGCATGGCGAGCCAGCAACACCATAGCCACGGCGAGCGGGATCGGGCTCAGCAGGGCAAGGTCGGCCAGTGCCCGCAGCGTCGTCCTGCGCAGCCGCCAACGCTCCCGGTGCACAGCCAGAAGCGCGATGCCGCTGAGCAGGCAAGCCCAGGGCGCCGCCGTGGCATGTGCCAGGCCTTGCCCTCTTTCTCCCACGACCACCAGCACGAGGCCTGCGAAGACGCACAGGCCGACACCCAGCACCTGGACGTGTCGCGCACTCCAACGGGTCGACGCGTGGGCCGTTGCACGCTCGCCGTTTCTGGCGGGACGTGGTTGTTGCATGGTTTCCACGGGGTGCTCCCATACATAAACAAACAGGCAGTTC
>CAXTRM010000028.1:20100-20656 GCA_964246625.1 uncultured Acidobacteriaceae bacterium
AGGGTGCACAAAGCGGCAAATACCAGCGCATCGGGCAGCAGCGCCGCGCGCAGGGCGGGCATCCTCGCTACGGTCGGAAGGAAGACCGCCGCCGGGAAGAACAGGCCGACTGCTACCTCCTTCGGCAAGCGATGGGCGGATTCCACTGCTTTGATCGGTCGGGCGTGCACGAGGATGAACCATGCACTCAGGAGCGTTACCAGCAGAACGTACCAATGGAGTTCGGCCTCGGGCAGCCGGCGCAAACACCACGCAATCGCCACGCTGGCTGCCACAATGGCGGCCAGAAACCCCGTGCGGTGGGCATGGTGGAAGTGGTGACGGGCTTCCAGGCCAGCGACCCGGAGTTCCAGCTGCAAGGGGCGGGCATCCAACAGTCGATCCGCCGCATACAGGGTCCAGACTGCCAGAAACATGGCGAGGAGGTCCGCAACGGGAAGCGTGATACCCGCACACCAGGCGACAAACCACACCCACACCGCGGCGACGGTAGCCGCGTCCAGCGAAAGGAGGTGCCACCACACCAACAGGGTCTTCCTGGGCTCATCCCCGGGTC
>CAXTRM010000029.1:0-6826 GCA_964246625.1 uncultured Acidobacteriaceae bacterium
GCGCGCTTCCATGGCATGGAAGAGGTCATCGGTTCGATCCCGATCAGGTCCACCAATCATTTCAACTACTTAGCACCACCTCCCTTCCGCGGCTTTGTCGCATTCCTGTCAAATTGCTTAGAAGAACTTCAGCGCCAGCTTTGGTGCCGTCGGATCTGCCACGCGCTGGCCGGATTCCCAGGGCGATGCCAAAGGCGGGACTTGAAGACCAAAGTCCTTCATAGTGAGTGGTTTACAGAGCATGCCGATCCGATAGAGCACACCGGCGTTGCACCGGCCAATCAGTCTTTGGTGAGCAGCACAGCACTCTTTTTCTGAACACAGGGACCGATCCGGACGGAACTCAAGCATGGGTCAAGGGATTGCAGACCAGTTGCACAGCAGTCGTCGAAGCTTCATGAGTCTGAGCACTGGCCCAGGACCGTGCCGAACTTTGCCGCTATCTGTGGCGGTAGTTCTCTCCAACCTGGCACTTCGCGGAAGCGACGTACGCGCAGACAGAAGCTTCCTTTGAAAATCCAGATTTCGTCGATGTGGTCCTGCACTGGTACCGCTACCGGATCGGCGCAGTCCAGCGGCCCGTTCCACATCTCGAACACGCTGACAGGCCTCGGTTCGCGTCTCACACCAGGACTGCGCAAAGCCGAGAAAGAACCGCTGGTCTTCGGTGTAGCCACCGATCTTGCTGCGATGCGAGTCAGGAGATTGGTTCTTCTGCAGATCGTGCAAGGCCCTATAGGCTATGCGCAGCCCTCCGTTGTCGGCGGTTTTCTCCCACACTCAGAAATCGACCTTCTTCAGAGCTTCCTGTTTGGCTTCGGCTGATAACCAGGGAAGCTGCTCGATCTCCTCACGAAGCGCGCGCCTCACATTTGCAATCACCGCTTCCGCATCGGCCTTGCTTTCTGCTGAAAAGTTGCGCTTCACCTCATCCTGACCTACGGCATCCCTCAAAGATTGATTGGTAAGCAGCGTACAACGCTTCCAGCAAGGTTGTTCCTTCTCTTGCCCCCGGAGTGTGTGGCCGAAGAACTGGAACCATGCCTGCTCAAAGGGCGTGGACAGGTACGGCGCCATTGGATCGAGTGCATGAATGGCAGATAGCTCTTCCGTGCGGCCAACGGCTCCGCGGCAATTCCCTGTGCCATGGTTTCTACATACTTTGGCTGCTGCACATTGACGATGGTGAATGGCTTGCCGGAACGACGAGCACCATGCGGTCTTCCATAAAGGGTCATGTGGACGTCAGAACGCTGTTCGGGACCTTCAAGCAACGCGAGCTGGATCTCTCCTGCGATCAGGGCAGAGAGCATCTCGCTGCTGTTGCCGCTACGGGCAGTGACGCGTACCTGCGGACTCCTCTGCAGAAAAGCGGCGATGAAGCGTGGAAGGAGGTACTGGGCGATGGTTTGCAAGGCGCCGACACTCAACTCGCCCACTTCGTGACCATAGGCCTTTGCAACGGCCGCGAAGGCCTCGTCACTCAGCACCTTGATTCTCTTTGCAAACGGCAGCAGGGCAAGACCCCCTGAGTAAGGGAGATCCGTCCACCTCCACGGTGGAAGAGCGGACGGCCAAACTGCTCTTCAAGCGCTTTGATTTGCTGTGTGATTGCAGGCCGGGTAAGCAGGAGCTCCTAAGCGGCTCTGCTGAAACTCAGGTGCCTGGCAACGGCACGGAAGACAGTCAACTGAAAATTTTGCAGACTCACCTGATTACCACGCTTTCAGCCCGCCTCGCACATGGAACAGTACATGCTTTGCGCTGAGATAGATCAAGGAGAAAGGAACTGTTCAGAACCTTTGCTTATCCTGCGTTGCTGGGGTCAGGGCGACTCGACTCCTGAAGGTTCACCCGCCCCGGTTATGTGGCTGCGCCGAGGCCCCTCTGGGCAGAAACGGAAGTAGGACAGGCCCGTCGACCCGGAAGCGAAGATGCTGCGGCGAAGGCCGGCCTTGCGATCTCAGCTTCATTTTGGTGAAGCATCGGCTTGGTCCTACACGTCGCAAAGAGGCTTCCGCCGCGTTCCCTCCTGCAGCTTACCAAGCTGGAACCAAGTACGAGCAGGCTAAATGAACGGCATTGTGTCAGGTCGGCTCTCACTTTGCTATGCCGAAAGAAAAGCATCACGTTAACCAAGCACGTTGCGAAAAAGATCATCAGAGGGATCCAGCGCAGGCCGTCCAAACAAGCTCTTGTGGTACTCGTGGTCAGCGTGCCTGTTCGAAGGCTGTGGCCAGCTTTGCATGTCCTGAGTTGTTTGGGTGGAGGATATCAGCGAAGTCGGTATTAGGATCCATCACGCGCGTTGTGTTTACCCCTTTCACGTTCATGCCATCGGCAACCAACGTGGGAATGAGGGCCATTAACTGCAGGCTGTAGTTGTCAGCCGCAAAGGTTTGATTGCCGGATGGCGAATTGGTTACATACCCCACCAGAACTTGCGGAGCACCGTCTACCGTCCGGTAGTCCTGCTGCGCCACACCTGCCCACAGCAGTCCCACCGCAGAACCCGCGGGCCCAACCGAGCGAAACGTGACAGTGTGCGGCCCAACCGCTCCCAAAGGCACTTTCTGGACCAGAAAAGTGTCGGCCGTCCCGTTTTCTGTTGGGAGATAGACCCCAGAGTTCTGCGACTCCTCCACAGTAGCCTGCACGGCGCCATCCACGGTAATCTCTGCCCTGCCCGCCTGCCCATAGGGCTGAGCCCACACGTGGTACACCAGATGAAGATTCCTGCCCGCCGTTGCCTGGTTCACGTCAAAGGTGAGACTCGCGCCTGCGTCGGTCGACATCATCCCGAAACCGACATCCTGGCTCCAGGTGCCTATCTGTTCCGTGATGTCCTTTGCCAACACCTTGTCACTGTTCGGGACCGCAAGCCATGAAACAGCTGCGGCAACTTCTGCGGTGTAGGTTTGGAGTGCCATGGGTGCGATGCCATAGCGGTAGGCGTCGTTCACGCCGACCATCAAGGTATACAACTGGTGGCCTGTGTTGTTTGGTGTGCTGTGAAAGGGTACCCAGAGCCTTGACATGTCGGCTGCGGTGTCGCCCTGCCGGCACCAGTTCTGCGCAGGAACCCCGAGCTGCGTGTCGAGCAGACCGGCATATCCCTCCATTGACCAGACCAGGCCAGTTCCATCATGGGGCAGGGCATAGAAGCCGCAGGTGAGCGAATCGCCGAAGTTCTCCGCGCTGTCCACCTCTGCTATGGCTGAGCCGCTCAATGGCACCACTTGCGTGGAGTCTTCTTGCCCAAGCGCATCATCGGTGAAGACGAGGTTGGCTGTATCACTGGCGCTGCCCAGCCTCGGGCTGTACAGGATAGATTCTGTACAGGAAGCACCTGCAGCGAGCGAACCCGTGCAATTGTCATTTGCTATCTGAAAGGCTGCTGCTGAAGTCCCGCTCAGTGCAACACTTGAGACACTCAGCGGTTGCGAGCCCGTGTTGGTCAGAGTTACTGTTTGCGCGGCGGTGCTGGAATGCGTCACCGTCTGCGGGAAGCTAAGGTTGGAGGGGGAGGTCGCGGCGCGCGGCTTGTTGAACGCTATACCCTTCCCCACGAGGGACACAGTTTGCTGGGCCGTTCCCGCGCCAGAAGGGTCCGTGCTGCCGCTGTTGTCTGCGATCGTCAGCGTAGCTTGAAGGATAGCTATCGTTTTAGGCTGGAAGCCAAGAGACAAGGTGCAAGCTGCTGCTGGCGCCAGCACTGCCGGGCAGGTCGAGCTCAAGGTGAAATCCTGCGTATCGCTCAAGCTGACTCCGCTGATAGTGAGCGACGCATGGCCTGTGTTGGTGAGTGTTAGTGTTTGCGGGGCTGCGTCCAGGCTTACTGTCGTGTCTGGAAAGCCCAAAGCGGCGGGGGTCAACACGGCCAGTGGAGTTGGAAGGGTAGAACCGGTGCCGCTAAGCTGGGCAATCTGCTGTGAGCTGCTGGATCCGTCGCTGTTGTCACTTACGGTTAAGCGTGCGTTGAAGGCACCCGGAGTTTGCGGCTGGAAGGTCAAGCTGATGGTGCAGCTTGCGTTGGCAGGCAGGCTCGATCCGCAGCTGTTCATCAGCGAGAAATTCTTTGCATCGCTTAACATGACATCGCTGATTGTTAGAGGAGCTGTACCACTGTTGCTCAGGATGAAGTTCTGCATCTGACTGGCACTGCCCACGTTGACGCTTCCGAAAGAACCTGTCGCCGGTGTCAGGGCCGCTTTGGCACTCGGTACCGGCAGCCCTGTTCCGATCAACGAGATCGTTTGCTGCACTGTTCCCGTGAGGAGTTCGCTATCGTCGGTTAAAACCACTGTTGACAGAACAGGGCCGGTCGTCTGCGGGTTGAAGCTGACCGACAGGCTGCACGTTGCTCCTGCGGCCAGCATGGCTCCACAAGTGCTCGCCAGAGTGAAGTCCGTAGTGTCCGCGAGGGTTACGCTGCGAATCATTAGGGAGCCCGTGCCCGTGTTGCTCAAAGTCACAACCTGTGGCGCACTGCTCGTCTTCAGCACTGTCCCTGCAAAGGAGGCATTCGTCGCGCTCAGGCTCAAGCGAGGCACAGGAAGGGGCAGGCCTGTCCCAGTGAGGGCCACGGTTTGCTGCACACCCTGCGCTCCACCGCTGTTGCTTGTCACTTGCAAGGTCCCATCGACAGGTCCCACTGTTTGAGGTGAAAACGCAACAGAAAGGGAGCAGGTGGTTCCAGGCTCTAACGACGTGCCGCAGGTGGAACCCGCGAAGCTGAAGTCTGCGGTGTCGCTCAGGTGCACGTTGGCAATGGCAAGCTCCGCAGTGCCTGTGTTGCTTAAAGTGACCGTCTGTGAAGGGACGGAACCATGCAGAACACCTTGGCCGAAGTTCAGGCTGGCAGGGGCGAGTGCAGCTTGAGGCACCGGGACCGGGGTTCCTGTGCCGCTTAGAGCCACCACCTGCTGGGCACCCGGGCTGTCTTCGTTGTTGTCTTTGATCGTAAGGGTTCCGGTAAAGTTTGCGGCGCTCTGAGGTACAAACTGGACCTGGAACATGCAACTCTGACCTACGGCCAGTGTCACTCCGCAGGTCGTGGTGAACGAGAAGTCTCTTGTCTCGCTCAGGACTTGGCCGCCAAACAGTAAGGGCGACCCACCGTTATTCGTCAGTGTGACCGTGATCGCGGCGGCGGCAGTCCCCACCGTCGTGGGCGCGAAGTCCACCGACACGGTGCTGAGTGTGGCAGCTGGGGCGGCAGGAGCAAGGGCATGCTTATCCGCACCACAGCCGCTCATCATCCACAAAACGGAAAAGCCGATCAGCAGCCGAACCGTCGCTGAGAGACACCAGGTACTGGTCGACCGCACTACATCACCGAGTTGGGCTGTAAGCCACCAAGCATCAGATCAGGAACCGCTTCGATTCTTGATGGATAGGACGTCACTAAGCAATAGCACGAAAGCTACAGCTTGCACTGTTCGCGATGAGCCATCCCGGCAGATGAACATCCGCTGTGCGAGGCATGCATCGACTTGTAGCCGCACGGAGGCAATTCGGGGCCAAGCCGCCTTGCGGACTGCGGTCTGAACTGACTGCAGCTTCACTGGTCTGATCAGTGTTGCCCCGATGTGGTGCTGATGCCGCTGGCACATGGCAAGGACGAATAGACGCCTGCAGGTTGCGCGGCTCAGACATACCCGCAACGTCCGTTATTTCACAACGAGACATTCAGGGTGTGGGCACCTCGTGACTAGCAGGTTCATGAGTCAAGGCCGTTCGCGGCTTCATACTTTCTGCGAGAGCGAGGCGGTGCGCTGTCCACACCGCCTCGCATCTGCTGCAGACCTCAGTAGAGCAGGTCAACTGCTTGAGCGCCCTCTTGTCTACCATCCGATAGCGACAACTAGGGTCTTTGGTGTGTCGCAACCTACGTCACCGGAGTACCCTCCTGCATCGTCATAGGGGAATGCATATTGTTGGCCGTTGATGGCGTTGGCATGCAGGAACTTTGCGTAATAGCTGAAGGGGGCGGTCTGGTAGAAGGTGTTTGGATTACCCCACAGGGCTTGCGACTTCAAGGTTCCATCGGCGTTGAAGGTACCTGCTGACCCGCCGACATGGCGGTAGATTGCGGCAGACAGATCCGGGTAGCTGCCTAGCCCGTCCCCGTTCGGGACAGCGAGGGGCAGCGTGATGCCGTTGGCTGCCCAGAGCTGCGAGATCCAGTCGTTGTAGTAGGTCTGGTACGGTCCACCAGTGTCGAAGCCGCCGGCGGAAGGCGACACGATGCGGTACGGTGCCTGCAGCTGTGCCAGCGTTTGGAAGTTTGCCGGTACGGCCTGGAGGTAGCGCTGAAAGGTGCTCGCGCGATCTTCAGCGAAGGTGTTGGCTGTTTCGCCGATGGCAATGTCCGTTCCATCGCCGCAGGTGAGCCGGAAGGCATACTTCAGCCCAAAGGCATCCACCCTTGTGGAGTTCATGTTGATGAAGTTGGAGCCAAGGGTGTACTCGAGGAAGTCCCAGTAGTTCTTGGTACTCTGATTCACCGCACCGAGGTAGAAGTAGATGCGCCCCGAGGCGTTTGCCGGCATGGAAAACGTCGGCTGGGCCGCGATGGAGTTTGTCGTGGTGACGCCGCCGACCGTTGCGCTCCAGAAGACCTGGCTGTCAGGGTACTGGCCATTGGTGCGGTTCAGGAATTTCATCGTGATGACGTCGCCGGCCGGCGTGACCGGGATGTTGCTCCCATCCCAGAAGGGAGGTGTATTCGGAGCAAGGGCAAGCGTCGTCGCGCTTACTGGGCCGCCTATGGTCGTCGTGCCAGCGGGGCCGCTCGCCTGGACGATGTAGTAGTAGGCAGTGG